>CAYLZR010000090.1:3699-8294 GCA_964388145.1 uncultured Gemmatimonadaceae bacterium | reverse complement strand
GCCGACTACCTGATGGAAATGCATCTGGACATGCCCATAAACCAGCGCACCCGGGCGGTGTTGGCCGAGATGCTTTCGCAATCCGAATGGGTCGTGTATCGCCGGGCGCAAGTGCCACTGAAGAAACAGAAGCGTCGCACACCGGCCCGGTCGGAGTCCTCGCAGAGCTGACCTCTTCCGGAACGGCGCTGTTCACCCGTTCCCGAGCCCGCAGCTGGATGGTTCCCGCACGAACTACAATGGCCGTCATACCTGTAACTCGTTTATGGACATTGAGTTATGGATATTTTTCGCTTCCGAGCAGCGCTTGACGTGGCGGCTCGGACTTCTTAGGTTGCCGCTCCCCAACCCAACCGCAGTGAGGAGCGTCGATGGCAGCACAACTGGGTGGTCACCAGATCTCCGCCCTACTCGAGAGCCTGCCTGGGATCGCGAGCGTTCTCAGGAGCCCGGTGGCAGACGCCATTGTGAACATGATCCGTGCTGGAGCCGGTTTGGGAGATTTTCACGAGTCGGATGCGACCGAACTCGTGCAGTATGCGGTGCGCCGTGGGCTGCTGGGATTCGAGGAAGGTGAGGAGTTGCTGGTGGCGATAAGAGGTGCCGGAAAAAAGAGTCGGGGAAGAACTCGGGCGAAGAAACCCCCCAGGAAGGCGACGGTATCGAAACCGCCCCACACTGTAAGAAAGAAAGCGGCTCCCGCCTCCAAGGCGAAGGCCGGCAAGAAAGTCACGGCCAAAAAGGCCACTAAAACGGTAAAGAAGAAGGCCGTCAGGCCGGCCGCGAGGAAGGTAAAAAAGAAGCGCTAGGTTCGCAGTCCCTGAATCAGTCCCTGCAATTGCTTCGCGGCGCGAGCCAGCTCGCCGGCCTGTGCGGCAATCTCCTCGGTCGAAGCAGTCTGTTCTTCGGCCGCTGCCGAAACTTCCTCACTCGACGCGGCCTGCGCTTGAGCCGCGTCGTACACACCCCGCAGCAGTTTTTTTATTTGGCCGACTGTTTTTAGATTGGTCTGTGCTGCCCGCTCGACCACATGCGCCTCGCGCTGCACGTCGCCGACGGCCGTGGTGATCTCTTCGAGTGCCAATGCTGCGGCTTGGGCCACCGTCTCAATTCCGCCAACGTGCCGCCGTCCATCCTCCATGGTTGCGGTTACGTGATCAACCTGTCGTAGAACTTCTTGGATGGTGTTAGTAGCTGCGTCGGCTGCTCCCGCACTGGAATCGGCGAGTTGCCGTACCTCATCGGCAACCACAGCAAAGCCTAATCCGCCTTCACCAGCACGTGCTGCTTCGATGGCGGCGTTCAACGCAAGAAGGTTCGTCTGCGAGGATACCTGCTTTATCAGCTCGACAAACTCATCGATGGATGCCGAGAGTGTGGCCAGTTGCTCGACCTGCTGTGCACTCGTTTGGACAATATTGCTCAAGTCGAGTAGTGTCGTGCCTGCGGCACTAACGTCATCATGGTGCCGGACGGCCAATCGGTGGATGTGACTACCGACGTCGGCGACTTTGCCGGCAGCCTCCGCGTTACGCTGAACCGAGTGCTGCAATGCATCCGTGGCCGTTTCGCTTTTGTGAAGCGAGTCGACCTGCGCTCTGGCCCCCTGTGATATCTCGACCATCGCTGTAGAAATCATGGCACCTGACGCTGCAAGTTGGTCGCTCATTGCCGATAGATCGCCGGACGCCGCCAGGATCCGCTCGCTTTGCTGCGATACTTCGATGACCAGCGATCGGAGATGCGTGCCGATTAGTGTCATCGCCGTTCCTACCTCTTCGAGCTCGCGTGGCATGGAACCAAGTTCGACGGGACGAAGATTGCCTGTCCCCAACCGACGGGCGAAGTTTGCCAGTCTCGCGAGGGGGAGACCCATCGACTGCACGGTGGCGAGCATGATCGCGGTTCCGATCATCACGGCAAGCGCCAAGACGAGCCACATCATTATCTCGCGGTCACGTGCCATACCGACGAGAACATTACCCGTGGCTTCAGAAGTCGAGGCCTGTCGCGCCGTGAAATCGCGGAGATAGGTGATCAGCGTTGCGGCCAGCGCTCTGGCAGAATCGGCGGCCTGAGCGGTCGCATCGAGCTGGCCGAATCCGATATCATGTAACGCATGCACGTAGGCGTACCACGCCTCTACCTGCGCGTGCGTGTCTGCGATGCGATTGACGGTTATGCGATCTTCTTCCGCCAATCCGGTGATGAATCGTAGCCGCCGCTGACTCTCGTAAGCAAATTCCCCGGCGTCAGCAAATTGCAGCCGCACATCGACGGCTGGGTCGGAAAGGTATTGTTCGGCAGCGCGAATCTGGTCAAAAAGCGCCGCGGCCATCGCACCGCTTTCCTGCCCGAGCTGCGTGTTGAGTTGAAGTTCTTCCGAGACGGTTCGGCTTACACGTCGGAGAGCGGCGATTCCAGAAATAGCGATAATCGCAATTCCGAGAACCAGCGCTCCTTCACCGACAATGACGCGCACGCGCAGCGTGTTGAGACGGCGGTACCAGCTCATTGACCCGCTGCTGTCACCAGACGTCCACCTGTAACGACGCCGATAACCACATCCTTTGACTCGACGTCGCCGTTCAGATCGAAGCTGATGGTGCCGGTCACGCCTTCGAATGGTACGATGTCACGACCCACGCGAGACAGATAGTCTTGGATGCGGGATCGTTCGGGCCCGACCTCCTCGATTGCCTGTGCCAGCAGATGAATGATGTCGTAGGCGCCGGCACCCCGGTGGTCGGGAAGCTGGTTTGAGAAGGCGGAGCGATAGGAGCGCACAAACTCACTGTTGCGGTCGCCGGGTTGATCCGGCAAGTAGGCGGTCGAAATCAACATGCCCTCGGCATTCATGGATTCCTCGATTCCCACCATTTCATCACCACCGAGGAGCTGGGCGTTCCAACCGATGGAATCCAACGTCGCCCTAATCCTCTCTCCACTCTGGCTCGTACCCGCGATGAAGAGGACGTCCGCCCCTCCCTGTTGGCGTACTCGTTCCAAAAACGGCGCAAAACTCGGAACATCGTCGATGTACGGATCTTCGGCGACGATGGTCCCGCCCAGGTCCAAAAAAATCGATGCGAATGTCGAACGTATCCCACGGCCGTAGTCGTCGTTTTGATAAAGAATGGCCGCACGGTCGGCTCCGAGTTGTGTGCGGGCCCACTCAGCCAGACGGGTTCCATGCAAGAGGTCGGACGGACAGATCCGGAACGTGTACGGCCCGGCGTCCGAAATGAGCGGGCTCGAGGCGGATGGGGAGATTTGTACGAGCGGATTCTCACCGTCGCTGTAGACGGGCGCGGCGGCCAGCGTCGTACTACTCGTGAGGTGGCCCACCACCGCAACGACACGCTGGTTGTTGGAGAACTGCCTAGCGACGCGCGCCGCAATGTCGGTGTCCGCGCTGTCGTCTACCGCTAGCAGTTGGAGAGGTCGCCCCGCGATCCCACCGCGCGCGTTAACTTCGCGAACCGCCAGCTCGGCGGCTTGTCGCATCGAGACGCCGCGGCTTTCAGAAAATGGACCCGTCAAGCCAATGAGAATGGGAGCATCGCTCCCGCAACCGGCAAATGCCAGCAGTGCGATTCCCAGTGCAAAAAGATTGCCGAGTACCTTTTTCGACACGTTTTCCGTCGCTGAGAGGTGAGTGCGCTACGTTGGTTTGCCTCCGCGCCTAAGGCAATCTGCTCACCCGAGAGCAGGCCGCAACCCGCACTCGTGCCGCGATGGGAGTGGTGGCGGGCCGATAGTCGAGTAAGTTCCGTTTAGATGTCCAATCCCATCCCTCATTTTGCCGAAGCGCTGCGACGGTTACTGAACGCCTCGACGCCGGAGGCCTTCGAGCATTCTTGGCAGGCGGCGCAACTGAGCGATCTGGGTTGGCAAGCACTTCATAGGGCGTGGCGCCAAGATGACCACTACGGCGAACCCGCGCTCGACGAGGTGGACGGCTTGCTCCTGCGGCTGCTGGCTCGACTCCCCGAGCTGGCCCGCACTACCACCGACGCCGCTCTCAGAGTCAAGACGTTCCGGACGTCGGAACTCGAAAGGCTGCAGCACGCCGCAGCCGCGGCCCTTGTCGCGCAACGCTACGGAGTTGCCGGATTGTGCACGGTTCTCGAAGACGAAGCCGCTCCACTCGCGCGACGATATTTCTCGTTTTTTTCGCTCGCGGAGCGACATCCCCCGAGACAATGGCCCCTGTTCGAAAACTTCCTCGTGTCTGACGCCCATCACGCTTTCCTGGGTGCCGCCGCTGAGACGGCTCGTTTCTATCCGTCCGAAGGTGCCGCCGGCAAACTCGTCGCATTGTTCGACGATATCCGCGGCAACCCGCATCTGCGGAGCTTCCTCAGCCCCCGTATACTTGAGTCGTTGTTTGTCCTCAACGACCCCGAAACGTTGCCGTTCTTGAGGGGTCTGCTCATCTCGGGATACACCGACAGGCAGCCCGATTATTGTGAAGTCACCCAGGCGCTCGTCATGGTGCGCCGCTTCACGGGAATGGTCGAGCCCAATGTGAAGTTTGGGGCAACCCACGCAGCGGAGGTCGAGTACCGGCTCGATCGTGCCGAAGGCCTGTT
>CAYLZR010000090.1:0-3599 GCA_964388145.1 uncultured Gemmatimonadaceae bacterium | reverse complement strand
ACGTTTCACCGTATTATTCGGCGGAAGATCGTCACGCTCGTTCCGCGGCCGATATTGTCAAGCACGATCTGCTGACCTTGAGCGTCAAACAGACCCGTCCAGATCAACGTTGAATCAGATACCTCCAGAGAGTCGGGTGTCCAGTCGAACTCGATTTCCCGGGAACGCCGTTCCCATTTGCCAAACACGCGAGATCCGCCAGGGCGAATTCGGTGCGATGCATCCCCACTTCTCGAGAGGAAGAGCTCCATCTGGCTACTGTCGGGAAGGTCGGCGATCCAGCGAGCTTCAATCGGACGGGCCAACGGGCTCTGCTCGGTCATCGTGATTGTGACGTTGGATTCGTCATCGATGAGCAGCTTTTCAAGTGAGAATCTGTAACGCAGGCCGAACTGAAACGTCGGCACGAATGCCTCAGTCGAGTCGTGGAATCGGTGGAAGACGTGGTACAGCATGTGGCTCAGCGCTGTATCGCCGTAGATGATCAAGTTGCGTGGCGTCAGCCTGTAATCGACCGGATGATTTCGGACGTTGTCGCTCACGACCAGCATGGAATCGCCGAAGAAATCAAGCCAAAGCGGAAGACCATTCACCTTCGCGCCGACCCAGCGCCTGAGGATCCGGGTCTGCACGCTGTCTCTGTCTCGATCGAAGTCTCGTCTTTGCGCCACCAACGGGGTTGGCGTCACGATCAGCAGGAACGCGAGAAGAGTTTTCATGCTTGTACCATGCGCCCGGCCGGCATTCTGGGCAAGTGAGCGCTGCCCGATTACCACGCGAGCCCGACCGCGACTCCGATCGATAACCCCAGTTGGTCCTGCAGATCGCGAGAGCCAGGAACCAACGGGCGAGGCCCGGCGAAGTACTCGTAGCTGATGGCAGGTTCGGCAAACCAACCGCTGGTCGAGACCCAGCGATATCCGAACAACACGCCAACGCCGAGGTAGAGATGATCTCGGCGCTCTCGCAGCAGCTGCGTCGTCAGGAACTGTCGCTGGGCCCCTGTGTTGTCGGCCTGTAGCCAGACCCCGTCTACGCGTCCGCCGAGCACGAGGCCCGCTGCTTCGGCCCCGCCGAAATATTTGCGGACGCCGACACCCGGCCCGCCACCGTATATCTTGATTCCGTCCTCCTGGGAGTACACACCCACGCCGCCAATTTCGAGCGTCGTCGTTCGTCCGATCTTGAACTCGACGCCCGCGGTGGCTACGCCGAGTATCAATCCGAGGGGCTGGACGAACACAAATCGTTGTGGTACTTCACGTAAGCCCTGGGCCAGGAGGGATTGGGGTGCCAGGAGTAAGGCCAAACCGAGCAGCATCTTGTTCCTCATTGCACACCTTCGCGAGGTTGACATTGTTCTGAAGCCGCAAGGACCGTACCTGTACCGTCGAGTGCCGGAGACAATGAAGTTAGCATTCTCATCACAATGGCTGCCGCACCGGTGACAGCGCGAACGACCCTTGAATTTGCCGGTCGGGGCGAGGCGCTCGGACATTTTTTTTCGCGCGCCGGGGACGCTCCTCGGTTCTTGGCATACGACGACGAGGTCGGGTGTCCGTTGGAAAGCGCTCTGGCGGTGCTCGAGTGGACCGGGGCGGTTGGCCTCTTGGCTGACGACGACCTCATTCATGCTGCGCGCCTGAGCGGTGAAACCGCCGCTGCCATGGTCGAGCGGCGGAGGGAAGGGCGCCGGGTGTTCGTCTACATGGGGCCTCGGATGGACGCACCGCCGGCCGATCCGTACGAGGGTTCACTGCTGTACGACGAACCCGGTGTCCGGGCGTACGAGTTTGCACAGCGGGCTCATGCACTGGCCCACTTCATTCGTGCGACCCAAGCGGTGGGCGCGGTAATTTCGATGTTGTCGAAGCGCGCCCCCGAACTGCGTCACGTAAAGCGTTGGCTCGGGGGTTTACTACAGGAACCGGATCGTGCCGGTTCGAACAAGCTGCTGAGCGGATGGTTTGCGACAACAGGCGCCGGGATGTTGTTTGCGCCGGTTGAAGAGAGCGAGCCGTATGTGTACGAGGAGATCTCTAGTGAGTGAGAAGTCCACTGAACATCCAATATTGAACATTCAAATCTTGGATATTCGAGATTGGATATTGGATATTCACCCCCCATGTACCATGTGGCACAAGTCGAGTTACCGACATTCCACACCTTCCACATGAGGTGGATAAGGTGTCCAACTCTGTGTGTCTCTAGGGTTTTCGCGTCCACATTTTTTGCACATGCAAACATCGTAAACCGAAGATACATCGGCACTTGCGCGATTTCCGACCGCTCTTAAATTGAATGTCGACGGCACTCAGGAGAAGGGCGGGACTCGGTCCCGAAGACGCCCTGGGTGACGAGTCCAGGCAGAAAAATTCCGGGGAGGACGTCTACTAACCAAGGGCTTAGGCGGCCGAAGATCCGGGTGTTCACTTTCGCTTGGACAGGTGAGGCCAGTCGCGCGCCTCACCCACGCCGAAGTGGCGCCTCGGTGTGCAGTGCGAACGGTCGGTCCGCGACCCGACCAGATCGTAGCGCCCGCACGAGTGAACCTTGAGGCCCTGGCCGGGCCACTTGGGGATGGAAGCCGGAGCTCCTGACAGCCTTACCGCGACGCAACAGTCCCGGCGGCGTCAGGAAGAAGAACAGAGGGAGGAATCCCCTGACTCCGGGTAGCTCGCGCCTAGACGGCCGATGATCCCTTCGGGGGTTGTCGGCCGTCTTTTTTTTGCCCGCAACGTCCTGCCGTCTGATGCATTGATTGGGTGATGCTCGTGGGTCGCAGATGGCATACGGTTACGCATGTGGTACGTCATGCCGACCGGTGAGCGAGCGTCGCGAGAGGCCGCAGCTCGTGACATTCGTGATCGTCTGGAGGCCATTCGGTGTGCGGCGACGCTCATCACACGACACGGTGTGGGGGCACAAGATCGCCGATTGGGGCGTGTCATCCTGGAGCAACTAGAGTTTGCAGAGTTGGTTCTGGTGCGCCCAGTCGATTTCTCGTTCGCTGCTCCCCGTTCCCCGCACCCTCCTAAACCGACTCCGGCAACACCCCCGTCCGCTCGTACTGAAATGCCATCGCTTTGAGACGGGCCACACGCAGAGCCATGGGGGGATGGGTCGCGAGCAGGTCAGCGATGAACCCTTGTTTGTGTGTCAGACGGCGACCAAGTGGATCCGCGATGCAAAGGTGTGCGCTTCCTCGGCCTATCGCTTTGGTAGCCGACTTCGCGTCTTCGATTTTGCGAAGCGCGCCAGCCAGAGCCGCCGGGTTCCGTGTGAATTGTGCCCCCGACGCGTCTGCGAGCAGTTCGCGCTTGCGACTTACTCCCAAGGCGAGGAGTCGAGAGAGGAGCGGGGCGACTAGTAATGAGAGGAGCCAGACAACGAGGATGATTGCGCCAAGGCCGCCCTTCTTACCGCCGCGGCCTCCTGTTTTGGCTCGCCCACCCCCACCCCCACGCAGCGAGCGCCAGGCCGCGTCCGACATCAGCGCGATCATGCCGATCAGCGCCGCAAGCAATGTCATCAGCTTTGCGTCGTGATTCTTGATGTGGGCCATCTCATGTGCAATTACGCCTTGTAGCTCGTCACGG
>CAYLZR010000089.1:2645-8363 GCA_964388145.1 uncultured Gemmatimonadaceae bacterium | reverse complement strand
CCCGTCCGCCCGTCCGCCCGTCCGCCCGTCCGCCCGTCCGCCCTCACCCCACCGCACACTCGTTCTTGCCCACCTCCAACTCCTCGGCCTCTTCAGGGGTCACCTCGAGCAGGCCGACGTTGATGACCTTGATCTTGCGATAGGCCTCGGGGAAGGATGACACGTGGGATTTCACCCAGCCCGTGAACTCTTCTTCGGTCTGGATTCGGAGTGGTGCGGTGGATTGGCAGATCGCTTCGAACGTTGCCCCGATAGAGCGATCGTCCTGGCGCTCCGAATCCGAGGAATAGTGCGCGGGATAGATCATGATGCCGGCGGGAAGTGTTTCCTTGGCCCGTACGACCGATTTCCATAGGATGGCGGACCATGGACCGATCTGCCCGCCGAGGTCGGGCCGCCCGATCGATCTGACGAAGAGAAAATCTCCGCTGAAGGCCGCCGTCTCGCTCACGAGGAACGTCGTGCTGCCCAAGGTGTGACCCGGCGTGTGGAACGCGGCGATCGCGCCCCTGCCGATCTCGATCTGCATGCCGTCGTCCACGGGCGTAATGTCGAGCTTACCCGGCGTGCCCTCGTACACGTGGCTGTTGTCTTCGGGGTGCATGTAGTAGGTGATCTCGAGAGACTTTGCCATGTCGGACGCGCCGCTGATGTAATCGGCATGGACATGGGTATCTGCGACCGCGGTGATCTTGGCGTCCAGGCCCGCGGCAGCGTCCACGTAGATCTGCCAGTTTCTCGCTGGGTCGATGACCAGGGCTTTGCCGTCGCTGATCAGCAGGTAGGCCAGCGATCCCTTGCCCACACGATCGTACTGGATCAGATGATCGAAACCGGTGGGTGCGGGAAGCGGGCGTGGATACGCCGAATTCATCCACGCGGCCATACCGCCCCGTACCGACCGTGCGAGATAGCCGCGCTCTTCCAAAAATGTCGTGATGTTCTTACTCGAGTTGCCGTGGCCGCACACCACCGCCACCGGGCGGTCCTTGGCGATCCCGAGTTCGGCTACGTCGTCGAGGGCAACGATCTTCGAGCCGGCCATGTTGAAAAAACGATCTTCCGGAAGCAGGTCGATGTAGCCGCTCTCCAGGCGATGTGGTGCTCGCACGTCCAGCACCTGGATGGCACCCCCGGTTTCGATCTCGCGAATCAGCTCTTCGGGCGTGATTTCAGGGACTCGTCCGGCGGATGTCATCACGTTTGTACCCCGTATGCAGGATGCGCTGAGTGGCAAAGATAATGCCGCGGCCGGTCGACTATCGCAGCCGTCGAATTTGCTCGGCCAAGGAATCCCGCACGGCGATGCCGGCGTCGTCGGCGAGTACCAAGATCCGGCGTTGCCTGGCATAGTCCTGCAGCGCAAGCGTCGTGTCGCCGGTGGCCAGGGCGGCTTGGGCGTTTACGGACAGTGCCGGAGTCCACGCGACCTGATCGAGAAAGCCAGTCATGCGTTGAAAGGTCCGGCTCACCCTCAGGGCTTCATCCCACCGGCCGGCCGCCGCCGCGACCCGCGCTCGGTCGAGCCGGAGGGGCCAGAGTGACGCGACGAGCCCGAACAGCATCTCGGTGACCGAGTACCGTTGTGTAGCGTTGTCCCACGTAGTCAGTGCCGCGGTGGTGTCACCCGCCGCGAGTTGATCGAGTGCTTCGAGGTCGTCGAGCAGGCTTTGTTCGAGCGGGCCCAACTCGGTTTCCGAGCTGAGTCGTGACAGGCGGCTGTCGAACGGCGCCGGATCGGCGCCGGCCCGGCGCGCCCAGCGTGCTCCGAGCCATGCCGAAACGAACGGTTCGTCGTTGGCTGCCACGAGGCGCGTTGCGGCGGCTGTCGCACCGTCGAGCCGCCGCGCATCCTCCAGTTCTACGGCGTGTGTCAGGACGGTCCAACGGTCGATCTCGGATTGGGGCACTCCGCGGATGCGCGCTTCGGCCATAACACCGCTCGCCCGGTCCAGCTGCCAGGCGCCCAGGTGAACCGCCATGCGCATCCGGAACGTCGTTACGAGTTCGGCCGGTGTCGACGCACGATCCGCCAGCTCTTCGATTGCCGCTATGGCGAATGGTCTGGTGCCCCCCGGCTGCGACATCTCCCCCGCGCCTAACCCGAGAAATTCGAGGATCCGATCCGAACGCGATGGGAACGTCCGCAGCACTCGCTGGGCCTGCTGTTGCCGAAACAGGAGTGTGTCTGCCATCCGAACCAACGCCGCCCAGTCGGACGTGCTGTCGACGGTGAGGTAGCGCTGGAAGTTTTCTCGGGCGGCGCGCTCGTCTTCTTCCAACACGGCAATTTGGGCCCGGTACGCGATCGCTGCGGCAAAGGAAGGGTCCCGCACGAGGGCTTGATCGAGCGCAAAGCGCGCCTCGCCGAGTCCGATACCCACGAGCGGTCCGAACCACGCTCGTGCAAAGCCCAACAAGAACCACGCGTCAGTGGCGTCCGGGTACTCGTTGACCACTCGACGGATCTGATCTTCTGCACCTTGGATGTCTCCATCGACCAGCAGCGTCTCGTATCCGCCGAGGATCTGCGCCGACACCGTGTCGAGATCCCTACGAAACTGGAGAGCCGTTTGGAGTGCAGCCCGAACCGCCGGACCGGCTTTGCTTGGCTGCGCCGCCAAGACCGTCGACAACATGCGTTTGAAGTACGCCGGTGCATACGACGAATCGAGTTGGATCACCTCTTCGAAACGCTCGATGGCCGTGGTGTATGCCGCGCGACGATGTGCTCGCTCACCCTCGAAGTACGCGGCGACAGCGGGTGTTCCCTTCGGTAGGGTCGGCAAGATGCCGGATTGTGCGATCGCGATACGCCTCGCAAAGGCGTCGAGCACCAACCCGCTGACCAGCGCGTGCAGGCTGTCGGCCGGGCCCTGTCGCTCCGCGCCTGCCAGCAGCTCCTGATTGTCCACATCGTGCACCCGAATCCGCATGTCGAGCGTTGCACCGGTGACGGTGACGGTACCCAGCACGACCTCATCCGCTCCGAGCGCCTCGGCGAGGGCAAACTGCGTCTCACTGTCATAGGGGCCGCGGCCAAACCGGCGGATAAACCGTGGCGACTGGATAACTGTGGGTTGCAGGACACGATGGCCGGGTAGCGTCTGAAGCTGCCAGGTGAACGCCTGAGGGAGCAGGGAATCGAGGTCGAGACCCGCACCCGAGCCGGAAACGGTGAATGGGAGCACCGCGACAACAGGGGTGGTGTTTACAACGGGGGCGCCGCGAGGTAGCAATGCCCACCCGACCCATGCCACGAGAAGTACGCCAGCCGTAGCCGCTGCCGCCATCCATTTCTTTCTTCCGGTCTTGCCGTCGAGCGAAGCAAGCCATTCTTCGATGGAGTTGGGGCGTTCGTCGCGCGCCACCGCTAACGGAGCGGCAAGCGCTCGACCGATGCCGGGTGGCAATTCCGGACGGGCTGCCGAGATTGCCTCGCCAATCTCCGTCACGCCGGCCATCGGTTGAGGCCGCGCGCCAGTCAACGCCTCGACGGCCACCGCGGCCAGGGAGTAGAGATCGGCCCGTCCATCAACGTCCGCGGCGCCTCCCAATTGTTCGGGAGCCATATACGCCGGTGTTCCGATCGATGCGCCGGACGCCGTGAGTGTCGACACGTCACTCGACACATGGGCCACGCCGAAATCGGTGAGGAGCCAACGGCCTGTGGCCGTCTCAAACAAGATGTTGGCGGGCTTGATGTCTCTGTGGACGACGCCGCGGTTGTGAGCGAACGTCAGTGCGCTTCCGATCTGCGTGAGAAGCTCGCGGACCTTGTCGTACGACAATGGGCCATGTTCTTCGAGATAGCGATCGCACGGAATCCCTTCGACGTACGGCATGACGAGGTACACGAGATCGCCGTCAATGGAGCACTCGAAGGTGGGAACAACATTGGGGTGGGACATCTGCGCCGACAGAGAGGCTTCGCGTCGGAAACGCGCGAGGCGGTCCGGACTGAAGCGCACGTCCGGCAGCAGAACCTTGATGGCGACTTTGGACCCTAGTTCTCTGTTGCGCGCCAGGAACACGGCGCCCATTCCTCCCTCACCAATGAGGGTGAGCACCTCATACCTGCCGTGGGTAGCCTCCTCGACTTCGCTGGGCGTTAGGTGCGTCACGACGCCCCCGCTTTTGCGTTAGTTCTCGTCGTCGTCCAGTAATACACACCCGGGGTGCCCGGTTTCATCTTCATCCAAATCGTCGGGCCACTCGCTGCAAATCGACGGCTTCGCCGGGCGCCCGTTGGGGCGCAACCGGCCATGCAGGGTACAGTTGACGCTGCCGTTCTCGAGATAGCCGCACGCGGATATGACTTCGCAGTCCAGGGTGTCATCGTCGTCCCGTCTGACGCGGCATACGAACGGACTTTTCCGTGCGCGAACGAGGGCCTCGAGCCGTTTCTTGCGGGTGGGGAGATCCAATTCCAGCGTCAGATCACGGCAACAGGCAGCTCCGATCCGGTTGTCGGCGGTGCGACATTTGGCGGTCGCGCACGGGTTTTCTTCTTGCACGACCGGCAGCGAACGAGCGGGAGGCTCTTCGAATGGTAGATCCAGGGTTCGGCGTAGCCGACGCTGAATGATCGAAAAGCGCCCGTGCCCGAGCTGCAACTTGGCCCGCTCGGTGGGTTGGGTTGAGCGGGGGGTGTTGCCCCGATATCCGTAGGCCTGACACCGGCTGCCCCCGCGCTTGGGCGTGTCCTCGAGATACCTGCAGGGCACGTGGATCGTCGCGTCGACCATCAGAAGCCCGTCATCCACGTAGGGCTCTCCCCAAGTAATCCGCTCGGTGTGACCCGTGAGCCACGTGGCCGCGGCGTCCTGAAGCGTTTTGCCGTCGTCCTCGAGGTCAGAGATTCGGACCCTGACGTCGAGTTCGCGGCAATGCCGGCCGAGGTGTCTGCAGGGAGGGGGACTGGGCATTCGCGTGTCGGGGCCTCATCGATTAATCGGTTGGCTGCGGGGGACGTCCCAGCGTGGCTTTCCGTGCCCGAAGTCCTTGCAGGGCATTGAATTGCGCCCCAGTGCGAAGTAGTTGAATTCGGCCAAAAAAGCAAGCGTCAATTCAGGACTTTCGCTGTCCCGTTCGCAATGTAGATTATGTGAATACATTCACAAGCGGTCGAGCGCTCCCTGGAACGCCCGTCCGCTTTCATGTTGATTTTGACGCGAACAATTGAGGTTTCTCAGGAGGAATACGACATGCGGAAGCTCATTGCGGTGATTGGGCTGACCCTTATGGCCTGTGGTGGTGGTGGCAGCGATGCTCAGGCTGCCGAGACGGCGGGAGCGATGAGCTCGGCTGCCGAGACCTCCTCGTCCGGTGGCGAGGCAACGGTTCACGAAGTGCAGATGGTACTGACAGACGCCGGCGAGTATAAATACGTGCCTGACAAGTTGACCATCAAGGTCGGCGACACGGTCCGTTGGATCAACGTCAACGGTGGCCCGCATAACGTGCAATTCAAACCCGGCACCGTGCCCGACGGCGCCCAGGTCGTGCTCAACGCCGCGATGGCGAATCGCATTGGCGAGATGAACGGCCAACTGATGATGGCCCCGAACGCGGTGTACGAGATCGATTTCACCGGAGCGCCGGTAGGTGAGTACCCCTACGTGTGCACCCCGCACGAGTTGCTGGGAATGGTGGCCGCGCTTACGATCGAGTAGTAGGCCCGGTTTCCGACACTCTGGCGACAAAGCCGCCCACGTT
>CAYLZR010000089.1:0-2545 GCA_964388145.1 uncultured Gemmatimonadaceae bacterium | reverse complement strand
TGGCAATACACCGTGCCGATGATGAGCAGGACCAAGGGGAGGGCGAAGATCGCGGCGAGCGGACGCCAAACGCGCCAGAGCATGAGGGTGGCTGCGGTGCTAGCGGCCACGTGTGATGAAGGGAAGGCGGCCCCAAACGACGATCCTGCTGCCAACATGCTGTAGACAAGCTTAGCACTCCAGACCTCGCGCACCGGGCCTGTGGGATGTTCGAACGCATAGTTCGGGCCGGCGACCGGATACAGCACGAACACGACGTAGCATACGGCGAAGGCGACCATGGTCGAGAGCATGACGGCGCTCCCGTCGCGGTCGCGTCCCCGTAACACGAGAAGGATCGGTCCCAACGTGACGATGGGGTAGTACGAGAAGTACCCAAGGTGCAACAGGCCGGACCAGAAGACGGACGGCTTGTTACGGATCCACGTGTAGGAGATCTGCGATCCAAAAACGGCGTCCTCCCAGCCTTGAATGACGGCGTCGTTTGCAAAGACCGCATCCGCGGCCAGCGGGGCGTTGAGCAGTCCTATTTGCGCGTAAAACGGGAGGAGCAGCGCGATGGGGTACAGTACGTGTACCGCGCGCCCAATGCGATCGGCAGAGCCCAGCTTGGTGTACAGGTACAGCATCGCAGCGAACAACACGTGCATGCCCAACATCCACGCGTTCGCCGCCGAGGAGAAAGGGCCGCGAACGAGAATGATCAGGGTGACGAACCCCAGGTATCCGGCAAGCACCCGGTCAACGGGATTCAGAGCCACCCGCGCTCTCGATACCAGGCAGCGGTGAGTTGGAGTCCCGTGGTCAGGTCGGTTGCCGGCCGCCAATGGGTGGCGCGTTGCAACGCCTCCGATCGGCAGGTCCACGCGTCCGCCAGAAATTCGTTTGCCTTGTTCGCATTGAGCAACGTGCGTCTGCGCAGAGCAGCAGCGCCGGTCCCGATCATCCATAGCACGCCACGAGCCACACCGGGAGGAACGCCGACCGCCAGCGGGCGTTTGGAAGCGTGGGGGTGCATTGCCTGATGGACGGCGAACGCAAATTCCTTGGATGTGCGAATCTCATCGTGACTGGCGAAGTACGCGCCGTGCTCAGTGTCCGCAGATGCCAAGCGCACCAACCACTCTGCCAGGTCGGACGCGTATATGAAGGAAAGCTCTTGGCTCCCATCCCCGAAGAACACCGCGAATCCCCAACGCGCCAATTTGAAGACCTTGAACACCTCTCGATCTCGCGGTCCGTAGACGGTGGGCGGCCGCACGATGGTCCACGGAAGCCCGCTCGATTTTACGGCCTCTTCGCCGGCGAGTTTGCTCCACCCGTAGTCACTCACCGGCCGTGCGGTGGATTGTTCGGTAAGTGGCATGCCGATCCGGGTCGGTCCGGCCGCGGCGAGGCTGCTCACAAACACAAATCGTTGTAGGTCGGGAGCGGCTTGGGCCACGACTGTGGCGAGAGTGCGTGTAGCGTGGCCGTTGATCGCCAGAAATTCCTCTTTGTTTCGCGCCGCGGTCAGCCCCGCGAGGTGAAACACCACATCTGCTCCCTCGCAGCCGGAGCGGATCGCGTTGAGGTCGTTCAAGTCTCCCCGGGCCATGCGCAGGGGGATGTCCGCTGCTGCCGCTGACGGCGGGTCCGCGTGGATGAAGAGTCGCTCGGCCTTTGTGACGTCTCTGACGAGTATGCAGACGTCGTGCTCCGCAGCCCGGAGCGCGTCGACGAGGTGCGAGCCGACGAATCCGGTCCCTCCCGTCACAAAGATCTTCACAACGGGCGGTCGTAGAGTCGAAATGTCTTGTAATGTGCGAAGCCCATACGGAGGAGGCCGTTGCCCATGGCGGTGTTATCTTCGAGAATCCACCCCGCTTCGGCCCAACGATAACCCATCCCGTACCCCTTTTCCCAGATCCAGTGATACATGAGCGCATCCACTCCGGCCCGGTGATGCTCCTTGAGCACCCCGAGCAGAAGAACTCGAACGCGTTGGATCTTACGCGCCTTCCAAAGAATCTTGATGATGCCCGGGAAGATTCGACCCGACGGGTTGGTTTTCAACGCCACGTTGAGATCGGGTAACGCGACGGCGAATCCGATCAACTTTCCTTGCTGCTCCGCGAACACGACCAACTCGGGCACGATAACCGGCTTCAGATCTTTGGCGAGATGGTCTATCTCGGCCTCGGTCATAGGCACGAATCCCCAGTTACGCTCCCAAGCCTGGTTGTAGATCTGCTTGATCAGCTCTATTTCGTCGTCGAACCGTTTCATGTCGAGGGCACGTAACGTGATTTTCTTTCGCTCGGCAATCAGC
Source organism: uncultured Gemmatimonadaceae bacterium (assembly GCA_964388145.1). GTDB lineage: Bacteria > Gemmatimonadota > Gemmatimonadetes > Gemmatimonadales > GWC2-71-9 > B3T1B10. Next base: position 234 of record CAYLZR010000089.1, on the reverse strand, counting down.
TTGGCCCCGCGGGTAAGCCGCTCCGGCAACTGGTCGTCCACCGACTGGTACATCCACAGATCTTTGGCCTTTGTGAACCCGGCCGCTTCGGTGAGCTGCACGTAATACCGCGGTGTGTACGGGGTGAGAATGGCCGGGGGGGTGTCGAACCCGTCGACGAGCACACCACACTCGTCGTTCGTCGAAAACGAGGCCGGTCCGCGCATGACTGTCAGGCCGCGCGGTTTGAGCCAA
>CAYLZR010000088.1:5437-8397 GCA_964388145.1 uncultured Gemmatimonadaceae bacterium | reverse complement strand
GCCGCCCGCTTGGCCATGGCCGGGTACGTCCCGGTCGGAAGATTCGCCGGTAACCGCCCTGCGAGCAACTCGGCCACCGGCCGGGTGATCTCGAGACGCCCCAGTACGATTCGCACCACCGCCGTGATCGGGGCGGCCAGCAGCATGCCGACGACACCCCACAACAAGCCCCAGAAGACGAGGGCCAAGAGAATCGTCACCGGGTGCAGATCCAATCCCTCCCCCATCACCAAGGGCTCGACGATGTTGCCGATCGTAAACTGCACGGCGCCGGGCAGCAGAATAACCAGAGCGATGACGACACCACTGTCAAAGTGGATCAAGGCGATGGGAAGTGGCAGCAGTGTGGCGATCACCGAGCCGATCGAGGGGATAAAATTCAGCAGGAACGCCATGACGCCGAACACCAAGGCGAGAGGCAGACCGAACAGCGCGAGAATGATCCCCGTCAGCAATCCCGTCGTGGCCGATGTGATGAACTTGATGACGAGGTAGCTGCGGATTTTGCTGTCGATCTGCGCGTAGAAACCTTCGCGGAATTGATTGGGGTTCCGTCCCACCATCAGGTAGATCAGGAAGATGAACACCAACACACCGTTGGTGAGGAGCCCCAGGGCCGTGCCGACGGTTTGTTGCAACACGTCGAGGAGCGGCAGCTTTTGAAGGAGTTCCGGGTCGTTCAGCGTTTGGATGAGTTGCGCCTGGCCGAGATCGATGTTGCGCCGATCGAAAACGCCGAAGAACCGCGTCGCCAGGTCGGCGATCCGTTCCTGGTACAGACGCAGGTTCTCCGTACTCAGCAGGTTCTGGGTTGAGGTGGTGACCAGCAAACCCAGGAGGGTAAACAGCCCGGCGGCGACGAGCAGGGCAATGGCCACCGCGGCGATCTTTGGGAGGCGCAACCGGACCCGCAGGAAATCCACGACGGGTGAAACGAGATAGGAGATGAAAATCGCCAGGACAAACGGTACCATGACTGGGCGGGTGTAATTCAGCGCAAAGGCGATCGCCACGGCGGCCAACACCATGGTCGACACCGTCATCAGTAGCGAATAATCACCTCGCGACTCGGTCATCCGTCTCCCTGGTCTTCATCGCGGGAAGGTGTCGCCGGCTCTCCCGACAACTGCCGTTCGACAACGAGATAATCGGCTACCACTTTCCCGCCGATCAAATGCTCTTGAATGATGCGCTCCAACACCGGAGGATCGCACTGCCGGTACCAGGCGCCCTCCGGGTACACGACAGCCATCGGTCCGCCCTCGCAGATCCGCAAACAGTTCGCTTTGGTTCGGTAGACGCCCCCCTGCTTCACGAGTCCCAACTCATCCAGACGGCTTTTGAGATACTCCCACGCCTCCAACGAACGCGAGCGGTCGCAACACTTGGGTTTGGTCTGGTCGCAGCACAAGAAGATGTGCCGCTTGAGCCCGGAAATGGCCAACTCTTCGACCTTGCGTTGCTGGCGCTCTACAACTTCACTCGCCGACCTCACCCTTCCCTCTGTATTTACGACGTTAACCGATTCCGCGCTGTGATCTGTGGGCTGCACATTTGGCGACGTGTGACCAACGATGGGCTGCAAGGGCATGTCCAATCGACCCATCTGTTCCAAAATGTGACGTTTCTCCATGGGTCTACAGTCTCGTCCTTATTAGGGGACGATCGACCCACCCAAGATACATCATAACAGTATATATCACAATAACTTACGTTCTGGCACACAACTCGCTACGGTAAGGAGCCAGACGCCGGCTCAGGAAGATGATACACCACGCCGTCCCGTCATCTCCCTCGAGTTTGCAAAAGACAGGCGCCTCGTCCAATATTGGCCTCAGGAGGTAGAGGTACCATGCAAACCGTCGCTCTATTCGCGTTGTTGATGCCGACCCTGACCGTCGCCACAGCGCCGGTCGTCCAGCAGGATCCACCTCTGCAGATTTGGCTCAGCAACAACGATCATCTCGAATTCGATGAAAAGATCCGGGTGTACGTCCGAACGGAAGCAGACGGACATCTCATGGTGCTTCATGCCGATCCGGAAGGCCGCGTCCGCGTGCTCTTCCCGCTCGACCCGTTTTCCGACGACTTCATTCGGGGCGGTCGCGACTTCGAGATACGCGATCGGGAGAACCACGACGCCATTCGGACCGTGGACGAGGTCGGATACGGGACCGTGTATGTCGCGTTCTCTGAGGATCCGTTCCGCTATGGTGAGTTCAGCCGGGGGGATCACTGGGACTACCGCGTCTTCGACGAGTACGAGATCACGGGCGACGCCGAAGGTGCGCTGACGCAAATTGCCCAGCGAATGGCTGTCGGCAGTTCGTTTGTGTTCGACACCGACACCTATTACCTCAGCCCGCCATCGGCATACACGCGGGCGTACCGCAACTATCGGCCCAGCTACTACGGCCGGCACGATCACTACGGCATCGGGATCCGGATCGGATTCAACTTCGGCGGCCCCCGGTACTATGGGTGGCCGTCGAATCGTTATCGCTATGGGTATTGGGCGAGCTACTGGTACGATCCGTTTTTTTACGATCCGTTCTATTATGATCCGTTCTACTTCGGTTTCGGCTACGGATATGGATACGGATACGGCGGTTACTACGGATCGAACTACTACTACGGCCGCAACATCTTCTACGGTCCAGGATACTACACCACCTCAGGGGTGAGGGCGAACCGCAACTACACGACCAGAAACAGGCAGCCGGTGCCCGCATCGAATTATCGTGACCGCCGCCTCGCTCCATCGGGAATCTTGGCCAGCGGGGCCAGCCGGCTGGCATCGCCCGCTCGCCCACGGCCGGTACGAGCATCCAGCGCGGTCAGCCGGCGCACGCCGACGACCCGAGCGGCAACACCGGTGACCACCCGGCGCACGGCCGATCGAGGCGCCACACCCGTAAGCCAAAGCGGCCGCCGCGTGGCACCGCAGCGTTCGCCGACGA
>CAYLZR010000088.1:0-5337 GCA_964388145.1 uncultured Gemmatimonadaceae bacterium | reverse complement strand
CCAACGTGCACATTCCTGGACGGATCCGGCCAGACGCGTGTAACGGTAGGCCTCGCATGGAACGACATGCCGAGTATTCAACTCAACGCCGCCGACGGAACAGCGCGCGTGGCGTTGATCGTGAGGCCCGACGATTCGGGAATGATGCTGGTTGTGGACGATGGGGGCGCAAAGACCGTCGTGACCAGCGCCGGAGCGGTTCGGGAGAATCAGTAAAAAAGGGTCTTAGGTTGTAGGTGTTAGGTTTTGGGGTTTAGGCTGTTGTGTTTCGTGAGGACCTCACACCTGCGTGAAGAATGCCCACCACCGAGCCCGTTCAACCAGCAGGCCAGCGCCGTATACTCCTAGCGGATGCCGACGCGTTTTATGTCGCGGTCGCGCGGCTTGTGGATCCGGATGGGGCGGGCAAGGAACCCCTGCTCATCGTTGGAGGCTCTTCCAAACGCGGGGTCGTGACCTCCGCATCGTACGAGGCCCGCAAATACGGCGTCCGTTCCGCCATGCCCACCACCCAGGCCCTGCGGCTGTGTCCAAAGGCGATGGTGGTTCCGGTGCCGCGGGACGTGTGCTCGCAAAAGAGTCGCGAGATACGTGCGGCCCTGGAAGACTTTTCACCAGTAGTCGAGCCGGCGAGCATCGACGAGTTCTACGTCGATCTCACCGGCACCGAGCGGCTCTACACCGAGAGCCTTGCCGACACCGCCACTCATATCCGACACCGAGTTCGCGAAAAAACGAAGCTGAGCGTGTCGATCGGCGGTGGAACGTCGCGTCTCATCGCCAAGCTCGCCGCCGAAGAAGCCAAGCGACGTCCCGACCGGGAGGTCTCGGGCGTGTATATCGTACCGCCGGGCAACGAAGCCGCATTCGTGGGTGGCCTCAACTTGGCCGACATTCCCATGATCGGCCCCAAATTTCAGGAGCGCCTTGCCAAGTATGGGCTACACACCGTTCGGGACGCGTTACCGTACGACATCGACGTCTTGAAGGGTTGGTTCGGTAAGCGAACCGCACGGTGGCTCTACAACCGCCTTCGCGGGATCGACAGCGGCGTCATCGACAGCCATGTCCGCTCCAAGTCGATCAGTCACGAAGAAACGTTCCTCGAAGACCTGAGCAAAGACGAAGACCTCAATCGGGAACTACTCCGGCTCGCCGTTCACGTGGCGGCCGACATGCGTCGCAAAGGGTTTTTGACCCGCACCGTCACGGTGAAGCTCCGGGATGGCGACTTCAAAACCCGCCAAGCGGGCCACACGTTCCCCGAACCGGTCTCGGCCGACCGGCCAATCGTCGAAACCGCCCAGCAACTCCTGCAACAACTCCGTCGTGCCCGACGCACCAGCGCCAGGCTGCTCGGAGTCGCCCTGTCACAACTCGTCAAAGAACGCGCTCTGTCCCAGCTGTCGCTGTTCGAGGAAAGCTCGGTGGGAGATCTGGAAACCAATCACGATCGCGCCATCGCCAAAGTCGTGGACAGCATCAACGTGAAGTTTGGGCGGGGAGGGATCCGAAGGGGGAGTGAGGTGAGAAAGACAGAATAGCGAATGTCCAATATCCAATATCGAATATCGGACATTCGCGATTCTGTTCTCCTACACGCCTACCTTGACCTTCCCTACATTGACCCCGGGGGTCGTCACAGGGGCGGGGGCCTCAACTTGGCGAGAGTCGTTCTTAACATGCCCCAACACCGAGGGCAACTCGATGCCGGCCTGCTCGGCAAGCTCGTGCATCGCCGGTAACGAACCGATGAGTCCCGACAAGAATTCCGCCGTGGCACCACGATGGCCTTTGTTGCCGTTGCCGCCCGAGTCCCACACGGTGATCTTGTCGATCTTCAGGTTCTGGATCGCCTTGACCTGCTCCGCGACCAACGTCGGCAGCTGTTCGATCATCAAGAACGTGGGCGCTACCCCCGGGCTGTCCGCACACGCCTCCATCAACTGACGGTAACCATCCGCCTTCGCTTCCAGAACCTTACGAGTTCCTTCGGCCTCGGCCGTGTACCTCGCCAGAATGGCATCCGCCTCACCTCTGGCTTCGCGCCGAGCCTTCTCCGCCGTCGCGTCGGCGGCGATCTCTATGCGCGTCTTTTCAATCTCCTGCTTCGCCAGCTGTTCCTTCCTGAGCCGCGCGAGTTCCTGCTCGCGCTCGGCCGTGAGAATCGCCTGCTGGGCTTCAGCGGCTGCCACTTGGGCTTTCCGCTTTGCTTCGGCCCGAATTTCAGCCAACCGGGCGTTCGACTCGGCGATCTCGGCGTTCGCCTTGTTTTCGCCCTCGACCGCGGTCGACTCGGCCGCGGCCACCTGGACCCGCTGCCGCTGCTCGGCTTCTTTTTCTGCCGCTACCGTTTCGGCGGCACGCTGCGCCAGGGCAATTTCATAGTCCCGCTTCGACTCCACCTCACCCTTGATGGATTCGGCCTCCAACGCCGCCACCGATACACGACGCCTCTGCTCGGCGTCTTTCTCACCGGTAGCCGCGGTTGCCTGCTCCTGTGCGACCCTGACCGTCCTCTCCCGATCCGCAACCGCCGTACCGCTGGCGCCGTCGCGATCTTGCTGCGCCACATCGACCCGCGCCTGGTTGATGGCCTCGGCCGCCGCCCGCTTCCCGATGGCCTCGATGTATCCACTCTCATCGGTGATGTCGCGAATGTTCACGTTGATGAGCGTGAGACCGATCTTGTTGACTTCGTCGGCGACGTTGGTATTGATGAGCGACATGAACTTCTCACGGTCCTTGTTGATCTCTTCGATCGACAGGGTCGCAATCACGAGCCTGAGCTGTCCGAGAATGATATCCTGCGCCTGATCCCGGATCTTCCGCTCGTCCAGATGAAGCAACCGCTCCGCCGCGTTGTTCATCAACACGGGATCGGTCGAAATACCGACCGTGAACGTCGAGGGCACGTTTACACGAATGTTGTTGAGTGACAGTGCGCCTTCGAGCGGAATGTCGATAACCAGAGGCTCCAATCCCAAATAGGCGTAATCTTGCAGGAGGGGGATGACGAACTTACCGCCGCCGTGGAGGCACATCGACGACTTGTTGGCACCGACCTTACCGTAAATGACCAAAATCCTGTTGCTCGGGCACCGCCTGTACTGCTTCACCACGAACATCACGAAGAACAGGAACAACAGCAGAACGGCCCCGCCGAGTCCGAGCCATATCAGCGGGAACGTGTCCAGAGGAGGAATGTCCTGCACGAACGCCATCAATAGATAGTCAAACATAGTAACCACTCCCAGCTAAGAATCAGATCTATACTCTTTCGACCGTTACCGAGTTGTCGTCATTGACCTCGAGAACACGCACTCGCTCGCGAGATGCCAAGCCCTCACCGTTCGTGACGGCCTTGTAGAAGCGCGCGCGTTCGTCGATGACCACACGCACCATGCCTCGTCCACCCCCCTGAGCGGGAATCGCGGTGTACACCATGCCGTCCATAAACAGCGCCTGGTGGATCGATACGTTGCCGCTGCTCTGCAACCGGTGGATGAGGCTCAACAACTTCCCCAACAACCAGACCATTCCTACGCCGGCCGCGATCCCGAACGCGCCGCTCATGACCAGCGACCACCCAGCCCCTCGCAACCCACCGAGCCCACCCCATCCGAATCCCATCATGAACGCGGCGACGCTCTGAATCGACAATATCTCGAACGCCTCGGACGAATCGCCGATGTCCCCGTCGAGGTCCACATCGACTCCAGCATCGAGATCGAAGTCCACGTCGGCGTCGAGCCCCGTGTCTCCGCCACCGACGAACAACAATGCCGTTCGCAGTGAGAAAAACAGGGTACCGACGATCGCCGGGACGGTGAACCACGCGGCTGGAGAACCGAAAAGGAGATTGCCCATATGTGGCCTCGCCCAATAAGCCTACTCTACGAAGGGTACACGTGAGGACCGACTTTATTCGGATGCTAAAGAAACGGCTGTGTACCGGTTGGCGATAGATGTGGGGGACGGCAGGGGAAGGCAGTGGAGGCAGCGGAGGCGGGGGGAGGCGGGGGCACAGGGGCACGGGGGCACGGGGGCACGGCTCACGACTCACGGCTCACGACTCACGTCTCACGCCTCTCGGCTAACAGCCGAAACACGCCGACTCCCACGGCGACGTTAGGCAACAGCACCAACGCGTAGAGTTCTCCGTTCACTTGATCGAGCCCCGGCAAGACCTGGGCGATGAAACCCAACGCCGAGAGACCCGCGACCGCCGCTGCCAGGAAAATCACGGATCGGTTGGCCCAGCGCACGCCGAATGCGGCGACTGGCACGGTCAGGGCCAGCGCGAGTGCAAGCGGGTTGAACAAGAACAGATTCTCATTCCAATACGCCGACGCGTGATCGGTGGCCACGACCAGCCCAAACAACACGGCTCCAAGAACCCCCACCACAAGCATCCACGCCGTGCTCACGCTTACAAACCCGATACGGCTCCGCCTGCTTGTTGCACCCGCACCGGCCAACCAGAACAGCAACCCCGACAGCACGACGCCAACGGCCAGATACACCAGCCTCCACGACGGCGGGGCTTCGTCGGATGGCGGCCTGGTGCTCTCAAAGACGGTGCGTTCCGAAGCAATAAGCGGCTCTTGGTTTCCATCGGATCCGGTCACCGAGATCGCCCGAAGATGATCTCGCAGGCTGATGGGCAAGAACATCTCCTCCCGCACGGTGATGGGCTTGTCTACCATGGGGCCGAGCGCGATCATGAGACCGGTGTAGTACCACACGTTGTTTGTCGTCAAACGCCGCGTGTGAAACCTGAAGGTCGTACCCGCCGGCGTCTCCTCGGTTTGGCGCTGGATCGCGCCTCCCAGAACCCTATCCAACGCATCACGAACGCGGGTGGAGCAGTTGTCGTAGTAGTAGTCGTAACGATACTCCTGATTCCCCGGCCGGTCATTCCACAACAAGAAGTCTCGCAACTCGATTCGCTGCGCGGGAGTGAGATTGAGTTCCTGCACCCAGACGCTGCGGTTGACCCGTTCGCGATAATACCGGAACGCCGAATCCGGATCGCCGCTTTCCATCTTATAGAGCATCCGGCCTTGGATAAACCGGAGAAGGAAGTTCTCGGCGTTGAAATCGTAGCTGCCGTAGTTGTACAACTGGTTGATCCGGCGTTCGGGATCTTGAATCCAGATCGCATTGTGTCCGAAACGATCCCAGATGTACGAGCCGGGGCCGATGGTGACGAGCGCTACGCGGATCTGAGATCCTGGCACGTCCGAGCCGGCAGCCGGGGTCTGTCCCGTCAGACTCACCGCACCGCAACACAGAAGAACGGTGGATAGCGCTGTTCGAAATGTTTGCATGGCT
>CAYLZR010000087.1:0-8474 GCA_964388145.1 uncultured Gemmatimonadaceae bacterium | reverse complement strand
TGAGGAGTCCGCCGAGGCCCTCTCCAACGTGCGACGCGAGGTGCTCGGTGGCGCGGCCCATCCAACCGGCCAACGGGATAATGGCGAGAGCGGACACAATGAAAACGAGGAGTCCACTCGCATGTACCACAAAGTCCAACACGAGCGCCATTGGTACGAAGAGGAGTAACAGCGTCAGGAGGTTATCGAGGCTGAAGGAACGACGCACGGATTCCTCGTAGGCAGGGGTGCCTGGAATCTTCTCATCTTTGGGATTGGCCGCCAGGGGGCGCACGGCGGTCGGACCCCGCTGATCGTAGGTTGGAGCAGTGGCATGTGGGTACATTCCGCGCGTGCATCACGAACCCCTCCCCGCTCAACGCCGCGCCATCGAGGCCAAAATGGGACCGGTGCTCGTCATTGCGGGTCCGGGTGCCGGGAAAACGTTTTGTCTCATCGAACGCGTCAAACATCTCATCGCAAAAGAGGGTATCCCGCCCGCGCGCATCTGTGCGGTCACGTTTACGAATAAGGCTGCGGAGGAAATCGCCGCCCGGTTGAAACAGACGCTCGGACAGCGCGCGGAAGACGTGACCCGTGGCACGCTCCATTCGTTGTGCGTGAATATCTTGCGCGAACATGGAGAGTCGATCGGCCTTGCGCGAGGTTTCGGAATCGCAGACGAGAATTACCAGCACTTCGTGTTGCGTCGCATTGGGGTGCACTCGCGCAGCCGCCTTCAACTGTTGACGTCTTTCGGACGGCACCGCCTGCAAGATCACGCCCTCTCGACCGACGATAAAACGATATTCCTCCGCTACCAGGCGATCCTCGCACGGCGCAATATGCTCGACTTCGACGACCTCATCGCACGGACCGCAGAGCTCTTTCGGAAGAAGACGGAGATCGCCCGGGTCGTGGCGTCACGATGGGATTACGTCTTGGTTGACGAATTTCAAGACTTGAACCCCGCCCAGTATTTTGTGCTAAAACAACTCGTTGCAGACCACCGGAACTTCTTCGTGGTCGGCGACGAGGAGCAGTCGATTTTCTCTTGGACCGGAGCGGACCCGCAGATCCTCGTCCGGTTCCAGGCCGATTTTCAAATTCTCGAGCCGATGGTGTTGGACAGCAACCACCGGTGCTCGCGCCAGATATTCGAGGTGGCACGGAGGCTCTTGGCTCAAAACCCGACGCTGTTCGACAAGCAGCTGCGGGCCGAGCGCGAATCGCCCTATTCCGTCGCGGCCTACTCGTTCGTCGATGAGGTCAAGGAGGGCGAATGGCTGCTGGCCGATATCCAGGCAGATCGTGTCGCTAGCGAGTCGCGACGGTGGGGAGATTACGCCGTCCTTTATCGCCAGCACCGTGTGGGAGAGTGCCTCGAACGTTGGCTTATTCGTAACGGCGTCCCGTGCCGGTTGGCTCGAGGGCGGTCGTTGAGCGACGACAAAGTGATCAAGTACGTGGTGGCCTCGCTGCGCCTGGTGAGTAGACCAGACGATCCAGTCGCGGTTGAAGTCTTTGCCGAGCAGGTACTGCCCGAATCGTTGATCGCACAAGTGCGTGCCGTTACCTCAACCGAGGAGGAGGATCTGGTCTCGGCGATGCGGGTGTTCGCACGGAGTCGCTCCAAGGGAGACCCGGACGCCAAGAAGGCCTGGCGTTTCATCTATCACGTCGAGAATCTGGAGGCGTTGTATCACGCCCACTCGACATTGGGCGGCTTTGTAGAAGAGCTGCTGGCGCAAAGAGTAGGCAAGTATCGCAACGCGCTCGAAGAGCGTCACGACGAGTTGACCGATCCCGCCGACCATCCCGTTGTCGTGCAACTTGCAGAGCGGCTTGGTGAAGTCATGGCGCGGAACGGTCGGATAGACGTCGAGCCGCAGCAGGGCTTGGAGATAGCTTTGCGCGGGATGTTTGTGGCTGCCGGGATTTCCACCACGCACGGCGGCGCCGACGATCAAGGTCATTCGGATGGCGACATGGTGCTCCGCCAAGGCGAGGGAGGCGAGCTCGGTTTGCCACTCTGCGTCTTCAAGGCCTTGCAGCTCATCCAGAGTCATGATTTCGACGAGGTGATGGAAAACTACGTCGCCTTTGATCTGGAGACGACGGACAAGGACGTTGCGGAGTGCGAGATCGTCGAACTCGGCGCCGTGAAGGTGCGGGGTGGGGAAGTGACCGAACGGTTTCACTCTCTCGTTCGAGCTGCGCGCCCCATCTCAGCGAGCGCCAGGGAAGTTCACGGCTACTCGGACGAGGATCTCCACGAGGCACCACCGTTTGCGGCGATTTGGCCGGAGTTTCGCGAGTTCGTGGGTAGTGATGTGCTCGTCGCACACAACGGACAGCGGTTCGACGTTCCCGTGCTCCGTCGTTCGGCGAAGTCTCTTGGCGGGATCGACACGCTCGTCTTTTTCGACACGCTGCCGCTCGCTCGGTCGTTGTACCAGGATAGTGCCCGTCTCATCGATCTGGCCGCCAGGTTTACGATCGATACCGGCCGTGCCCACCACGCGTTGGATGACGCCGAAACACTGGCGGCGGTGTTTCGCGAGCTGGGCAAGCAGAAGGTCATTCGGTCTCGAAAATCGACTCTGGTCAATCTGCTGGATTATCTCGGGCTGGGTTTGGCTCTCGATCCTCAACGGCGCACGCTCGACGAGCATAAGCTACTGGAGGACATCGCGCGGCCGTTCTCGCTCGGGCGGTTTAGTGACTGCCTCGCGTTTTATGAGGCCGAGCGACAGCGGAGTGACGCGGCGAACGCGCCCACGGTCGAAGAGGTGATCAAGCGGCTCGGTGGTAAGGAGTTGATGGACAAGATCCGGATCATGAAAGACGCCGCTCAGCGGTATCCTATGGCAATGGCGCGGCTTCAGGCGCTCACCGACGCGAGCCAGGCGGAAACGTTGGGTGAGAGTGTCGAGCTGTTCCTGGAAAAGGTCGCGCTGTCGACGTCCCAGGGGGCCGAGGTCGATCCCCATCGAGTCAACTTGTTGACGCTCCACTCGACGAAGGGTCTGGAATTCTCGCGTGTGTATCTGGTGGGGGTCGAGGATTATCAACTGCCTGGTTACTACGCAATGCAGGAAGGCCGTACGTTGGAAATCGAGGAGGCAAGACGCTTGCTTTACGTCGGAATGACACGCACGGAGGATCGGCTCGTATTGACCAGGGTAGACCGGCGCTTTGGGATGGATTCCGGTGGGAGTCGTTTTCTCGAGGAGATGGACATTACCGCGGAGCCAGAAATCAGATGAGTTCGACACTCGTCGCTGGGGTCGACGGCTCGAGGGCTGGATGGGTGTACGTGGTGATCGATGCCGCGAGCGAACGTGTCCAGGCCTGTTCGGTCGCGCCGACTTTTTCCGAGCTCCTCCTGCAGACCACCTCATGCGTCGTAGTCGGGATCGACATTCCCATCGGGCTCCCCGACCAGGTCGAGCGCGGCGGCAGGTCGTCGGATCGCGAGGCGCGGACCTTGTTGCGACCTGCGCGCCAAACCAGCGTCTTCGCCGTGCCGCCTCGGTCGGTGTTGCAGGCGCGCTCGTTCGACGAGGCCAACGAGTTGCACCGGGAACACTCGGTCGGCGGAATCGGCATGTCACGACAGGCGTACAGTCTCCTGCCAAAAATCGCGGAAGTGGATGACCTGATGACGCCCCGGATTCAGCAACGTGTCATGGAAGTCCATCCCGAGCTTTCCTTCATGGAGCTAAACGGGGGTTCGCCGCTCTCGCTCGCAAAGTCGAGCGCCGGGGGTCTCTTGGCCCGCATGCGGCTCCTCTCCAACGCGCGGCTCACCGAAGGATTGGAGGGGCTGGCCGGCGACCTGGGACGCGCGCGGCTCGACGACTTGCTTGACGCGGTCGCCGCCGCCTGGACGGCGATGCGCGTCCACAAGAAGAGCGCCGTGCGCATCCCGCTGGTCGAGGAGGTCGACGTGCGCGGGTTGCGGATGGAAAGGTGGCGGTAGGCCGCCCGGCCCCGTTCACTCTAGGAGCAGGGAGAAGGGGCCGGGGGCCGGGATCGTGACTAGTTGGTGGGGATGCCGAGGAGGTGCTGAATGCCGGCGCCTTCCAGTGTTTCGCGCTGCACGCGGGTTCCGACCTCGTTGATCTGCCGCACGCCGTCTCCCATCTGATCGACGACCGATCGCAGCGGCCGCTGCCCGGCAGGAGTTTCGATGAGGTCGCTAACGGCGTCGGCGACGACCTGCGGGTCCCCGGCCTGATCGCTGGCCACAAAGTCCTCGAGGCCACCGAGCACCTGGTGCTCCAAATCAGCCATCGAGGCGTATCCGGCCACGCGCACGGCGTCGTCGGGCGTCACTTTTTTCCCGAACACCGGCGTCGGGTACGCCCCGGGTTGCACGATGACCGAGTCGATGCCCAGGGGGGCGAGTTCGTACCGGTATCCTTCTGCCAGCGTCTCGAGTGCGCTCTTCGAGGCTGCGTAGGGGATGCTGAACGGAAAAGGTGTGCGGGCGGCAACGCTCGATATGTGCACCAGGAGGCCCGCTCCCCTGCGGCGCATCGCGGGGAGCACCGCGCGATTGACTCGCAGCGCCCCGTACACGTTTGCATCGAAGATCTGGTGAATCTGCTCAAGCGTGTACGCCTCGAGTACGCCTCCGGTAAACACCCCCGCGTTGTTCACGACCGCGTCGAGGTCATCGGTGTGATTGGAGACTCGGTGAACCGCCGCTGTCACCGATTCGTCGTTCGTGACGTCCATCTCCAAGACGACAACCGTTCCAGAAACCGTTTCCGCGAGTTGGTTGAGCTGGGTAGCCGCGGAGGCATTCCGGCCCTCGGCTTCGCGCATGGCGGCGAACACCGTGTGGCCCCGCCGCGCGAGCGTTTCAACAGTGAGACGCCCAAACCCACTGCTGCTGCCCGTAACGAGGATCGTCTGCTTCATGGATCACTCTCGGTTTCAGGCGAACACCCGCACTTCGACGCCGGATGGCTGCCCACGTACGGTAACGAATCGAACAGGAGATGCGAAGTACGGCTAGACCGGGTGGCTCACCCGCGTATGGGAGGAGAATAAGCTGGGAGAGTCGGGTGGCACTGCCTCGCAGAAGAAGTAGCCCTGGGCCCGTTCGCAACCCAACGCCCTGAGTTTTGTGACGTGCTCGCTTGTCTCCACGCCCTCGGCGATGACCTGCATGCCCAGCTCGTGCGCGAGCGCGACAATGGACCGAACGATTTCCGCATTCCTCTTGTCACTCAACATCTGCCGGATGAAGGAACGATCGATCTTGAGTGTATCGATTGGGAAGCGATGGAGATAGTCCAACGAAGAGTAGCCTGTACCGAAGTCGTCAATCTGTAATTGCACGCCTATCGAACGCAGCTGTTCCAACATCTCTGCAGCAGCCGCGGCGTTCTCCATGATGACGCTCTCGGTGATTTCCAATCCCAGTCGGTTGGGCTCGAGTCCCGTCCGATCGAGAACGGCGCGGACCTCGTCCACCAGGTCCGGCTGCCTGAACTGGCGTCCGGACAGGTTCACGTGCATGGAGACCGTGCGGTCGGCGGGCAGGAGCGGCGCCCACTCGGTCATCTGTCTGCACGCTTGTTCCAGCGTCCAGTATCCGATAGGGACGACCATCCCGGTCTCCTCCGCGATCGGCACGAAGATATTCGGAGAGACCATGCCTCGCTCCGGGTGCTCCCACCGCAGCAACGCCTCGAAGGCCACGATGCTGCCGTCGTCCAACGTAACGATGGGTTGGTAGTGCAGGCTCAACTCGTTACGATCGAGCGCACCGCGCAGGTCGCTCTCCAGTTCTAGGCGCACGAGTATGTGACGTTGCATGTCGCCGTCGAAGATCTCGTGGCGCGATTTCCCACGTGTCTTCGCCCGATACATGGCGAGGTCGGCGTCGCGGAGGACTTGTTCGGGTCGTTCGTACTTCCGTGAGCTTGCCGCAATTCCGATGCTGGCGGAGGTGACCACTTCGTGATCTCCGAGCCGGACTGGGTTCGTCAGCGACTCATGGATCCGGTCCGCGATCGTTGTTGCCTCTTCCATGTCGCGCACGCCGTCGAGCAAGACGACGAATTCGTCACCACCGATGCGCGCCACGGTGTCGTCGGGGCGGACGCACTCTCGCAATCTGCGCCCGATGGCCACGAGCAGTTCATCGCCAAGGGCGTGGCCGAGGTTGTCGTTGATGACTTTGAAGCCGTCGAGGTCGAGAAAGAGTACCGCAAAGAGGTAGTCGCCGCGGCGTGTGACACGGTTCAACGCGTGGCCCAATCGGTCGATGAGGAGCGCCCTGTTGGGCAGCCCAGTGAGGGCATCGTGAAATGCGTCGTGGTGCAGGCGTTCTTCGATGTGCTTGCGATCGGTGATGTCCGACAGCGATCCAGCGATCCGGTAAACCGCACCGACCTCGTCTTTGAGCGCGCTTCCGCGACAGAGGAGCCAGCGGTAGCTGCCGTCCTTGTGACGCAAGCGGTGCTCGCTCTCGAAGTGCTCGCTCGCGCCGCCGATGTGTGCGGAGATTTTGGCTTGGAGGATCTCGATGTCGTCCGGATGCACCCGGCTGAGCCACTCGTCCGACGACGATCCGATATCTCCTTCCTCGTAACCCAGCATCGATTTCCAGCGGGACGAGTAGTAGATCTCACCTGTCCGGAAATTCCAATCCCAGAGACCGTCGTTCGCGCCTCGTGCGGCGAGCGCGTACCGCTCTTCGCTCTCGCGCAGCGCCTTTTCGCTCAACCGGCGTTGCGTGATGTCTCTGACGATGACCGTCAGCCCCCCGTCGTCGAGCTTCGTGAGAGAGATCTCTTGCGGAAACGTCGTGCCGTCCTGTCGCGTCCCGTACGCTTCGCCGCGCCATTGCGACGTGGCTTGCACCGCCGGGAGGATCTCCTCCTCGATCCTCGTGAGCTCGTCACCGGTGTAGAACATGTTCCAATTCTTTCCAAGGAGCGACGCAGGGCTGCTATAGCCGTAGATGGCAACGATCGCATCGTTGGCGTACTCGACGCGCCCAGCTTGATCGACGATCGCCATGCCATCCATAGAGGCGTCGATCGCCCCCCACTGGCGCCGCATGACTTCATCGGCCGCCTTGCGTTCCGACACGTCGCGCAGAATGCCGCGGAATCCTTCGATAACTCCCTCGGAATTGCGGATGGGAGAAACGGATCCTTCGACCCAGCGCCGCACCCCGTCCTTCCGAATGATTTGCCAATCGACGGCCCCGGACGGCGCGCCACCCTGCCTTATCCAGTCGAACAGCTCGTTGAGCTTGCCGGCGTTCTCCGCGTCGAGGTATTTGCGTCCGTCCATACCCAGCAAATCGCTGGGTGCGTGGCCCAGGATCTTGCAGAGTGCTTGGTTGAGGGCGACGAGCTTGCCGGCGGCGTCCAGCTCGTAATAACCGTCGTCGATGTGGTCCAAGATGGTGTCCGACTTTTCCTCGCTCATCCGAAGAGCGTTTTCCGTCGACTTCCGGGCGCTGATGTCGCGGTATATACCGAATGCCGCGATCTCCCCGCCTTCCGCACGAATGGGTGTGCGCGTGATGGACACCGGGAGTTGTGTTCCGTCCTTTCGCTGCCGCACGGATTCCATGCTTGCGGTTTCGCCTGCGGCAAGAGCCTTCCGCAATAACTCCCCGTCCGATGTGCGGTCTGGTGGCACGATGAGGTCTTGTACCGATTTGCCCCTGACCTCTTCCGCGGAGTAGCCAAACATGCGGACGAATGCCGCGTTCCCGCGGAGCACGCGATCCTCGCGATCGAGCAACGCAATGGCTTCGGGTGAGTGATGGAATACCTGCTCCAACAGGGAAGCTTCGCGTTTGAGCTTCTCGTGAGCTTCGACGGTGCGAACGATGAGGATCACCGCCACCAGCGCGGCGGCGCTGAGGGACAGCTCGGCAACGAGACGGCCAACCGACAGCGACCCGGCGTCGCCGACCCCGATCACGGCGGGCACCAGCGATGCGGCCAACAACCCAACCACCGTCGCCAGCCATATGTCGCGGAGCCGCCAAAAGCCGAAGGCCGCCCATCCCAGCGCCACTGCGCGCAGGAGGGCCGAAATTATAGCGATGGTACTCACCTATTTCCCTGTCGGGTGCCCGGAGATTGAAGCCAAGAGAGTTCGGAGCGAGGCTTGCCGACGGAGGTCAATGATGCACCCGCCGGACGCCAGGTCGCTAGGGCTCGGCAACCAAATCTCGGGGATAGCCGGTGCGTACGCTGTGATCTGAGTTGGGTTCCCACCGTTTGGTCGATCGAGCCACGGCATGCGTGGGCCATGTAAGCCGTTGTAGAAAAATATCTTACAATGAGAAGCAATCGCGCGCCCGGCCGGAATCTCCCTGGCTATGCGATCATGGCGGATGTGCCGGAGCGGAGCGAGAGCATCGCCTGAGATACTAAGGAAAGGGAGCTTCTGCGCTTCGGGGCCGTTTGCTTGCGGCCGAGGTCTTCATGAAACATTGTTCGGTTGCG
>CAYLZR010000086.1:0-8519 GCA_964388145.1 uncultured Gemmatimonadaceae bacterium | reverse complement strand
AGCAAAAAACTAAGAAAAACACGGGTGGGGATGGGGGCTCGGCGGACTCCGCGCACTCTGCGGTATCACTGGGCGGGGTGGAGCTGATGGTGTAACAGCTGCCGAGTAAGCAGCGACCTCTAGGACGATCAAATCCGGGTCTTGCCATATTAAATGTCTAGACATATATTGTCTGTACGTTAAACTGGAGACCCGGTGAGGCTCGAAGACGAAATCGTCCAAAAATCGTTCAAAGACGAGTTCCACAAACTGGGCGTCAACCTCCAGTTCACGGCCGCCTTCTATCGGAATGAGTTCCGCGGGAGGCTCGAGCCATATGGGATTTCGCCGGAGCAGTTCAACATTTTGCGCATCCTGAGGGGGCAGCATCCCAACCCGGCAAGCGCCAAGTTGGTTATGGAGAGGATGATCGACAAATCTTCAAACGTGTCCCGCCTTGTCGAGAAATTGCGGACTAAAGGCATGGTCACCCGAACCGCCTGCGATCGGGACCGCCGGGCTGTCGACCTCGAGATCACTCCCAAAGGACTCGACGTCCTTGCCCAGCTGGACGAGGAAATCGAATCCAGGCCGATGAGCCTTGGCGAGCATCTGACCCAGGCCGAGGCCAAGAGGTTGAACACCCTCCTGGATCGGATTCGGGGTTAGTTTTTTTGAGCTTTTATCTGTTTATACAGTAAATGTTTACACTATTATAAGGAGAGGTGAGATGAACACGGACAAGCTGATCGCGGTTACCGGAGCCACCGGCCAACAGGGCGGCGCCACGACTCGCCACCTGCTCGAGCGCGGTTTCCGGGTACGCGCGCTGACCCGGAACCCAAAAAGTGAATCGTCCCTGAAACTCCAAGCCGCCGGCGCAGAGGTCGTGGCGGCAGATCTTGCCAAGCCGGAATCGCTCGGCGCCGCGCTCGACGGCGTGTACGGGGTATTCAGCGTGCAGAACTTCTGGCTCCCGGACGTCGGGTTCGAGGGTGAGATCGCTCAGGGAAAGAACCTTGCTGACGCCGCCAAGGCCGCCGGGGTACAACATTTCGTGTACACCTCCGTGGGCGGCGCCGAACGGAACACGGGTGTTCCGCACTTCGACAGCAAGTGGATCATCGAACAACACATCGAGGCACTGGGCCTGCCGGCAACGATCCTTCGTCCGGTCGCCTTCATGGACAACAATCTGTACCAGCGGGACGCCATCCTCTCGGGAACGCTTCCAACATGGGGAATCGCGCCGGATCGGAAGCTG
The DNA here is from genome assembly GCA_964388145.1 of uncultured Gemmatimonadaceae bacterium. Lineage (GTDB taxonomy): Bacteria > Gemmatimonadota > Gemmatimonadetes > Gemmatimonadales > GWC2-71-9 > B3T1B10. The sequence goes on along the minus strand of CAYLZR010000086.1, from coordinate 7,276 downwards.
CAGATTGTGGCGGTCGACGACATCGGCGCGTTTGCGGCGATCGCATTCGAGCGGCCGGACGAATTCATCAGCCAAGCGATCGAGCTGGCCGGCGACGACCTGACCGAGGATGAGGTGGCGGCTGTGTTTGGTCGCGTCACCGGTCGGACCGTCACCGTCGATCGCTCGCAACCCGAGGGGGCACCCGAACCGGACGCCGAGATGGTCAAAATGATCAAGTGGTTCAACGAGCACGGGTATCAGGCCGACATCGACGCCCTCCGAAAGATCCACCCCGGTCTCAAGAACCTCGAGACTTGGGCGGCAGAAGCCGGTTTCGGCGCGGCAGCTGTCTCCGCGTAAGCCATGACGTCGCGAATCTTGGTCGGCACGAAGGGAGGATTGTTCTTCACCGGCTCTGGAACGGCGAGCGAGTTCGAGGGCCGCGAGGTCCGCTCGCTCGCCCGACAGGGTTCGGATTGGTGGGCCGTCATCGATCGAAGCGAAATCTGGTACCGCGAGAAGTCCGCACCGTGGACGATGCTGCACAACCTCGGCAACGCGCGTACTACATCCATTCTCCCCACGGCCGGCGGAGTCATCGTCGGCATGGCGGGCGCTCATCTCCTCCGGATCGGGCCGGATGGTATCGACCCACTTCGAGGCTTCGATACGATCGCCGGCCGAGATACCTGGTATACACCGAGTGGATCCGCGCCCGACGTCCGATCGATGGCGGCCGATTCGAAAGGAACACTGTACGTCAACGTTCACGTGGGCGGCATTTTGCGGTCGGATGACGACGGACAATCTTGGACGCCGACCATCGATGTCGATTCGGATGTTCATGAGGTGGTGTTCGATCGGACATCAGGGTTACTGCTCGCCGCGTCGGGGTGGGGGCTGGGTGTGAGCGATGATCGGGGGGACACCTGGCGATTCGACACTGATGGCCTCCACGGCAATTACCTTCGTGCCGTCACAGTGGCTGATGACATGGTCCTGGTCACCGCATCCGCGGGCCCATTCACAAACCACGCCGCCGTGTACCGCAAGCCACTCGATGCCGCCGGTTCATTTGAACGCTGCGCCACGGGTCTGCCGGACCGCTTTGCTGAGAACATAAACACGATGAATCTCGCGGCATCCGGAGTGCGTGTGGCGTTCGCCACAGCGGACGGCTACGTGTACTGCTCTCAAGATGCGGGAGCAACGTGGACACTCGAGACGGACGGCCTGCCCACACCGCGTTGCCTGGCGTTCGACATCGATGCGGCCACGTCCCAGTTAGGCCACGCTCAGCCATCCGCTGCGCAACGCGCTGCACTTCATCCAAGCCCCTGAGCAAGTTTCCCGCCTCCTTCTGGCACGACCGTCCCTGAAGACGTATTCTCTACTGGTGCGGGTCGCGACGCGACCAACATTCAGGGATTCGCCGCTTGTACAACCGGAGGTAGCCATGTCCATGGAGCAGAGAGTCTCTCGTCGGGGATTCGTGGGTGGTGCAGCAGCGACGCTGGGCTTACTTGGTCTCAAGCCAACCTCCCTGTGGGCGGAGAGATCGAGGCCGCTACCCGGAGGGTCGCTCCTCCAAGACGAGGCGGACGAGTACGACGCGCTCGCCAAGCTCCACTTCAACGAGAATCCGTACGGCCCGTCCGAGTCGGTGCTCGAGGCCATGACGAAGGCGTTCAAGTACTCGATGCGATACGGCTACCCCGATGGCGGCGTCACCTCGGCGATCGCCGAGCACCACGGCGTGAACGAGGAGAACATCCTGCTCGGCGCCGGGTCCGGAGAGATCCTGGAGGTGGTGGGGCTGACGTTTCTGGAGCACGGCAAGAAGGTCGTCGGCGTCGAGCCGTCGTACAGCTCGGTGTACCGCCACGCAAGCGGCATCGACGCGGACGCGATCAAGCTGCCTTTATTAGACGATTACCGGCAGCACATACCGTCGCTCATCGACGCGACAAAAAAGCACTACCGGGAAGTCGGCTTCGTCTATCTGTGTAACCCGAACAACCCCACGGGTCGGACCGTCTCGAAGCACGAGGTCCGGCAGCTACTCGACGGAATCCCCGAGGACGTGCCGGTGCTCATCGACGAGGCCTATCACCACTTCGTGGAAGATCCCGAGTACGCCACGTCCATTCCCCACGTGCTCGAGGGACGCCCGGTCATCGTTGCACGTACGTTCTCGAAACTTTTTGGCATGGCGGCGATGCGTCTCGGTTTCGCGATCGCGAGTCCGGAAATGATTCAGCTAATGAGTCCCTACAGCACGGGAAGCGTGAACGCGCTCGTCAAGTGGGGCGCCGTCGCGGCACTCGAGGATACCGCGGCGCAAGAACGTGTTCGGAGAGTTACGCTCCAGCTGCGCAAGAAGACAACGACGGAGCTCGAAAGCTTGGGATTCAGTTGCATTCCGTCCGAAACCAACTTCTTCATGATGCACACCGGCCGTCACGTGGAAGAAGTCGGGGCCGAGTTCCGCAAGAGGGGCGTGGCGGTGGGTCGGCCGTTCCCGCCGATGCTCCAGCATCTGCGCGTATCGATCGGTACCAAGCAGGAGATGGGCCGCTTCATGACGGCCTTCAAGGACATCTTCTCGATAACGACGACAGGAGGATCGACGAGGGGTTAAACGCTAACCCTGCGCTTGCATCTCCTTCGCAACGCGCTGCACTTCATCTAAGACCCTGAGCAAGTTCCCGCTCCAGAGCTTGCCTATTTGCTCCTCCGTATACCCTCTTCTCACCAGTTCCAACGTCACGTTGTGCGTCTCCGACGCATCGTTCCAGCCCTCCACGCCGCCGCCACCGTCAAAATCCGAGCTGATGCCGACATGCTCGAGGCCGATGAGGTTCACCAGGTAATCGATGTGATCGACGAAATCGGCTACGTCCACCGGCGGGGCCACCGCATTGACCTCGGACGCTATTCTGGACGCACCCATTTCGCGCAGGTGATCCATCTGCGCATCGTATTCGGCTCGTTCCTCATTGTTCAGCGCCCTTACCGCCTGTCGATCCAACAACTCAAAACCCATCTCTCCAGCAAGGGTCTCGTTGAACGCCCTCATCGCCTCTCTGTTCTTGGCGTTCTTCTCTGAATTGATGTAGCTCCTGAACGCGACGGTCTGTACAACACCACCGTTTCCCTTCAACGCCATTAGCTGCTCGTCGTCGAGATTGCGGCTTACATCATTGAGGGCACGTGCAGACGAGTGAGACGCCATGACGGGAGCCCGAGACAATTCAATCATCTGCATAATGGCTTCCTTCGACGGATGAGAGATGTCGATCATGATGCCCCATTTGTTCATCTCTGCAACCGCTTGCCTGCCGAGTTCGCTCAGACCGTTGTGCAACCAAACCCCGTCCCGCTCTCCGGTGTTCGAATCGGAGAACTGGCTATGGCCGTTGTGAGCCAGGGACATATAGCGACCGCCCAGGTCGTGAAACTTCTTGATGTTGTTGAGGTCCAAACCCACCTGGTAGGCGTTCTCAATGGCGATCATCGCTACCTTCTTGCCACTGGCCACGATCCTGCGAACGTCATCCGAGTTGTACGCGATCTCTATTCGATCGGGCGCGATCTCCTCGGCGAGCCTATGGATGGCGTCGAACTTGTCGATGGCTGCCTGGTGGGCGCGTGCATAACCGGCTTCGTTCAGGTCCCCTTGGCCGACAAACACAACCATCCAGGATACGTCCAGGCCACCTTTCTCCATATTGGGAAGGTTCACCTGTGTATTCAGGTCCATCGCGTAATTTCTCTCGGCGGTGAAATTGGCGGGGCTGATATCGTTGTGAGTATCCAGGGTTATGACACGGTCGTGGATTCCCCTCGCACGTTCGACCAATGCCGCCTCGGACTCCTGCTCCTCACCGCACGAGATGAACGCCGGGAGAACGCATAGGAGCGCGAGCTTCGAAAAGAGAGTTCTGTTGGTCATCGTGGTCTCTGCCGTTTGAAGGGGCGACGGATCAGCTGGAATAATAGCCGCGGAATCCACGGATAACAGGTTACCGGTTACCGGTGTCAGGTTACAGTCTTCGATGCCAGAATCGGCTACCCGGTCACCGGTCACCTGCAACCGGTCACCTTTTCCGTGGATTCCGTGTTTTCCGTGGCTATTTGGATTTCGGTAGAAGGCGCACCTGAGGAATGCCTCTGTCGACGGGGTTGACGCAACGCGATAATGCTTACATCATTGACATAATGCAAGCATTCCTTTCTGAGTTTGAATTCCTCGTGCTCGCCGCGACTGCCCGGCTGGGTGATGACGCATACGCCGTCACGATCCTCCATGAGATCGCGTCACGAACCGGCAGAAAGGTGTCTCGCGGCTCGGTATACGTGACGCTGGATCGACTCACCACGAAGGGTTTCCTCGAGTCCCGGCTCGGCGAGCCGACCGCCGCACGCGGCGGGAAGGCGAAACGGTATTACGTGCTTACCACGCGGGGGATCACCGCCGTACGGAATTCAAAGCGGGCCTTCCTTGCCATGGTGGAGAATCTCGACCCCTTGCTCCGACGATCATGAAACAATTCAAAAACCGGCGGCACGTGCTCATCTGGACCGTCGTCCGCTTTGTCATACGGCGAACCGTGCCGCGGGCGGATCGCTCTATGGTGCTGGGCGATCTCGAAGAAGAATTTGCGAGAGATGTCGTCCCTCGGCGAAGCCGATTGGCGGCTACGGCCTGGCTCGTCGGGCAAACGGCTTCGCTCGCTTCGAGCTACAGCGGCCTGGCGTTCCGACGTCGCCGGGTTCAGCGTCGCAGAGATGCGGTAACCCAGCGGCGTACCTCCCCCCTGCGTTTGATGGAGACGATGATACACGACATCTGGTTCGTGCTTCGCACGCTTCGCAACAGACCGCTGTTTGCCGTGACGATCATTGGGACATTGGCTCTGGGCATCAGCGCGGCGACGACCCTATTCAGCGCCATGAATGCGCTGGGGCGCGGGCTGCCGGTTCCCGAATCCGATGGCCTGGTTCGCTTTTTTGTCAGAAGCGCCACCGACGATGAGCAACGGGTGGTCGTCTCCTATCCCGCGTTCGAGGACCTGCGAGACACCGGCGACATGTTGGAGGGCATGTTCGGCCACGCGAGGTTCACGACGACGATCAACTTCGCCGAACACCGCGAGCAGATTTCCGGCGAGTATGTCAGTGGCAATTTCTTCGACATCATGCGCACGCGTCCAAGCATCGGTCGATCCTTCTTACCAGAGGAGCACCGGGACGCCGGTCGATCGGCGGTGGTAGTGATGGGTCACGGTCTTTGGAATCGCCTCGGTCAACCCCCCGACATCATCGGGAGTGTCGTGCGTCTCAGCGGACGGCCGTTCACGGTGATCGGCGTGGCACCGGCCGGCTTCACCGGGACGCTCTTCGCCGTGCCGAGCGACTTTTGGATTCCCATCATGTCCCGAACCACGATCCGCGAGTCGAGCGAGTGGATCAGCGCTCGCGACGACACATGGATGCACCTGATGGGCCGCCTTGCACCCGGTGTTACGCGCGACGAAGCGTCGCGTCGCCTGTCGGACGTTGCGACACAAGCGGCACTTATGTCGTCGCGGGCCGAAAGGGCAATCACCGTCACCGTGCTCCCGGAGCGGGCCGGCCTCATTAACCCCAACATGCCTTCTGCGGTTACCTCCGCAACCGCCATTGCGTTCGCCATGGGGGCACTCATCGTGCTGCTCGCCTGCGCAAACGTATCCAGCTTGTTGTTGGGGCGCGGAATCACCAGGAGAAACGAGTTGGGCATCCGCGTGGCCATGGGAGCGAATCGGTCGCGGATTGCTTGGCAGCTGTTTACCGAAACGATGGTCCTGGCGCTGCCGGCGGGGGCCATTGGACTGACGTTGTCGTTTTGGATGACGAGAATCTTCACGTTCTTTCTCCCCCCTATCGCGAGATCGTTTGCGATTGATTTCTCTCCCGATATCCGGGTCGCAACGTATGCCCTCGGTGCGTCGCTCCTCGCGGGCTGTTTGTCTGCGCTCCCCGCCGTCCTGGCTTCGACCAAGACAGATTTGGTATCGAGCCTCAAGTCGGAAGACAACCGCGGCGATACTTCACCATTCCGGTCGATGAACGCCATCGTGATGGCGCAACTGGCACTGGGCCTCACTATGCTGGTTGTCACGGGTCTGTTTGTGCGCACGATGATCTGGTACCAGCGTGTGGACACGGGATTCGGCATCGAAAACCGCGTCGTAGCCTCCCTCAACATCGGCGAGCGGCACGGAGAGGCGGAGGGGCAACGTCTGCTCCGTCAGCTCACAACATCGCTGGCTGCAATACCCACGATCCGTAGTGTTTCACTCGCACGAAGGGGTCCGCTCATGCCCGGTTCTCCCGAGATGGACGTTCGCGTAGACGGTAGTAGCGCGGATCTGGAAGAGACCCGTGTGCCGTTCAACGTCGTGGACACCGCGTACTTCACGACCATGGATATTCCGCTTCAGGAGGGTCGTCACTTCAACGCGACAGATGATGTAAACAGCCGGCCGGTAGCCATCGTCAGCGAGTCGTTCGTGAAGCGACATTGGCCGGGAACCCGGGCCGTGGGACGGACATTGCAGGCGAACGAGGGCACGACGACGTTCGAGGTAGTCGGCGTTGCGGCGGACGTGCACGACTCTTGTTTGGCTTGCGATCCACGGCCCTATGTGTATCTCGCCTTCGCGCAACGCTTCCCGCGGATCGTAACGGTGCATGTCCACAGCGAGGGATCGACGGCGCTCGCGAAGACGTTGCTACGCGAGCAGATCACCGCCTTGGATCCCAACCTCGAACCCAGGAATGTCATGACCGTCGCTGACTGGGTCGGCACGGATCTCTGGCTCTCGCGCACCGCGGCAACAGTCGCCCTGGGGCTCGGCGCGTTCGCGCTTGTGCTGGCGTCTGTGGGCGTATACGGCGTGATTGCACTCTCGGTCAGTCAGCGAACCCGTGAACTGGGACTCCGCATCGCCCTCGGCGCAAGTCGACAAGACGTGATGAGACTAATGGGCAAACGCGCCGTGATGCTCGTTGGAAGCGCCATCGGAGTGGGCTTGCTGTTTTCGATCATGGCCGGGTTAGGGCTGTCGGGTCTCGTTTTCGGCGTGAGCCCAAGAGATCCGAGCACATACGCTGCCGCCCTGCTGCTGATCGTGGCGGTGTCGGCCATCGCCACCTACATCCCTGCCAGGCGAGCCGCGTCCGTCGATCCGCTGATATCGCTGAAGCTCTGAGCGCGCCGGCCTCGGCTGGTTGGGGTCGGGCACGA
>CAYLZR010000085.1:0-8693 GCA_964388145.1 uncultured Gemmatimonadaceae bacterium | reverse complement strand
TGTTGTGGCCAGAGATCCAGGGGCAGTCGCATCCCAAGCAGCAAGGACACCGCCACCACTCCCGCACTTACCTCAAGTGACGAGAATCCAACCGTGTCAGCCAGGGACTCCGAGCGCGGGACATACCACGCGGCAATCCACAGCAGCAAGACGGCGGCGCCGCGAGCCCACAGCGGAAGGTCACGCGGGGACAACGTTTCCTCCGACCACATGCTCCACACCATGGGGCGTCTCAATCACCAGTGCTCCGGAGCGATCGATTCCACGGGCGGTTCCTTCAGCGGGTCCTCTGACCGCGCGACCTACGAGCCAATCACACTGACCGAACTCCAGACACTCGCGCTCATCGAGCGTCGGTCGGTCGGAGATGTCGCGCAACCACGGCATGAGCGCATCCAATACCGTGAGCCGCTCCACGCCAGGGAGGACCTCGTCCAGTGAGATAGCGCGGTCGGCGATCTCCGCGGGAAGTGGTCCGTGCACGTTGATACCGATACCCAATGCCACCCAAGCAATCTCAGGACCTCGCCAGCGGGCCTCACACAACACGCCCGCGAGCTTGCGGTCGTGCACCATCACGTCATTGGGCCATTTGATCTTCGCCACGACATCGAGGTCGGCGAGGGCCCGTACCACGGCCATGCCGGTCCGCAGCGCCAACACACCGCCTTCGACGGGGGTTGACGGCCGCTTCAGGCTGCTCAACCAAACGCCGCATCCCTTCGGGCTGTACCACCGGCGACTCTGCCGGCCGCGGCCACTGATTTGCTCGTCGGCGAGCACCAGCGCGCCACACGGGGCACCTTCGACGGCCAGCTCGTGGATGATATCGAGCGTGCTGGTCACCCGCTCGAGGGCCAAGCAGCTCGGGACGCCCAATCGAGCAGCCAGCGCCGCAGCACCGAGTCCATCGTATTTCATGTTCCCAGCGACGCGAAAAGCAAAGTGATGATCCCAATCGTCCAACAGTACGGGGCAAAACGGTGGAACGCCCGGGCTCGAAGGAGCGCAATCAGCACACGAATCGCCAGCACTCCTGTAACCAACGCGGCGACGAACCCCGCCACCAGGGGAAAGGCAACAATCGACGTCATGTCGCCAGACACGTCCGGGATTTGGAGCAGTGCGGCCCCGGCGATGGCTGGTATCGCGAGCAAGAAGGAAAATTCGGCGGCACGAACAGCGTCCACTCCCAACCACATGCCCGCCGCCACCGTCATTCCCGATCGCGATATGCCTGGCAGGATCGCCAACGCCTGTGCCACACCAATGCCCAACGCGCCCTGCGCGGTCGGGCGTTCGCCATGCCCGGCCCTTCCTCGCGTACTCCACAATACGGTGCCAGTGATCAGAAAGTTCACGCCCACGAGCGTGAGCGAGTCAAACATGCTCTCGAACCAATCTTGCAAGGTGATCCCAAGCAGGCCGGCGGGAACGGTGGCCAACGCCAACAGCAAGACGTATCGCCATGCCGCGCGGTCTCCGGCGATCGCGCCGGCCGCGAGCTTTCGCAGTGTCTTCCAGTACACGATCACCACGGCCAACAGGGTGGCCACGTGCAACACGACTTCCACGACGACCCCGGGTGCCTGGAGCCCCATGGCGGCCTCCGCCACCACCAGGTGTCCCGAGCTCGAAATCGGCAGAAACTCGGTTAACCCTTGCACCACACCCAACAAGATTCCCTGCCACCAGCTCATCCTTCGGCCACTTCACGATAGAGCGCCTCATACTGCGGGACGATCCGGTCGCTCGAAAAAACGGCCGCCCTCGTCACCGCCGCCTCGCTCGCCGCGCGCCATCGTTGGTCGTCACCCAGCAATGCGACCGCGCTGGCCGCCATTCCGTCGAGGTCGTCCGGGTCGTGGAGCATTCCGCTTTCGCCATGAACCACCACTTCCGGCAACCCGCCAACGTTGCTCGCAACGACGGGTATCCCGCAGGCCATGGCTTCGAGCGCGCCCAAGCCAAATGATTCAGACGTACTGGGCAAGAGGAAGAGATCGGCAGCCTGGAGGATGTCTACCACCACCTTCAACTGGCCCAAGAATCGAACGTGCTCTTGTAGACCAAACTGTTCGACGACAGATTCCGTTTCGGGGCGGTCGGGACCATCACCCACCAGAACCAGCACCGCCGGAATTTCTTCCCGAACGCGTTGGAAAATGCGCACAACGTCCGGCACCTGCTTCAACGGCCGGAAATTAGAAGTGTGGACGATGACCTTCGTCCCGGGCGGGCCGAATGCGTGCGGTCGCTCTTCCAATGGGTGATAGGTGTTCAGATCGATGAAGTTGGGGATCATCTTGATGGCACATTCGTTGCATCCGAACGCTTTATAGGTTTCATGCCGCAGGTAGTTGGACACCGCGGTAACAGCGTCCGACCGTTCAATCGCAAATTTCGTCACGGTAAAGAAGGACTTTTCTTTGCCCACGAGCGTGATGTCGGTGCCGTGGAGCGTCGTGATCAGCTTGAGGGGACGTTCCGCGGCAATCATTTCACGAGCCAGGAACGCGGCGGTGGCGTGCGGCACCGCATAGTGAACGTGCAGGATGTCCAACTTTTCCCGCAACGCTACCTCGTGTTGCTTGACCGCCAGCGCGAGGGAGTAGGGAAAGTACTCGAGGAGCGGATATGTCGCGCTCACGTCGACGCCGTGGAAGTAGACATTCTCAGCAAATCCGGGCAGCCGAAACGGAGACGCGTACGAAATGACGTGGATTTCGTGACCACGCTTGGCCAGTTCCAAACCAAGCTCGGTCGCGACAGCGCCGGAGCCGCCGTACGTCGGATAACACGTGATCCCAATTCGCATGCTAGACGTCCCTATCATCCCATAGTTCGACGATCCTCCGAGCCAGAACGTTTGGAGGATCGGTTGCATCCATCGTCACCACCGGGTGCCCGATCAACTGGTGTCGGAACCACGTTTCCTGACGCTTGGCGTATTGACGCGTACTCGTGGCAATGGCCTCGGGAAGCTGATCGGCCGTCATATCTCCCTCCAGGTGGGAAATCACTTCACGATATCCGACCCCATCCAACCCGGCCGCATCCGGCGCCACGCCACCGTCGAGCAGCCTCCGAACTTCGTCGACCCATCCCGCGCGCAGCATGGCGCGGGTTCGTACCTCGATACGACCGTGCAAGAACTTTCGGGGTGCCGTGAGGCGGATGTACCAAGGACGCATCACGCCCTCCGCCTTGGCTTCGCGCTGCCAGAACGACAGCGGCTTTCCCGTTAGCAAAGCCACCTCGACCGTACGCGCGGCGCGCTGTTTGCCACCACCCCGGTATTCCGGGTCCAGTCGCGCGGCCCATGCGCCCAAACCGTTCGCTTCGAGGGCCCAGGCACGAAACTTCTCCCGCAAGCCGGCGTCAACGGGCGGCTCTCGAAACAGTCCGTCGGCGAGTGCTTGAATATAGAAACCCGTCCCGCCGATCACGATCGGTCGGCGCGACGCCGGAATTGCATCCAGCCAATTGGCAGCATCGCGCGCATACCGGCCCGCACTATAGCGCTCACCCAGATCCACGACATCCAATCCGACGTGGGGTGCCAGCTCCAGTATGTCCGCAGTGGGTTTGGCCGTACCGATGTCCAAACCCCGATACACTTGCCGAGAATCAGCGGAGACCACGGTGAGAGGCCAATATTTGGCGAGCGCCGCGGCGACCGCCGTTTTGCCCACAGCAGTCGGACCGACCAAGACCGGGACGACTGGCTTAGCTGCGCCCAAAGCGGCGCTCCAGTTCGTAACGCGGAAGCTGCACAATGGTCGGGCGCCCGTGCACATCGTGCGGCGGCAGTTCGCACGCAAAGAGCCGGCGAAGGAGCGTGGCGACTTCACGCTGTTCCAACACTTGACCTGCTTTGATCGCCGCGCGGCAGGAGTAGGTGGCAGCGAATCGTTCGAGTTCGTTCGCCCACCCTCCAAAACGGCCGCGCGCAAGATCCGCCACGACTTCCTCGAAACACCGGCGGGCGTCAAAGCGGGGGTGGGGGTTCGGTACCGCGTGCAACACCACCGAGCGGCCGCCGAAATCATCGACCTCGAACCCTATGGTATTCAGCAATTTTCGATTCTGCTCGACTGCCTCGAGCTCGCCCGGTTCGAGGTCGACGGTCAGCGGCAACAACAGGCGTTGTGACAGGGCCCCCTTCCCGCTCAGTTGCGCCATCGTCTGTTCGTACAATACTCGCTCGTGTGCCGAGTGCTGATCGACGATGGCGAGGCCCTCAGGAGTCTGCATTACGATGTACGTGCTGAAGACCTGGAGATACTTGCCGTCCGCAGAAAAAATGTCTGCCGGTGCCGGGACCTGGTGCGCGTCGTCAAACAGCGACGCCGACGCTCCCTCTCCGTCTTGCGAGGTGTACGCTCGAAAGGATGACTGCTCGCCGGAGGAGTGCGCTTCCCACGGTGGGATCGCCGGTCGAACCACCGCCGCGGCGTCCATGTCGCCAAGTGCATGCCGCACGGCCTCCTCGACCGTCGCCTCGACAAAACGGCGATCGCGGAAACGTACCTCGAGTTTGCTCGGGTGCACGTTCACGTCCACCGCATCGCCCGGAACCCCCAACGAGAGAAACATCGTCGGGCGCGTGCCTGGATGAATCGTCGCCCGGTACCCGGCCTCGGCAGCGCGCACTAGGAACGGATCGCGGAAGGGGCGTCCGTTGACATAGAGAAAAGCCTTGCGACCGGTTGGTTTCGCGTCGGCCGGACGCTGGATGAAACCGCGCACCGATACGGCACCTGCGTGGTGCTCGACCGGAATCAACCCTTCCGCCACCGAGCGTCCGAACAACGATTCGATCCGATCTGCCAACGCCGAAACTCGGGGGGCGTCGGTCAACACCCGCCCGTCGTTGGTGAGCTTGAAGGCCACGTCGAGACGCATCAACGCCAAGAGTGAAACAGCGGCGACGGCCTGCCGGGTCTCGGTGGCGGGTGTTCGGAGAAACTTTCTCCGTGCCGGCGCGTTGAAAAACAATCGCTTCACCCGCACCGTGGTGCCGCGTCGCCGCGCGGTAGCCTGCACGTCTTTGAGGCGACCGCCGTCCACCACGAGCCGTGTGGCTTCGGTCCCATCACCGTTTTGAGCTGTCGTTGCGGTCTCTAGTTCGAACTTCGAAATCGAAGCAATGGCAGGCAGAGCTTCCCCACGGAAGCCGAACGTTGCAACGCCGATGAGGTCAGAGGCTACGGTAATCTTGCTGGTGGCGTGACGGTCGATGGCCAGCACCGCGTCGTCTCGGTCCATGCCCGTGCCGTCATCGCTGACCGCAATGGATGTTTTCCCTCCCGCCTCCAACTCGATCTCGATGCTGCTGGCTCCGGCGTCCAACGCATTCTCAACTAACTCTTTGACCACCGATGCAGGCCGCTCCACGATTTCGCCCGCTGCAATCTGGTCGGCGACCGCATCCGCGAGAATGGCAACGCGCGCCCGCCCCCGCCCCCGCCCCCGTCCCATCTAGAGCCGCCTGATTTGGGTGGCGAGCACCCACCCCTGATACGCACCGCGACTCACGCGCAGCCACGAACCCTCTTCACCCACGACGCGAACCGCAGTCCCTTCCTCGAAGCGCGTGGTGGCATTAGCCGTACCGTACGGCGCTTCGAGAACAGGCACGTTTGCTGAGGTGATGAGCCCGGCTGGTTCGCTGTAGCGATGTTGCAGATACGCCGCAAGCGCCGCGGTGACGACCCCTGCCATGACGATCGGAAGCGTGCGACGGGCGCGGGACGAAAACGCAAACGCCAACCAACCCACGACCCACAGGACCATGCCGGCCGCCGCCAATTCGACGACACGCACCGGAGGGACCCACGTCGCGGCCCGCGCGTGCGCGTCCAGCGGCGGAACCAATTCCAACGCGGCGCGTACCGCCCGATCCCGAGGCGCGATGCGTGCCGCCCGAATCCACGCGGCACGAGCGGCCGTCTTCTCACCGGCACCGAAGAGGGCCGCTCCGGTATTGAACCACTGCGACGCATCCAACGGTGTTTCGGATACGCGCACGCGAAAACTATCCGCCGCGGCACGATACGCACCGGCTTCGTACAGCTGCTCTGCCGAAGGCGCTTGGGCTGATGCGAAACCGGTTCCCGCCAGCATCATCACAACCGCGATACTGGTCACCTTGACCATCCCCGGCCCTTGCCGCGTTCCACCCGGCAACGCACGCAACACCTCGTGGACTTCCGCCGCGAGCTCGAGAGGGTCCGACGCACCACCCGGCCCGTACACCGCATGGCGCAGCCGGTCACGAACTCGCCACGCGTGAGTGGCAACGGGCGCCTCGACCCCCGCGGCACGCAGAGCGACCGGCAGCCCGTCTCCCTCACGAGCATGCAAACCCTTAACGAGCTGCTCCAGTTTTGCACGGAATTCTCGCTCGAGCATCTCTAGGGTCGGATCGGTTTCGCGTGATGTTGCTACTGGCTTCCGACGCCATCTGATCTTCGCCGCAACCCGCACCATGCCCGTGAGAACCGGCGGCAACAAGAGGATCAGGCCGAATATCCACAACCGGGTGTTGGTCGCTACCGAGTCGAGCAGGGAGACACCCCGCCGAGCCAGAATAGCAGGCGGCCGGAGATCACTGGTGGAACTCGGACCCGCCCGGGCGACGAGTCGAAGCTGTGGTGTGGTCGCGCGGACATAACGTCCCGAATCCAATGCGAAGTAGGTGTATGTCGGTGGCGGAACTACATACGTGCCCGTGGATTCGGGGGCAATCAAATATGAGAAGGTCTTTGTACCACCGATCAGGCCGTTCTCTGTATTGATATCGACATGCGTAGCGCCTTCATACACTCTCACACCCTCAGGCCAGTCGAACTCTGGCTTCGGCCAGAGGGCCACGTTGCCTTGACCGGTAACGCGTGCCGTAATCGTGCTCGCATTACCGACCCGGAAGTCGCCCGTGTCGACCGCGACGGTGAATTGCAAGTCGCGCGCTGCGACACCGGTAAAGGCCTGCGGCCGACCCTCCATTGGCTGAGGGAGCACAGTCACGACCGTATCCCGGCTCTGAACTTCTTGGGGCATTTCTCGGCTGAGGATGGACGTTCGCAACGGTAAGCTGTAAGACACGGTCGCGGGACCAACGCGTAGTTCGCCAGCCGTTAGTGGAAACGCCACTTGGTGGTGCACGAACAGATCGTAGAGACGGCCGTCGACGGTGCGGGTGTCTGCAACTCCCAGGGTAGCGGTGCGAGGATAGGTCCACGCGCCCTGTAGCTCCGGCGGCATCAACGTGGGTCTCGTGCGAAGCCGCGATCGAATGTCTCGCGGAAACCACGCGACGACCACGAAGTCCAATTGCTCGCCCAGGATGATGGTGTCGCGAGAAGGAATCACCGTGACCGTGACATCTTCGACCCTTCCCGGCCCTGGTGCACCATCGACGATCTCCGCAACACGTTCATCAAACGCCTCATCACCCGTACCGCCCGCTGCCGTCACATCAACGGACAATTCCCCGGCCACTACAAAATCCAACCCTACCCGCACTCGAATCGGGCCGACGACCGCCCTGCCGGGCGTCACCGCCCGGAAGCGATACTCCCAAATCGTCTCTCGTCGGCCGCGTCCACCGACCGACGTAAACAATGAAGACTGGCTGGTTCCGGTGAGATCGAGCCCCGTAAACGGTGGAAGCGACGCCTCGGCTGGGACGCCTCCATCGGCGATCAACTTGACCGTCACCACCACGTCATCGCCGACTTCAACCGTCGAGCGGTCGATCGTCGCTTCGATCTGCGGTTGCTGGGCGGCCAGTGTCAACATCAAGAGGAGCTTCACCAGTTCTTTCTCCTCATGGCATTCCGCGGCTCGGCCCGTCTCTTATTGATCTTGTCGAGCGTGTCGCGTTCCTCGGCCAACATCGAATCGAGAATCGCTTCCGCCTGTTCCCGTGTCAGGCCGGTCTGCCGGGGGCGGGCGGGGTCGTCTTGCTCGCCGGGATTCGGCGGCGGTTGTTGACCACCGCCGTCCTGCGGAGGCGCGGGTTGTGCCGTCAATTCGTAGTTCCACTTCGTGTCGTCATCACCAGGTCGGAGCAAGAGCGCTTCGCGATAATGGCGTCGCGCCTCCTCGAGGTACGCCTGGCGGTTGGCCTCGTCGGCTTCCGCGAGCCGCAGGGAGGCCAATCCGAGATTGAATAGGGCGCGGAACCGCAACTCGGGGTCCAGAGACTCCGCCGCGCGCGCGAGCGCCGGATGCGCGCGCGCCGTGTCGCCGATGGCCAGGGCAGCCGTTCCGAGGTTCAACCACGCGGTGTCGCCACCCTGTTGCGAGAGCACTTGTTGCTCATAGAGATCGGCGGCAACACTAAAGAGACTGTCACGCCATGCCCGATCTGCGACATTCAGAGTTGTCTGCGCAACGACCGTCTTCGGTACCATCAACATGAACGCGATAGCGGCAAGAGCAGCGGTTCGGCGCGTGTAGGTTTGCAGCAGTAGAATGGCGACCGCGGCCAGCAGAAATATCCACGCTCTCGAGATATCCTGGACCGCTGTGGTCGTCGCCTGTGGGACACGTTTCAATGCGTCCACCACATCACGGACCGCACCGGATTGATCGCCGAGCCCCGCGGGTACGAGTGTACCACGAGCGGCATCGACAACCGCGAAAAGAACGTCGTCACGGCGACGAGTCTGCACCACGTTCCC
>CAYLZR010000084.1:0-8739 GCA_964388145.1 uncultured Gemmatimonadaceae bacterium | reverse complement strand
ACCGAAGCCTGCGCCCGACGGCCGCTTCCAGGCTCACCAGTGAACGGTGGTAGTTGAACAGGGCGGTGATGTAGTCGGATTCCGCCTGCTGGGCCGCCACCTGCGCTTGGAGCAACTCGAAGAACGTTCCGGCGCCCACGCGATACCGCTCGCGGGCGAGTCGCAAGCCGTCTCGGGCCTGCACGCGGTTGTTGTCTTGGATTGAGATCGCCTGGTAGTTGGACTGCATCCCGTAGTACTGCTGGCTCACGTCGGTGCGGACCTGCAGCTCACGTGCGCGGCGCAGCTCCTGTGCGTCCTCAGCCACCGCCGATGCTTGGCTGATCTGGAGATTGCGGTTGAACTGGTCGAATATGGGCAATCTGATTTGGATCTGTGCCACGAATGGATTGTTGGAAAAATCAAAGGGAAAGACGCTGTTGCTGCTGACAATACCGGCCTCCGCTTCAGGGCTCAGGCCGAATGATACAGCACAATCCGCTACGATCGGGAAACCCAAACCGAGTCGAGTGTTGAGATCTTGGTTGATGATGTTGCCGTCCTGACACGCGGTAACGGCGGATGCAGCGCGGGCCTGCTCTTGAGGTAGAAGAAACGAATTGTCCGTGAACTGCTGCGTGAAACCCGACCACGTGGCAAAGACGCTCACACTGGGAAGCCACTGCGATTTGACGGATCGTTCGGCCCACTCGGCCGAGGTCTCCCGCGCTCTCAGGGCGCCCACGTCGGGATTGTACGCGTCGGCTTCGGTGAGGAGCTGGTCCAAATTCCAGTCCGGCTCGACGACCGGGAAAGTATCCGGCAGGATTACCACTCTCGGATCCTCGGGCGCCGGCACTCCCATCTGTTGGAACAGGCGGAGCACCGCGACGGTGACCGACTGGCGAGCTTGCAGCAACGCGACGTCGGCCTGGCCCTTGGCCACCTCGGCCTGGCGCACATCGATCATCGTGGTCTGCCCCACGTCGAAACGCGCCTGGGAAAGACGCATGTTCTCGCCGTCGGACTCCACCTGCCGCTCCTGAAGCTCCACTTGAGCCTGGTTTTGCAGCACGGTCAAGTACTGTTGGACGATGCTGCTTCGGAGCGACATCCGGACGGCGTCAATCGTTGCATCGACCGCACTCAGTGAGGCTTTTTGGACGCCTGGTTGGAGCAGAGTGTTTCCGTTGAACGTCCAGCCAAGGCTCAGGTTGTAACTCGATCCGATCGTGGCCGAGGGCTGCCGAAACTCGGTGGTCAAGAAGCGTTGAACGCCTGCGCCCCGATAGGTGGCATTGGTGCTCGCCGTAAGAGTTGGAAGGAACGAGGCGTACGCGTTCCGCACTCCCCACGCCGCGGCGCCGCGGTCGTTCGCGGCTTGCCTATAGATCGGACTGTAGGTCTCGGCGAGGTCGAGCGCGTCCTGGAGCGACAGCGTCTGGGGAACGGACGGCAGACGGTCTTGGGCCGCTACTGCGGTCGTGACGCCGAGTAACAGGATGCTAAGCAATGGGATGGCACGGGCGTTCATGAGATTCTTCCTTGCGCTGAACGGTTCACGATCTTCTCTACGCCGCGCCTGTGGGGGCGGTTTCACGCCCGAGACACAACGTGTCGTTAACTCACTGATTGGGAAATAGAGACCTAGACGATCGGTCCCCACGTCGACCCCAGCGGTCGTTTCCCGGGTCCGGAAGCCCGAAACGGCTTCCGGCCGCCTACGGGATACGCAGGCCCCGTGCCACCATTCTGCGTTCTATAACTTGTTTTGTTACAATAACTTAGGTGGCTCGTAGTCGAGTCGGCGAAGCGGGAAAGTGTTCGGTTGTGGGCTTCGCCGTCCCGAGTCCGGTAAGCTCAACGCGAGTACGGCGTTACCGGTTTGGGTTCGCCGAACCGACTTCGCGGACGGCCACCAGTCGCCGGGCGGGAATCTCCACCTTCATGAGCCGGCCACCCGCGTCGTACCACAGGTGCCTCACATCGGCCGCGTCGCTGAGAACCAGGTGCCGCAGTTCGCGCGTGCGTGTGCCGACCACGGTCTCCTCGAAGCCGCGGTCGCTTAGGATGAAGTCCACGCGACTCCCGTGGCGTGGCGAGACGAGGCGGACGGTTCCCGGGGCCGTGCCGGGGGGGAGCGCGTAGAGAGAGAGCAACGAATCGTCGGCCACCCAGTTGCGGGCCACCCCCGGATACTCACGGAAGGTCCTTCCCGTGGACCGGCGCGTCTGCAAAGTGAGTCTCCGCGGGCCGAACTGGGCCAAGGTCACGAGGTCCCGTCCGGTGATCGGTCCAAACTGGGCCAGGCGCGGCAGCGAGTCGGGGCCCAGCTCGACCGAGGACGGGATGGTGACCCTCGTTCGCCTGGGTGGGTAGAATGCGGTAGCCAGCAGCCGATAACCGGTCCCCCCGTCGAAGGAGCGCCCCTGCACGATCGAAAACTCCTCGCGGGCCACCTCGGTACCGCCGATGGTGACGCGCAGGACCCCCTCGTCCAACGTACGTCCCTGGGCCACCACCGACTCGGGCGCGAGCAGGACCCAAGACAGGAACCAAACCCCAATCGGGACTCTGCACGGTCGCGCCATCGGTGCGGTGACGGGGGCGGGGGCGGGGGCGGGGGCGGGGGCGCGGTTCGTGAGGTTGCGCATCATTATGGAAGATGAAGATATACGGGGCATGAGACCAACGCTTTTCACTCGCTGGGAAACGTGGATCGGGGCGCTGATCGTGGCGCTTGGATTCTGGTTGCGGTATCCCGTGGGTTTCTGGGGGGTGACGGCTGCTGCGTTTGCCCTCGTCGCGACGATCCTCGCGGCTCGGACGAGCCAACCCGCGAGGGTGGCGGCGTCGGTGCTCGGGCTGGCCGGCTCGGGTGCCGCGCTCCACGCCTCGTGGCAGGTTGCCGGCATCGAAAACCGCTGGGACGATGTGCGAACCCAGCTGATCGAGAGGGCCACCCGCCATCTCGAGACCACCCTGGGAGACGCGGTTGCGGTCGTTCGCTCTCTGGCCGATCGGGGTGCGAACCTCGAAGCGTCCTCGCGCACCGAGATGTTTGACGCGCTGCAAGGAGGGCTCGCCGCTCGAAGCCCGGAACTCGGCGTGGTCGTGTTTGGACGCACCGGCGAGGCGCAGGCGTGGGCCGGTAACCTCCGCATCCCACCCGTCCCGATCGGGGTGTCGCTTCGGGCTCAGATCACCCCGTTCTACGTCGTCCTGGAAGCGGAACGCACCCGTGACGGCCAGACGGCCGTGGCCCAGCTCCTCCTTGCCGGCGACAGCTCAGTCCCCAACCGCGCCGCGTCCGTCGCCTCACGCTTCGCCCGAGCGACGGGCTCCCAACTGCACTTTTCGGCGCCGAAGGCGGCTTCATCGGACCCAGACGTCGTCAATTATTGCGTGCCCGATTGCAACTCGGCCGAGGTCCTTCCGGACACGCTGTTCTCGGTAAGACCGGTTCCCCCCCCCCAGGGGACGTTGAAATTGACCGTCCTCGAACGCGGTGGCAGGCGCGTGGCGGTGGCTGCGGCCATGACGCTCCTGGTGCTGTTCTTTTTGGTGAGCCATCAGTTGCGATTCTGGGTCTTCGCGGGCGGGGCCGCCCTGCTCTTGTTCACCCCGGTCGGGTCCCGCCTCGGCCTCGACCCGCTGTTTTCACCTCGCACGTATTTTCTGTCACAGTTCGGCTTTTTCAGCACGTCGGCGGGCGGGCTGGTCGTGCTTGCCGGCGTCGCCCTGGTCGTGATTGTGGCGTTGTGGAGGAGATCCGCGGTGCGCTGGCGCTGGTTGCTGATTCCCGCGGCGGGTTTGGTCGTCGTGACAGCTCCCTTTGTGTTCCGTGTCCTCGCCCAGGGTGTGGCTGTTCCGGAGGGCGGCATCGGCTTAGGCAACTGGCTCGCCTGGTCCCTATCCAACGCGATGGCCGGTACCGCGATATTGGCCACGGCCGCGCTGTGCGTGCGCGTTTCCGGAGTCAGTCGCTTCCGGTGGTGGACCGCGTGGGCTGCGGGTGGCCTCGCGTTCGTGCTCGTGCTGGTCGGCCTGGTCGTGTGGAGCCCCGAAACGGAGTGGCCCACGTGGTATGTGCCGCTGTGGATTCCGGCATTGTTCTTTGCCGTGCGCCCGGGCCGTCGCGCGCGTGTCATCGCGTCGTGCTCCGGTGTGGCGGGTTCGGCGATCGTGGTGTTCCTCTGGGGGGCGGTGGTGGACGGCAGGGTGCTCAACGCCGAGCGGGACGTCGAGCGACTGGCGGAACGTGTCGATCCGATTGCCGTAGGTGCGTTGCAAACGTTCGGCGCGGCTCTGCAGGCCGGATCGGTGCCACGGACGGCCGCGGGACTGTATGCGCGATGGCGGCGCTCGTCGCTGAGTCGCGACGACTACCCCGTGTCGCTGGCCACCTGGACCCGCGCCGGGAACCGCGTGGCCGAGCTCGAGCTGGCCGACCTGTCGGTGCCCCGCCAGGATGTCGAGGTGAGCGTGCGCAACGCGGTTGGCCGGCGCGATCCCCTGATCGAGGAGTTGAACATCGTTCCGGGCGGTCATTACCTGCTCGCGGTCCCGTTCCCTGATAGCAGTGTCGTGACGGTGGTAGTGGGGCCGCGCTCACAGGCGATCGAGCCGATCCGGCTGGCTCGGTTTCTCCGTGGCGACCCGCTCACGGTGGCTCCCTACAACATTTTTGTGGCAACCCCCATGGATTCGACGGCCACCGCTTTGCGTTTGGAGTGGCGCAGCGAGGGGCGGATGCTGATGGGCGAGCGGTCACTCACTTCTCCGGAAGGCCTCAATAACTTGCAGGTGCGGGTTCCGCTGGGTGACATCGTGCACTTGGTAGTGCGGGGGGCACTCTTGGTCGGACTCACGGCAGCGCTCGCCGCCTTGTTCGTGTTGCTGGGCGAGGCGATCCAGGGTCGGGTGACGATCGCTTTCCAGCCCCTGTGGGGGTCGCTCAAGGTCGAATCGTATAGCACCAGGCTCACGCTCGCATTGGCCCTTTTCTTCTTCATCCCGACGCTGGGTTTGGGAACGTGGAGCGTGGGGCACTTTGCGGCGGAGGTGCGCGCGACCAAAGACCTGGTTCTCACTCAAACGCTGCAGGACGCCGGCGGCGTCGAACTGGACTTTGCCGTCATGGGCGCCGCCAGCGAGCAGCGTCTCGATGATCTGGCCGATCGCCTCGATGCCGATCTGTTGTTGTACGAAGACGGCAAGCTGCTCCATTCGAGCGCGAGGGTTTTGGCCGAGCTCGGTCTGGTGGAGCCCTACCTGTATCCCAAGGTGTTCCAGCAGCTCGCCCTCGGAAGTGGGCTGGAGCGCCAGGCGATCGAAGCCCGCAACATTGGTGGGCGGAACACCAGGGTGGGGTATCGCGCGTTGACCAGCCCGACCGGACGGTCGCTCGTACTGGCGGCTCCCGTGCTGGCGGACGAGCCGCAGCTGCGCCACAACCAGCAAGACATCCTCTTTGCACTGATTCTCGTGATCGCCATAGGGTTTGCCGCCGCCTCGGGACTGGCGGCGACAGCGGGGCGAGAGCTCGCCAAACCCGTGCAGGCGTTGAGCGACGCGGCGGGAGCCATCGGCGGTGGGAAGGAACTGCCGCCGTTCGATCCCCAAATGCCAAAGGAGTTCGTCCCCGTCGTGAATGCGTTCAAGCAGATGGCAGCGGACGTTTCCGCGCACCAAGCGGCGTTGGAGGATGCGCTGAACTTCACCGGTGCGGTGTTGCGCAATGTCGCGACGGGGGTCGTGGCCCTGGGACAGGGGCTGCGCGTTACCACCACCAACCCACGCGCCGTCCAACTGCTCGGGATCGAGCCGTCGCCGTACGAAGCGGTGGACCGACAAACGGGGCCGGAGTGGATGGAATTTTGGAACTGGGTGCGTTCGTTTGTCCACGGCGGGGGTGACATGGATGCCAGGGAATTCACGGTCGGGGACAAACGCATTCGCGCACAGGTGGCCGTGTTGACCAGAGACGACGAGCGGGGCTGTGTGCTCGCAATCGACGATGCCACGGAGCTTGCGGTGGCGGAGCGTGTGTTGGCGTGGGGAGAGATGGCGCGCCAGGTGGCACACGAGATCAAGAATCCGCTGACGCCGATCCGGCTCGGTGTGCAACACCTGCAACGCGCGCACCGCGATCCCAAGGGAAACTTCGATGAGACGTTGGAAAAAACCTCGCGGCAGATCCTCGCGGAGATCGAACGTCTCGACGCGATTGCCAAAGCGTTTTCGAGGTTTGGTGCGCCGCCGGCCGAAGCCGAGTCGATGGCTCTCGTGAACGTGGCAGAGGTGGTGCGCGAAACGGCGTCACTCTACACCATGGGGAGCGGGACACGGGTGGCCGTGCAGGCCGCCGATGGCGTCGTAGGCATGGTGCGCAAGGACGAGCTGAAAGAAGTCTTGATCAATCTGGTGGAGAACGCGCGCGGCGCCGGCGCCAGCGAGGTCGGGATCCAAGTAGAGCGCACCACGCGCGGACGAGTGTTGTTCACCGTGCGAGACAACGGATCGGGGATCCGTGCTGAAGATGTTCGGCGTATCTTCGAGCCGAAGTTCTCTACCACCACGAGTGGAACCGGTTTGGGCCTGGCAATTTGTAAGCGCTTGGTGGAATCGTGGGGTGGTACCATTCAGGCCGAGAGCGAGGTGGGCGTGGGGACAGCCGTGAAGTTTTTCCTAGCAGGGGAGCACGGAAGAGCCGGCAGGGCGCAGGGTCGTATAGGATGACCATCTCCCGCTCCCCTCTCCCCGCTGCCGGCTCCCAGGTAACCGCTCGCCGGACCCACGCCTTCACCGAATCGGTCATTCGCGGGATGACCCGTTTGGCGATGGAGCACGACGCGATCAACCTCGCCCAGGGATTCCCGAACTTTCCCGCCCCCGACGTTGTGAAGGACGCCGCGGTGCAAGCCATCCGTGACGATGTGAACCAGTACGCGGTGACGTGGGGAGCCCCACGTCTGCGCCATGCGTTGGCGCGAAAATACGAGGGGTGGTACGGACTCACCGTCAATCCGGAAACCGAACTGACCGTATGTTGCGGCGCGACCGAGGCCATGGCCGCGACGTTGATGGCTATCGTCGATCCCGGCGACGACGTGATCGTCTTCGAGCCGTTCTATGAAAACTACGGCCCGGACGCGGTGCTCTGCGGTGCGAACCCGATCTTTGTACCGATGGCGTTGGATCAGCCGTTGGATATTGACCGCCTTACGGCGGCGTTTTCCGAACGGACGCGCGCCATCATCATCAACACGCCGAACAACCCCACCGGACACGTGTTTTCCCGGCAAGAACTGGACGGGATCGCGGAGTTGTGCCGCGCGCACGACGCGTACGCGGTCACCGATGAGATCTACGAGCACATTCTGTACTCTGGCGAGCACATCCCCATCGCGACGCTGCCCGACATGCGCGAGCGCACGATCACCATCAGCGGTGCTTCGAAGACGTTTAGCGTCACGGGTTGGCGCATAGGCACGATCGTGGCTCCCGCCGCCGTCACGGATGCGATTCGCAAGGTGCACGATTTTCTCACGGTCGGCGCGCCGGCGCCCCTGCAGGAGGGAGTGGCCGTTGCCCTCGACGCACTCGGCCCGGACTATTACCGCGACCTCACGACCTCCTACGAGGAGCGGCGCGATATCCTCCACGCCGGTCTGGTCGAGGCCGGCTTTCGCTGCAGCCCGCCGGCGGGCGCCTATTACATCCTGGCGGACTTTTCCGACCTCAGTTCCCAAGGCGACGTCGAGTTTGCGGAATGGATGGTGCGAGAGATCGGGGTGGCTTCCGTGCCCGGCTCCAGCTTTTACAGCCGTGCCGAGGACGGTCGCACCACGGTGCGGTTCGCGTTCTGCAAGACCGGGGAGATGTTGAGGGACGCCGTGCAGCGGTTGCGTGAGGTGCGACGGTGAGAACCGGCGATTGCGCCCCGCGAGGCAAGAGGGCAGGTTGGGGCGGGGAGAGGGGAGCGGGGAGCAGGATCTAAAGATTAACGTTTTCTAATCGCAAACCGGGAACTCATCCTGTCCCGACGGGGTTTTGAGAACCAGCAGACAACACGAGGATACTTAAAAATGCTCATCAAGCGACCGGACGACATCAAGTCTTCCGATATAACGCCGGAATCCACTTACATAAATCGCCGCAAGTTCATCGGCCGCAGTGCGGCGTTCGGTGCGATTGCGGCGGCGGGCGCCGCGGCGCCGTGGGCGGTCCGTGCGGCGACGGGACGACCGGACGAAGACGTACAGGACGAACCGTTGACTTCCTACGAGCACGTCACCACCTACAACAACTTCTACGAGTTCGGCACGGGTAAGGACGATCCGGCCAAGAACGCCCACACACTGCGTCCCCGGCCATGGTCGGTGGCGGTCGACGGGGAATGCGCCAAGCCAGGCACGTACGATCTCGACGATTTGCTCCGTGGCATCACGATCGAAGACCGCGTGTATCGGATGCGGTGTGTGGAGGCGTGGTCGATGGTGATACCGTGGCGGGGATTCCCGTTGAGCACCTTGATCAACCGATTCGAACCAACGTCGGCGGCGAAGTATATCGAGTTCCACACGCTGTACGACGTGGAGCAGATGCCGGGGCAGCGTCGTCCGATTCTGCCGTGGCCCTACGTGGAAGGGCTGCGCATGGACGAGGCGATGCACCCGCTGGCCATATTCGCCACCGGCCTATACGGTGAGGACCTGCCGAACCAGAACGGCGCGCCGTTCCGCCTCGTCGTTCCGT
>CAYLZR010000083.1:0-8756 GCA_964388145.1 uncultured Gemmatimonadaceae bacterium | reverse complement strand
CCGTGCGCGAGGTGACGTCGCTTGGCTTGAAGGAAGCCAAGGATGTGGTAGACAGCGCCCCGAGCAACGTGAAGGAAAACGTGTCCAAGGAAGAGGCGGAATCCATCAAAGCAAAACTCGAAGCGCAGGGCGCGACCGTCGAGCTGAAGTAGGGCTCTCTTTACCGGCCGTCATTGAGGGCGGCCGGCGTGAGAGAGTTCCTTCTTCAGCAAAGACGGTATGTCACGAATCAGCGGCTTTTCCATAACTGCTCGCACAGCGAGCCCCGATAACCCCTCTACGGTGGGTCGGAGAGGGGCGGGGCCGTTTGTGTTGCGAGAGGTACGTAGATGACTAAGACACTCCCGATTATCTCGTTCGCAAAATTGGAGTCGGGCATGCCCATGCCCCACCTCCTGGACATCCAGCTGCGGTCGTTCGAGGTGCTGCTCCGCAAGGATACCAACGGAAACCCCGCGGATCTGGGCTTGGAGCGGGTGTTCCAAGAAGTGTTTCCGGTCGCGGATGTGAACGGCAACTATTCGCTGGAGTACGTGAAGTTCGCGTTGGGTGAGCCGAAGTACACGGTCGAGGAGTGCATCGAGCGTGACATGACCTACTCGGCGTCGCTCAAGGCCACGCTCCGTCTGCACATCAACGAGACGTTGGAGAGCGGCGAGAAGCGGCCCAAGGACATCATCGAGAAAGAGGTGTACCTCGGCGAGCTGCCGGTCATCGCTCCGCTGGGCACGTTTGTGATCAACGGCGCCGAGCGGGTGGTGGTGTCGCAGCTGCACCGTTCGCCCGGTGTGGTGTTCGAGGAGTCGATCCACCCCAACGGCCAGCGTCTATACAGTGCGCGGATCATCCCGTTCCGCGGCTCGTGGGTGGAGTTCACCGTCGACATTCATGATGTCGTCTTCGTCCACATCGACAAGAAAAAGAAATTCCCTGCCACGGCGCTGCTGCGCGCGTTCGGTTACGGAACGAACCTCGACATTCTGCGCCTCTTCTACGCGCTGCGGATCCTGGATCTCTCGAAAGAGCACGACGAGCGTGGCCTTCGTCGTGAGGTGCTAGGTACCGTGCTCGCCGAAGTGATCCCCAACCCGGAAGACGCTGAGGGCGAGCCGCTTGCCAAGGAGGGCGACGAGCTGACGCAGGAGTTGTACACCGCCCTGCGCACGATGGGCATGAAAAAGGTGCAGGTCTTCGCTCGGTACGCGCAGATCGATCTGCGTGAGGACGAGCGGCCCACGTCGATGCGCGATCGCGACGAGAGTTACGTGCTCGCCTTCGATGTACCAAACCCCGCGACGGGTGAGGTGCTCGCGGCCGGCGGTAAAGAGGTCACCGAGAATCTCAAGAAGAAGCTCCTGAAGGCGGAAGCCTACAAGGTCGACGTGTTACTCCCGTCGGCTCGCGGCGAGTCGCCGATCATCAAGAACACGCTGGCCAAGGATCCGACCTCGTCCGAAGCCGAGGCGTTGGAGCAGATCTACGCGTTGCTGCGTCCGGGCGAGGCGCCGAATCTGGCGACGGCCCGCGCGGCGTTGGAGCGGCTGTTTTTCAATCCGAAGCGTTACGATCTGGGCCGGGTGGGCCGATACAAGATCAACCAGCGGCTCAAGGTCAACGTGCCGCCGGATCATACAGTGCTTACCCAAGAGGACTTCATCGCGATCGTGCGGTACCTCCTCGACCTCTCGGAAGGAAGAGGATTCACCGACGACATCGACCACCTGGGCAACCGGCGGGTGCGGACGGTCGGCGAGCTGATCGCGAACCAGTTTTCGGTCGGTCTGTCTCGGATGGCGCGGCTCATCAAAGAGCGGATGAGCATCAACAACGATCCCGACAAGATCACGCTGGACGATCTGGTCAACGCGCGAACCGTGAGCGCAGTCATCCAGGCGTTCTTTGGCAGCTCGCAGCTGTCGCAGTTCATGGACCAGACCAACCCGCTTGCCGAGTTGACGCACAAGCGCCGCCTGTCGGCGCTGGGTCCCGGCGGGTTGACGCGTGAGCGCGCCGGCTTCGAAGTGCGTGACGTCCACTACTCGCAGTACGGACGGATGTGTCCCATCGAGACGCCTGAAGGCCCCAATATCGGGCTCATCACGAGCCTGTCGACCTACGCGCGTGTCAACGACCTCGGCTTCATCGAGACGCCGTACCGCAAGGTGAGAGACGGCGTGGTCACCAAAGACATCCAGTGGCTGTCGGCGTCCGAAGAGGAAGAGTATTCCGTGGCACAGGCGAACGCGCCGTTGGATCACGACGGCCGGTTCGAGCGCGACTTCGCCCTATGCCGGAAGCGCGACGACTATCCGTTGCTCCCTCCCAGCCGTATCGATTTTATGGATGTGGCGCCGGAGCAGTTGGTATCCATCGCGGCGGCGTTGATTCCGTTTTTGGAGCACGACGACGCCAACCGCGCGCTGATGGGAAGCAATATGCAACGGCAGTCCGTGCCGCTGCTTTTCCCGGAAGCCCCGTTGGTGGGGACCGGTTTGGAAGAAAAGGTCGCGCGCGATTCGTGCGCGGTCGTGATCGCACGCCGTCCGGGCAAGGTTAGCCGGGTGACCGCCGACGAGATCATCGTTGACACCGGCACCGACGACACCGGCAACACGCCGCTCGCCCGCTTGATGCAACACGATCGGTACCGGTTGCGGAAGTTCTGGAGAACGAACCAAGATACGGCGATCAACCAGCGACCCCTCGTGGAGGTCGGCGAAAAGGTAAAGGCCGGCGCGATCATCGCCGACGGCCCGGCCACCAAGCACGGGGAGTTGGCGCTCGGGCAGAACGTGATGGTGGCGTTCATGCCGTGGTACGGGCACAACTTCGAGGACGCGATCGTCATCTCCGAACGGCTGGTGAAAGACGACGTGTATAGCTCGATTCACATTCAAGAGCTAGAGCTGCACGTCCGCGATACCAAGCGCGGCCAGGAAGAGATCACTCGAGAGATTCCCAACGTGTCCGAAGAGGCGCTCGTCGACCTCGACGAGCGGGGCATTGTGCGCATCGGCGCGCACGTGGGCCCCGGTGACATTCTGGTCGGCAAGATCACGCCGAAGGGCGAGACGGAGCTGTCGCCCGAAGAAAAGCTGTTGACGGCCATCTTCGGCGAGAAGGCGAAGGACGTCAAAGATTCGTCGCTCAAGGTATCACCCGGCATGTCCGGCACGGTCATCGACGTGAAGATCTTCTCGCGGGTCGAAGACCAGGTCGTCGAGAAAGACCGCGGCGAGCGGATCGGTGAGGTGCGCGGGTTGGAGAACGACGAAAAGGCGCGCGTCACGACCGCGTTGTTCGAGGAGCTGCGTGACGTTCTCCCGAACCAGGAAGTCGCCTTGATGCTCAAGAACGGCACGGTGGAGGAGTACCTGCCGGCAGGCACCAAGATCAAGAAAGCCGATCTCGCCGACTTCGACTTTGCGGCCATCGACTTGAAGACGTTGCGGTTGACGTCGAAAACCGCGAACGAGCGGGTACGGGCCGCCATCGAGGCCGCCAATGCGGAGCGCGCGCGTCTCGAGGAGAAGGCCGAGGATCAGATCGACAAGATCCTCCAGCCTGACGAGCTGCCGCCCGGTGTGATTCAGCTGGTGAAGGTTTATCTGGCGCAGAAGCGGAAGATCTCCGTGGGTGACAAGATGGCCGGCCGCCACGGTAACAAGGGCATCATCGCGCGTATCGTGCCGGAAGAGGACATGCCGTTCCTGCCGAACGGTACGCCGGTCGACATCGTGCTCAACCCGCTTGGCGTGCCGAGCCGAATGAACGTGGGTCAGATCCTGGAGACGCATCTGGGCTGGGCAGCGCGGCTTCTCGGGTTCCAGGCGAAGACGCCCGTGTTCCAGGGCGCTAACGAGACCGAGCTCGGATTCCTGCTGCGCCTCGCCGGTGTGCAATGGGTGTCCGACGCGCTGAGGCTGAAGTCGCCGGTGCCCCGATTGGCCGCCGCCACCCTTCGTGACCTGATCGCGGACCTCAAGCGGCTTCCGTCGGAAAATGGCGGTACCCACGATCTGACAACCGTCCGCTTGGACAGTCTGGGAAGCCGAGCGCTCGATCAAAAGACCCGCGACGTGCTCCATGGGTTACGGGACTTCCTGAAGAAAGCGGCGAGTGAATTGGCCGACCGTGAGATTGAAGAAGCCGAAGCGCAGATCGCGTATCACACCCTGCGCAGGAAGGACGAAGAGGATCCGCCGTCGGAAGCCGAGGTGGCGCAGTTGAAGATCGGGTTGAAAGCAGCCAAGAAGAGCGCAGGGCTCGATCCGGTAAGGGCGCTCGAAGCCGCCGGCATGCCGTTCTTGGCCAGGATGCTCGGACCCAAGAGTGACGTAGACATCGAGGGAGCGGCGCGCGAGATCATGCACCTCGCCGGGCTGCGTCGGTTCGGTAAGAGCCGGCTGCGCGACGGTCGAACCGGTGATTGGTTCGATTCGGAAATCACAGTCGGTCCACTGTACATGCTGAAGTTGTCACACCTCGTGGACGACAAGATCCATGCGCGGTCGATTGGACCGTACAGTCTCGTCACGCAGCAGCCGCTCGCCGGTAAGGCGCAGTTCGGCGGCCAACGGTTCGGGGAGATGGAGGTGTGGGCGTTGGAGGCGTACGGAGCGGCGCACGTATTGCAAGAGATGCTGACCGTGAAGTCCGACGACGTGAGCGGTCGCAGCCGTGTATACGAAGCGATCGTCAAGGGACAAAACCTTCCGGATCCTGGTATACCGGAATCGTTCAACGTCCTGGTCAAAGAGCTTCAGGCGTTGGGCCTCAAAGTGACCCTCGGCGCCACCGAAGATAACGAGGAATAGGGAGCCACGATGATTGATTTTCGCACCGCCCGCGAACAGCGAAGCCCGAGTTTCGACTACATCCAGATTCGCATTGCGAGCCCGGAGGAAATCCGTGGGCCGCGCGATTCGAAAGAGCGCGAGCGTCTGGAGCTTCAAGGCCAGCGAAGCTGGTGGTCGTGGGGCGAAGTCACGAAACCCGAGACGATCAACTACCGGTCGTTCAAACCCGAGAAGGATGGCTTGTTCTGCGAGCGCATCTTCGGACCGGTAAAAGACTGGGAGTGTCACTGCGGCAAGTACAAGCGTATCCGGTACCGTGGTGTCATTTGCGACCGCTGCGGTGTGGAGGTTACGCTGTCGAAAGTGCGCCGCGAGCGGATGGGTCACATCGAGCTGGCCGTTCCCGTTGCACATATCTGGTTTTTCAAGACGCTTCCGAGCCCGATGGGGAACCTGTTGGACCTCACGCTGCGCGATCTGGAGCGAGTGGTTTACTACACCAATTACGTGGTGATCGACGCTGGCAAGCAAGAAGACGTACAGCCCAACGAGCTGTTGGACGAAGAGAAGTACCTCGAGTTGAAGGCCAAGGCGAAAGAGGAAGGCGACTCGGGTTTCTTCGCCGAGATCGGTGCCCCTGCCGTGCGCGAGCTGTTGGGTCGCATCGACATCGACAAGCTCTCCGACGAGTTGCGGAAGGCGGTGATCGTCGAGACGAGCCAACACCGCAAAAAGCAGATGCTCAAGCGTCTCAAGATCGTGGACGCGTTCCGAAACTCGGGCGACGGTCCCGACGAGCGCAACGATCCGCCGTGGATGATCCTCGACGTGGTACCGGTGATTCCCCCGGATCTGCGTCCTTTGGTGCCGTTGGACGGCGGACGTTTCGCCACGAGCGACCTGAATGATTTGTATCGGCGAGTCATCAACCGCAACAATCGACTCAAGAAGCTGATGCAGCACCGGGCGCCCGAGGTCATCCTGCGGAACGAGAAGCGCATGTTGCAAGAGGCGGTGGATGCGCTGTTCGACAACGGCCGCCGGGCGAAGGCGATTCGGGGCCGCGGCAAGCGCCCGCTGAAGTCGCTCTCGGACATGCTCAAAGGAAAACAAGGCCGCTTCCGCCAGAACTTGCTCGGTAAACGCGTCGACTACTCTGGGCGTTCGGTGATCGTGGTGGGCCCGGAACTAAAGCTGCACCAATGCGGATTGCCCAAAACGATGGCGGTCGAGCTGTTCAAGCCGTTCATCATCCACAAGCTGGTAGAGAAGGGCATCGCCGAAACGGTCAAACGCGCCAAGAAGATCGTGGAGCGCGAAAGCTCCCAGGTGTACGAGATCCTCGAAGAGATCATTCACGATCACCCTGTGTTGCTGAACCGTGCGCCCACGCTCCACCGCCTCGGCATTCAGGCGTTCGAGCCGGTGCTCGTCGAGGGGAAGGCCATTCGAATTCACCCGCTCGTCTGCGCGGCGTTCAACGCCGACTTCGACGGCGACCAGATGGCCGTCCACGTGCCGCTCTCGTTCGAGAGCCAGTTGGAAGCGCGCGTGCTCATGGTCTCGAGCAACAACGTGCTCAAGCCGTCCGACGGACGTCCGGTGGCCGAGCCGTCGCAGGACATGGTGCTTGGCTGTTACGTGGTCACCAAGGAGCCCGCGGAGTTCGAGAAGCTGCTGGAAACCGCTCCACGGGTGGGATCGGTGGCGGAAGTGGAGATGGGTCTCTCCATCGGCCGGTTGCAACACCAGTCGGCGGTGCATTACTGGCATGAGCCGCCGGAGGGATACGGCGAAGCGGGGTGGATTCCCACAACCGCCGGTCGGGTGCTTTTCAACAGCATCCTGCCGCGCCAGCTCATAGCGGAACTGGGCTTCCAGAATGCGATGATGCGCAAGCGGACGTTGTCGGACATCGTGTTCGAAGCCTATCGGCGCGCTGGGATGTCGGCGACGGTGGCATTTCTCGATCGGCTGAAGGACTTTGGCTTCCAGCACGCTACGATGGGCGGCGTGTCGATCGGTGTGGACGATCTCGAAGTGCCGCAAGAAAAAGCGGAGATTCTCGAAGCTGCCAACGCGCGGGTCGAGCGTTTCCAGAAGGCCTATGCCACTGGCCAGATCACGTTCGGCGAACGGTACAACAAGGTGATCGACGCGTGGACGCACGCCAACAACGACATCGCCGAAGCGATGGTAGACAACCTGTCGCGCGCGAGAGGTGGTTTCAACCCGGTGTGGTTGATGTACGACTCGGGTAGCCGGGGTAGCCGCGACCAGATCCGCCAGCTTGCCGGTATGCGCGGTCTGATGGCGAAACCGCAAAAGAAACTCACCGGTGGTATCGGTGAGGTCATCGAGAGTCCGATCAAATCGAACTTCCGCGAAGGCCTCACGGTGCTCGAGTACTTCATTTCGACGCATGGTGCGCGGAAAGGACTGGCCGACACGGCGCTGAAAACAGCCGACGCTGGTTATCTCACCCGTCGATTGGTGGACGTGGCGCAGGACGTCACGGTGAGTGAAGAGGACTGCGGTACGATCCTCGGTCTCGACATCTCCGCACTCAAAGAGGGCGAAGATGTCATCGAGCCGCTTGCCGAGCGTATCGCCGGTAACGTGGCCGCCGAGGATGTGTTCGATCCGCACGAGATGGACGAGCACGGCAATCCGAAGTTGCAGTGCCCCGCCGGTCAGTTGATCGACGAAGAACTGTCTCAGAGTATCGAGGACTCAGGGATCGAGCATGTGAAGATCCGCTCGGTGCTCACGTGCGAATCGCGGCGTGGTATCTGCCGCATGTGCTACGGACGTAACCTTGCGACCATGGGCATGGTGGACCTCGGCGAAGCGGTCGGTATTTTGGCCGCCCAGTCGATCGGTGAGCCTGGAACGCAGCTTACGCTGCGGACCTTCCACATCGGTGGAACGGCAGCGCGTATCGCCGAGCAGACGTACAGAAAGACCAAGTTGGAAGGTAGGATCGGGTTCGGTGAGCGGTTGCAGATCGTCGATACGGAAGACCACAAACGCATCGTCACGGGCTACGAGGGCGAGCTGGTTCTCTACGACGAAGATGATCAGGTGCGTTCGCGCTTCCAAGTGCCGTTGGGTGCGGAGCTGCGCGTGGAGGACGGGCAGAACATACAGCGCGGTGACATGTTGTTCGCGTGGGATCCGTACACCAATCCGATCATCACGGACGCAGGCGGAACGGTACGGTTCGTGGACATCGTCGAGGACGAGACGGTGCGCGAGGAACTGGACGAGATCACCGGTCTACGACAGCGCGTCATCATCGAAGACCGCGACAAGAAGCTGCACCC
Organism: uncultured Gemmatimonadaceae bacterium; assembly: GCA_964388145.1. Lineage (GTDB taxonomy): Bacteria > Gemmatimonadota > Gemmatimonadetes > Gemmatimonadales > GWC2-71-9 > B3T1B10. The sequence goes on along the minus strand of CAYLZR010000083.1, from coordinate 631 downwards.
CCACATCGAGATAGTGCAGAAGATCAAGGGTGGCAAGCAGCGGCGCGTTCGCAATTACGTCATCCCGGAGGGCGCGCAGCTCACTGCGGAAGATGGCGCCAAGGTAGCCCCCGGCATGACGCTGGCGAAGATCTCGCGGGAGGCATACAAGACCCGCGACATCACGGGTGGTCTCCCCCGGGTGGCCGAGCTGTTCGAGGCGAGGCGGCCCAAGGATCCCGCGACGATTGCAGAGATCGACGGCGCCATCGAGTTCGGCGGCATCAAGCGCGGAAAGCGCGAGATCTTCGTGAAGCCGGAAAACGGCGAGCCGCAGACGTACGACGTGCCGGCGGGCAAGCACCTTCGTGTCCACGAAGGCGACAAGGTGCTGGCGGGTGATCGCCTCACCGAGGGTCCCGTCAACCCGCACGACATCCTGCAGATTAAAGGACCACGCGCGGTGCAGGAGTATCTGCTCAACGAGGTCCAGGAGGTGTACCGACTGCAGGGCGTGAAGATCAACGACAAGCACATCGGCGTGATCGTGCGCCAGATGCTTCAGAAAGTGCGGATCACGGATCCGGGAGAGACGATCCTCCTCGAGGGAGAGAACGTCGATCGGGTAGAGTTCCGAGACGTCAACCATAAG
>CAYLZR010000082.1:1288-8772 GCA_964388145.1 uncultured Gemmatimonadaceae bacterium | reverse complement strand
CCGACAGCGCATTCCCCGTCGACGCCGCCAGCGTTCGCCGCGGTCGGTTTCCTCCAGCACGCTGTCGAGTGGCACCTCGAACACCGGCAAAACCGATTGGTTGACCTCGTACTCGGAGAACGTAGTGATGAACCGGATGGGAATCTTCAGGTTCAAAAACCACGGTATCTCAACGGTGAGCTGCAACAGCTGCCGATAGGGCATCCAGTACAGCCGATCGTACAACGCGTACTCCAGGTCCGCTTCGAGTTTGGCAATGCGCTGCGCCCACACGTTGCCGCGCCGCGCGGACGAGCTGTCGCTCGCCGTTTGGCCGTCCGGGCTCAGCCACGTATACTCACCGATAAAAACGAATGTCAGTCGCACGACTTCGTACGTATCGGCGTCGAACCACATGTTGCCGGCTATGAGCGAAGGACCCAGCGCCTTCGGCTCCACGTGAACGCCGACGGCGCGAACGGTACGCCCCGGTACAACTATCGTGAGCGAATCCGTAATCGCATAACGATAGAATTCTTCGGCGCCAGGCGCCAGCGGGTGTAACGCCGCCGTCGTCGGAAGCTCATCGCCGACCATGCGGATGCTGTCACCCAGGCTGCGTGGTATGAACCACGGCCGATCGAACTCCGCTTCGATGTCGGCGTTGGGAAACGGCGATACCGCTCGCTCCCCCAGGACATCTACTTTGAGGTTGTTTGGAAGCGACCAGGCAATGTTCGCCGCCGTTTCGTGTGCCACGATTGGCGGCACGCGTGCAAACCTACTGCGGCCGAACCCCGCATCGATACGCGTCCGTACCGTCGCCGAGTAATCCCGTATCAGACCGTCTTGATACGCGTGACGGCCTTGGGCCTGAACGATGAGTGCTTCTGTCGCCGCGTCCGCAAATGTCACGGTGTCCGGGGACTGAGCGAGAGCGCCGAGAGCCAGCGCCAAGAGGGAGTGCGTCATGCCTGTATGTTCGGTGAGTTGCGGCTACCAGCCATACGGACCGCGCGGAAAGAAGTTACGTGCCCTGTTCCCAGTTGGCACGGCGGTCTCGATCCAGACCGTACCTCTTCAAGCGCCGCCAGAGGGTGGTGCGGGAAATGCCAAGCAGCCGCGCCGACTCAGCCAAGCGCCAGCCGGTCTTCTCGAGTGTGTCCACGATGGCTTGGTGTTCGTGGTCCGCCAGTGAGCTCGGCCGGCGCTCCGCCGGCAGGTAGACTGCCTCCCCGGCCGCCAACGATCCTACGCGAAGCGGCGCGACCCGCCCACCCAGTCTCGCAAGCTTCGGCATCAGGCTCTCGGCGTCTTCCACGCTCCCGTTGCCCAGCGACCGTAGAATCATTTGAGCGTGAACGTTGGCATACGCCAGCCGGCCGTCGGGGTCGAACACGACGACGCCTTCGTTGAACGAATCCAGAACCGCCTTCGCCAACGGTGAAAAAAAAGCAGCCCGTGAGGGTTGTGAGTCTATGTCGTTCAACATTGCTGGATACGTAGGGATACGCCCGACCCCCCTCTAAGGTTTCATCGTTTCCCTGATGAGTTCGGGCCCTAACAAACCGCTTGGGCGGTAAAGCAACCCTGCCTTGTTTGGTCTTGTCGCGCAGACTATATTGACTGTTTAACCAGTCAATAATTATATGGCGCGATCGAAAGAGGCTACTCGCAAGGCGATTCTGGATGCCACCGAGGCGTTACTAATGCTTCGCGGCGCTCACACCCTTACCATCGACGCAGTAGCACGTGAGGCCAAGTGCGCTAAAGGATTGGTAAACTACCACTTCCGGACCAAGGCGCAGTTGCTGGTCGAGGTCGTGCAGCGGATCGCAGCCGCTCGCCAAGCCGTCTGGGTACAGGCTTTCGACTCACCAAATCCGCAGGACGCGATCGACAGGACGTGGGATGTCCTCAAGCGGGAGGCCCAGTCCGGCACTCTGAGGGCATGGACTTCACTCGTTGCGCTAGCTGAAAACGACGTTGACCGGGTGGTCAACGATGCTTCTCGGGAATTCCGGAGCAAAATCACCGACGCGACCGAGCAACTCCTGGCGCGAGCGGGAATGAAGCCCTCCATTCCGGCAGAGCAATTGGGATGGTTGCTCGCGGCCATCGTCCAGGGGATGGCGTTTCAGGTGGCCGCGGGAGGAGACATGGAGGTAATCGAGAACGCCTACGCCGCGGCGTGGCTCGGGGTCTTGTCCCTGGCCGAGCCGATCGACTAGTGGCGCCGCCCCCGGCGCCGGTGTTTGCGATCGTGCTGATGGCGTTCTTTGCGGCGGGGCAAGGACTCCAGCGCACGGTGCAGCGTCTCCAGATCGGACGCCCGCACTGTCACCCGCTTGCCCCTCACCACGGTAAAGCGTAGCGGGCGGTCGACGTCCGGGAGGTCTTCGGGGCGCAACCGTCGCGCTTGACCCTCCCGAATCCGCATTCGCACGACCCCTTCGTTGTTCTCTATTTCATAATCCAGCGGCACCCGATCGCCATGCACCAAGGCCGATTTCGGAAGCGTATCCAACTCGAGGCGGGCTTCGCGGGGAACGATCTCTGACACTTTGAGGTCGAGGGGTGTCTCGAGAAACTGTTCGTGACTGTAGACGCTCTGTAATTGTTGTTCTACCAGTTCGTGTGTCCGTTCCGGATCCGCCTCCGGCAACGTTCCACCGGACCGGCGCCAGTACTCACCGAGGTGATCGTGCGCGCGTCTGATCCGGCGTTGATCGGGATGGTCGGTGATGCCCGCATTCAGGGCAACCGTTAACGCGTGGCGCGCACTCTCGACCAACTCTTCAGGAAAACTGCCGATGAGCGCTTCACGCTCTCGGTCGAGCTCAAAACCGAAGTAATCGGTGCTGCGCACGGTAAACAATGCCCCATGTCGACGCATGCGTCGGTACTCCACCGTAGGCGGTGCTCGTCGGGCAAACCGTTTGATGAGCGAAAGAGAGAGATTAGTTCCTTCGATCGCGGCGCGTGGCGCACCGGAGCGAGAGGCGAAGTATCGTAGTGTTCCGGCAACCGCACCCCGCGAGCCGCACATCGACCCACGCGATACCTTGGCGCGCTCGCCATTGGGCAACTGCTCATCGATGACGAGGTCAAACGGCATCATCTCAGCGATGAGATGGCGAAATCGTTTCAACACCGTCGATGTCGCGTAAGGGAGCTTCTCGGGAAGAGGAGCTTCCAGTGTGCGGTATACCGACGCCGTGCCCAAGGCCATGTCTTCGATTGTCTTGATCAACACACCACGCTCTTCGGCCCACTCCTCCAGGGAGTCAAAGAAGAGATGCCGAGGCAAACCAAATACCTTGCCGAGATATCCGTGCTCGTTCACCGCTTCGGCGTAAATATTGTATGAAGTGAGATGATCGCTATCGCGGACGATCAATCCACGCAGGTCGCAGTCGTCGCGTGTCATGCGATACAACGAGTCGACGTTGGACGCCGCGGCGAGGAATGGGATCAGGTCGGCATCCGCCCGAACGAGAAGTTCTCCCCACGGCCGATCCACCGGCATGGCCTCGACGTCGCGTCCGTACTGTGTCAGCCGACCGGCGTCTACTATGCCGCGCTCCGACAATCGAGTCGCAGCCGCACGGTAGGCTCCCCTGTCGAGAGGAACAGGAAGGTCCAGCTCGGTGAGGTCGACACCCAAGGCAGCAGCGGTAAGTGCCACCCGCTCAGAATCGCCGCCAAGCTGAAAGTCAGGCGGTGTGGGTTGCAACTTCTCAAAGTCCAAACCGCGGTCCGTGAGAATGTAGACTTCGCCATTCGCCACGCGGCCATGCACCCGTCCGGCCATTTGCAATAGTTCGTTCGCTCCGAGGTAGCGGCGCGTGAGCACATTTCTGCCACGCTCAATGACGTTGGCAAACTGCGCGTCGTGGATCACCACCGTGTCCAATCCTTGCACGTTGAGCGCTGATTGACCGGCGGCGGTCATCGAAAGCAAGAACGGTTTCACATGCTCGCCTTCCAAGAACGGTCTGATCACCCGAATGGGCTGCCCACCGTGATAGAACGCGGTGTGCAAGCCGCGCCAACGATCGCCGATCTGCTCTGCTACATCCTCCACCTCCGCGCGCGTCGGCAAGAACACCGCTACGCCACGCCGCTCGCGCTTTACGCGTCGAATGAACTCCTCATCCAAAAACCTGAGCGGCTCGCGGAAGTGCGTCGTGACACGTGCCGCGAGATTGGGATCGAAAGCGCTGGTCTCGAGCACGGTGCTCGAATCGAGATAGCGCCCGTAAAATGCCGGATCCACCGTTGCCGACAGCCAAATGAAGCGACAACCCACGCGCTTGCCGAGCGCGAGACACAACTCCAACTCCGCCGATGTCTGATGGATCTCGTCTACCACCAATGTGTCTTGCGGAAGAATCAAATCATTCTGAAACCAACGCCGCGCGATGCCGGTGGTGACAATTACGACGTTCCACGAGGGTGTCTCGGGGGTGGCTTCGCGCTCGCGGTTCACCACGCCCACTGTAAGCGGCAGTCCGACGATCTCCTCGGCGATGGAACGAATGGCGAGCGTCTTTCCCGTGCCTGTGGCCGCCACAATCCCAAACCCAACCCGCCGGCGCGCCAGCTCACGGATCTCGTCACCGTGCTCGCGTTCGAGAACCGTGTCGACATGTAATTGCATCGCGAGTTCGATCGTCTCGCATGCGGCACGTGTCGGCGCGATGACGATGATCCGACCGGTGGTGGGTTCGGCGTGGCGGAACGCCTCACGATCGGGCGGGAGGTAATGGTCGCGAATCGGATGGACGGGAGTCACGAAGAGGCTGGCGGTGGGTAGAAGATCGTCAATCTCCCAACGCGATACCCAGCTCGCGCGCCGTACAGATTTGGTCACCATCGAGGGGGACACGCTTCGGCTTGTCCAGCACCTCGTCCAACGGCACGGTGGTCACCGTGGGGGGTTGATAAGACACCATGATCCCGAAGCTCTCGGCCGCTACGGCGCGCGTCGCTTCTGCTCCAAAACGCAATGCGAGCAAGCGGTCGAAGGTCGTGGGGCTACCACCGCGCTGCAGATGCCCGAGGGTCACCGAGCGCGTTTCCTTACCCGTGCGCTGTTCTATCCACGCAGAAACCCTGTCGCCAATGCCACCGAGACGCTCGGCCGTTCCCACGCCCGCGCGTTCTCGCACCGACATCTCACCCGATTTCGGCGCCGCTCCCTCCGCGACGACCACAATGCTGTCGTGCCGGCCGAAAGATTCGCGCTCGCGAATCTTGTCGCACACCTTGTCGATATCGAAAGGAATCTCCGGAATGAGAATGACGTCCGCGTCGCCTGCGAGCCCGGAGTACAGAGCAATCCACCCCGCGTAGCGCCCCATCAACTCCACCACCATCACCCTGCCATGGCTCTGCGCGGTCGAGCGCACCTTATCGATCGCATCCGTTGCCGTCGCAACGGCCGTATCGAATCCGAATGTGACCAACGTGCCCCCAACGTCGTTATCGATCGTCTTGGGAACACCAACGACAGGTAGCCCCTTCTTCCAAAGCTCGTACGCGATGCGCAGGCTCCCGTCGCCACCGACTATGATGAGGGCACCCAACCCCCGTCGACGAAACTCCTCTATCACCTCGTCGGATCGATCGATCTCCGCCCACGACCCATCCTCCTGCCGGCACGGCCATCGAAACGGATCGCCCCGGTTCGTCGTCCCCAGAATGGTTCCGCCGCGCCCAGTTATTCCAACCACTTCGCGGCGCCCCAATGGGACCACATCCCCGTCGCCCAACAAACCGCCAAACCCCTTCTCAACCCCGACGACCTCCCACCCCCGACGGATTCCGGACAGTACGGCCGCCCGGATTACCGCGTTCAGCCCGGGCGCGTCCCCACCGCCCGTAGAAATGGCTAGACGCACGTGCTGGTCAGTTCGACAGGTGCTCGACCATCAACCGCAGAACCTCCCCGTCCTCCGCATGACGTCCTAGCGCCTGTTTCGAGAACACGAGATTGCCGTCGACCGTCACCTCAAAGAGGCCCCCGGATGCTTCGATCAGCTTGACCTCGGCGTCGGGATAGACCTCCTTCACTTCGGCCGCCAAACTGGTGGCCTGCGCATCGTAGTTTCAAACCACGCAGTACTGGATGCCCACTTGCATTCCAATTCGCTCCTGGTTTGAGGCGGATCACACGCGAAACGGTGAAATGTGATAATTGACTGTCTGATCAGTCAATAAGCGTAACTCCAAGGAAGTCTTGCACATTTGAGCCGGCTGGGCGACATTCCCGCCGCTGCCACACACACTCGAGACTTCCGTGACCGGAATATACAGCCGCAACTGGGCTCCACGCGTCCGCGCCGTTGTCCAGGGGGGTGGCCTCCTTCTCCTCATCGCGGCCGTGGCAACTCTCGCGCCGTCTGTCAACGTTCAGCAAGGTAGCTTCGCCCTAGGGTTCGTGGTGCTGCTTGCGGCCGCGGCCCTTACCCGACGCTTCGGGATGCCGCTTCCCGGGCAGGGATTCTCTTCCTTGATCTTGGCCGTGGCGTGGATCGCCCTCTTCCTTAGGGGATGGCAGTTCGCCGTGCTCGTCGCCGCGATCGGCACGGCCAGCGGCGACCTGTTTTTCCGACGACTCTCATTCGAACAGGTCCGCTCGAACGTCGGCCACATCGTCGCCGCCACCGGCGTGGTCGGCTTGATTTACACCCTGGCGGGGGGCGCTTTCGGACAGGGGGCGATAACGCTCGACAACATGGGGCCGATCGCCATAGCCGTGGCTGGGCTCGCCATTCTGGCGAACACCCTGTTCTATCTCGAGATCGTATTGTCCGGAGTAGGCCGCGTCGACTGGGGGCTCCACTTGCGGTGGGAGAGCATCACCGCGCTGTCGTCGGCCGCACTGGCACTCGGTTGGGCGCGGCTGGCCACTGCCTCGGTAACCACGCTCGATGCGGTCGTGTTGGCCGTTGCGATGTTCGGGTCGACGGTCTTGATCCATTTCGTGTTGGCCCGTGCCGTCCAGGCCGACCAACTACTGCTGGTCGGCAGATTAGGAAAAGCCGTTTCGGCCGACACCAGTATCGAGCGGAGCTTCGCACAAATCCAAGAGATCACCAAAAAGCTCGTTCCATGGGAGCACATGGGATTTGCGCGATACGATCAAGACGCCAACGAGATGGAGCTGATCGCGGATACCGCCACGAGCGAGGCGCTGAGGTTCGATGCTGGCACCGGCCTCACGGGCGAAGCAGTCGAGTCTCTCAGGCCGGTTGTCGGTAGCAGCGTGATCGGTAAGGACTCGGTGGTGCCCACCGGCGAAAAGGCAGGAGCAGAAATCCTCATCCCTCTCTGTCAGGGGCCTCGCCTCGTGGGACTCTGGAGCGTGCGTCATTCCAACAACCAGGCGTACCGCCAGGCCGACGCGGATCTATTGAGTTTGCTCGCTCCCCAACTCGCCCTCTCGGTGGCGTTGCGAGAGGCGTTGTTGCCGATGGCGCAAACCTCGGAAGAGGCCG
>CAYLZR010000082.1:0-1188 GCA_964388145.1 uncultured Gemmatimonadaceae bacterium | reverse complement strand
GCCGGTGCGGCCGAGGTCGCGCGTCTGCGCGAGGCGGCAATCGAGGTGGAGGGGTTTTCCGAGACCATCGCAAACATCGCAAACCAGACCAATCTCTTGGCGCTCAATGCCACCATTGAGGCGGCACGCGCGGGTACTCACGGACGCGGCTTCGCGGTTGTTGCGGACGAGGTACGGATTCTCGCTGATGAGAGCGCGAAGGCAGCCCGAAGCATCGCGAAGAGCGCACGAAAAACCCGCAAGGTCATCGACGTCTCGGCCAAGTTGATGGAGGAAATCGGCACCGGACTCGGCGAGCTCTCTCAGCACTCGGAAACTTGGGGTGGCGAGCTCGAGCAGATTGCCGAGGCAGCCGAAACCAATCGTCTCATGGGCCGCCGGTTGAGTGACTTGCCGCGCCAGAACCTCGAACTCGCGGACCAGGCCCAAGGGATTCTCGCCGACGCCAAGCAGGCGGCCGAACGGGCCGCCGCCGACGCCAAGGCCATCTCCGATACGCTCAGCCGTCAGCACCGTTCGGTACAGAACCTCACCAGCAGTGCAGAAAAACTGGGCGACGTGGCCAAGAAGCTCGAAGACGCCTCCGCCCTGGTTGACGGAAAAAGGGAGCAGGGAGCCTGAGGGGAGAGGGGAGAGGACCGAGTGAATATCGAGTATTGAATATTCAATATTGGATATTCAGATTGGAGTAGGCCGTCTCCCCCTCTCCCCCCCCCTCCCCTCTCCCCCTTTGGGTGACTCCCATCACTGATAGCCCACGGTTTTCGTGGCATCCTAGTGCGCCAGAAATACCGAAAGACATTAGACTTAGTTGACCGAGACAGCCTCTGGCGCAAGGGCTCGGTCGGATTGATGACGGAGGGAATCCCGATGTCGGCTCCGAAGCTACACCGTATTCTGGGCGCCGTGAGCGCCGCCGCGATGCTACTCCTGACCGCGACTCCCACGGCCGCCACCGCCCAGGTGGGCAAGGGCACCCAGATCGAGTTGGGTACCTTTGGGACCTTCACCAAATTCGATTCGAACCTTGGCTTCGGCAACGAGTTCGGCGCCGGGGGTCGGCTGGGCATCTACTTCAGCCGCATGCTCTCCCTGGAGGCCTCAGGCGACTACACCGAGACGACCATTGGTGGGCCGGCAGGTAGAGTCACCGCGACGCGTGTCGGCGGGACCCTCTTCGCCCACGCC
>CAYLZR010000081.1:0-8791 GCA_964388145.1 uncultured Gemmatimonadaceae bacterium | reverse complement strand
TGGCCGGTGTAATGACAAACCGCTCCTCTCGCGGCACGCCCCCCAGCGGTCCCCCTAATCCCACATTGATATTGCGCAGCGCGCGATCGTTCATGTCCATCGTGCGCGGCCAAGTGATTCGGCGTTGATCGATGTTGAGCTTGTTGCCCTGATGGAGGTGATTGTCGAGCATCGCGGACAACAGGTTGTGCGCACTCGAGATGGCATGAAAGTCGCCGGTGAAGTGCAGATTGATCTCGTCCATGGGAACGACCTGCGCGTATCCGCCGCCGGCCGCACCGCCCTTGATGCCGAATACGGGGCCGAGGCTTGGTTCGCGCACGCACAACGCGGCGTTCTTGCCAAGCTTCTTGAGTGCTTGTGTCACGCCGACGGTAACCGTGGACTTCCCTTCTCCGGCTGCCGTGGGGTTGATCCCCGTTACCAACACGAGACGGGCGCGCCGCTCTCGCGACGCCATGGCGTCGAGGCTGATCTTTGCTTTGTTGGTTCCGTACGTGATGATCTCGTCAGGACCGAGACCCAAATCAGCGGCGACCTCGGTAATGGGTCGAAGCTTCGCTTCTTGTGCGATAGCAATATCGGATGAGACGGTGCTGGTCATGGTGGTTGTTTGCTTTGTATGCGGGTTCCGAAACACCCAATGGCGTTTGCTGTTGTCTGTTCCTCGATCTGCTGTGCATCCTCTCCGCGTATCTCAGCCACCTTCGAGGCGGTCTGGCGGACGAATGCCGGCTCGTTGCGTTTGCCCCGATGCGGCGTGGGGGCAAGATATGGCGCGTCGGTTTCAATGAGAAGTCGATCGCCGGCGACGGCTCGCACGGCATCGATGTCCTTCCACGATTTGAACGTCACCATTCCGCTGAACGACACGTACGCGCGGGCGGCCAGTGCGACATCCAATACCGCTGCCGCCGAGCTGAACGAATGCAGAATATAGGTGGCGTCCGTATCCCGAAGCATGGCCGCCATGTCGTCGTCTGCCGACCGAGCATGAACCACGACTGGTAGGCCGTGCTTCGCTCCGAGGGCCAATTGTGCCGCAAACGCCGCGCGCTGGTCTTCGCGCGGTGAATAGTCGTAATGGTAATCCAGCCCCGTCTCGCCTACGGCTACGACATGGGGATCGTTGAGCACTGCCTCGATCTTGGCAGCGACTTCGGGATTCCATGTCGATGCTTCATGCGGATGCACCCCGGCAGTTGCGGAGAGGTCGAAACGCAGTGCGAGCGCGATGGCCTGCTCGGTGGCCGGTTGGGAATCCGCGACGACGACAACGTGGCCGACGCCGGCGCTACGAGCACGTTGGACCACCTCGGCTCGATCGTCGTTGAACTGTTCGGCGCCGAGGTGGCAGTGCGTATCGACTAGCACACGATTTGGTTAGCTCGCAGCGCTCGCCTTGTCCGACGTTTGCACCACCGTTGGTCCGCTCGAAAGGGTCCGGGCGCCACGCACATCCTCGCCGGGCCACTTCTGCTCGATCGCACGCAGGATGGGTGAAGCGATGAAGATCGACGAAAACGTTCCGGTCACGATCCCAAACGTCATGACCAACGCAAAGCCGCGGAGCAACGGGCCGCCGAGGATCACCCACGCCATGGTGGCCGCCACGGTCGTCCCGGACGTGATCACGGTTCGGGGAAGCGTCTCGTTGATACTCCGATTGAGAATCTCGTACAGGTTCTTGCGCTTGAATTTGCGCAGGTTCTCTCGCACCCGGTCGAACGTCACAATGGTATCGTTCACCGAATATCCAACGATGAACAGCAGCGCCGTTGCGACGGCCAGTGTGACTTCGAGGTTGAGATAGGAGACGAACGCGATCGCGCTGAGGATATCATGAATGGTGGCGGCGACGGCGGCAATGGCAAATCGCCATTCCATCCGAATGGACAGGTAAATGAAGATCGCGCCGAAGCCCATGAGAATCGCGAGCACGGCCTTGGTCCGTAGCTCGCCACCGACTTTTGGTCCGACAGCGTCCCTTCGAACGATCTCATACGCGTCCGCCCCATATTCAGCGGCCAACGCCGCGTCGATCGCTGCCGCCGTCGCCTGTGTGGTTTCCTCCGTGACCTCGGCGCGGGGGTCGAGACGCGCCCGCAGGATGAATTCATTGGGGGCCCCAAACGTTGTGATCTCCGGCGAGACAATTCCGGCTGCTTCCAACGTCTCGCGCAAACTGCCCTGGGTAATCGCGTCCGAGTTCGCCGTCAGTTCGATGAGGGTACCACCGGTAAACTCGATACTTTGATTCAATCCCCGGATGCCCAGCACGATCAGGCCGACAACTATGAACGCCAAGGCGCCAAGCATGGTCGCTTTGCGCATCGCGAGAAAATCGTAGTCTGCCTTGTCAAAGAAACGAATCATCAGATCGACAACTCCGTGGTAGCCGACCGGCGTTGCAACCAGATGAGGAACAGGGTCTTCGTGACAAAGACGGCCGTCACCAGCGACGCAAGGATTCCGATGATGAGTGTGACCGCAAATCCCTTGACGGGGCCGGTACCAAACTGAAAGAGGAATGCCGCGGTGATTACGGTTGTGAGGTTCCCGTCGATGATGGCCGGCATCGCATGGTCGAAACCCGACTCGACGGCGACGCGAGGCGATCGATTCATCGCGATCTCCTCACGTATTCGTTCGAAGATCAGCACGTTTGCGTCGACGGCGAGCCCCAACGACAACACGAAGCCCGCGAGGCCGGGAAGCGTGAGGGTCGCGCCCAGGCTCGCCAACCCTCCAAGCGTAAACAACACGTAAAAGGTCAGCGCGACGATCGCCACTATGCCGGCCATGCGATAGTACACCGCGATGATGCCGACGACCAGGACGACGGCCACGATGCCGGCCAGGCGCCCGGCCCGAATCGAGTCCTCGCCCAGGCTCGCTCCCACCGTTCGCTCCTCGACGATGACGATCGGCGCCGGGAGCGCTCCCGCCCGCAACACGAGAGCAAGGTCCTGCGCCGCGCCGATGCTCGTGTTGCCGAGGTCGATTTGCCCCTGGCGGCGAATCTGACTGCGAATAATCGGTGGCTGGCCCTGCACACGCCCGTCGAGCACGATCGCCATGTAGTCGTTGACGTGCTCCCCGGTCGCGCGGCCAAAGATCCGTCCGCCGGCGCGTGTCAACTGGAAGTTGACGATCGCCTGGTTGGTCATGGGATCGAGCTGCGCTTGAGCATCCGAAAGCCGCTCGCCGGTGATAATCGGTCGGGATTCAACCGCATAGAGCCCGCGATACAACCGTCCGCCCATGGACATCGGCTCCCTGCCCCACAGAAGATCGATGCCGCGTGGCACGTTGCGCTGAAACTCGGGGTGCTCCATCAGTCGGGTGACTTGCGGAACGTCTTCCTCGACGACCAACAACTCACCGGGTAGCGCCCCGTTATTGAGGAAACCCGAAAAGATCGTCGTACTCGGTCCTTCGGTGGCAACGTCGATCGAGTCCGCCCCCGCCGTGGAGTCCTCCGATTGGGTCGTTGTGTCGGTGGCCGCACCCAACAGTTGCAGGATCGCATTTTGCGGTGCGACAGTGGATGCCGAGTCGTCGCCGACCGTGACGCCGGCTCTCACCAGGGCGCGATCGATTCGATCGAGGGCTCCCTCGAATTCGCGTTGCATGTCCGTGATGCGAAACTCCAGGAAGGCCGATCGCTCGAGGATCTGCTTGGCTCGCTCCGGGTCGTCGATCCCCGGGAGCTGGATGATGATTCGGTCGTTCCCGACCTTCTGGATCAGCGGTTCGGCCACACCGAACTCGTCGATTCGACTCCGTAAGACCGTTTCGGCTCGATCGAGGGCGTCTTCGGGGTTGGTGACCGGGCCCGCTGACTGGTCGATTTCGACCGCGAGATGCATCCCGCCTTGCAGATCCAGGCCCAGCTTGAGGCCCCACTGCGTCTCGGTCGAATCTGTTCCGTCTGATGCCGGCCCGACCACGACTTGCCGTGGCCAGAGTCCCACGAGAGCCAAGGTGACCAACAGCAGAATGAAGATCAATCGATTGCGTATGCTCGCCATCTAACAGCCCACAGCTTGAGAACTTGGATAAGTAGCCGTCCCAGAGGACCCTGTCAACGCGGTTTCGGCGGCCCGTAAGTCTCGGGCCAGCTGGACCTCCAAAGCCTTGGCGTCGGGAAAGTTCATCACGTCTCGGAGCCTCTTGACCCAGAAGATCTTCACTGGGGCATCGTACAACTCCACGTCCACGCCGAAGAGATGCACTTCCAACGTCCGGTCCCGTTCACCAAACGTGGGTCGGGGGCCCTGGTGCATCATTCCGCCCGCCGCCCCATCCCGCCATTCCGCCCGTACTGCGTATACCCCATCGGGGGGCAAGAGCTTCCTCGGATTGGTCACGTCGAGGTTGATGGTGCGATATCCCAGTTGGCGACCGCGACCGCTCCCGCGGATCACCGGTGCCGTTATGGAATACGGCCGCCCGAGCAACTCTTCGGCCGTGTCGAGATCACCGCCGGCGACCGCCCGTCGCACCAGGGTGGATGAGGCGGGGCGTGACGACACCGAGACAGCGCCCACGACGTCTACCTCGAAGCCGAGCTTTTTGCCCAGCTCGCGCAGCACGTTTTCATCACCGGAGCGTCCGCGGCCGAACCCGTGGTCGTGCCCGATCACCAACTCCTCCATTTGGAATCGATCGATGAGGAGCCGAACGAACGCTTCGGGTGAGTATTGCGAGAGTGTTTTGGTAAAAGGAAGGAATACGATCAGGTCCAACTCTCCCTGCGCTAGGATCTCCAAGCGCTCGTCACCGACGGTGAGCAACTGCGGCGCGGCCTGCGGGTTGACGATCTCGAGGGGGTGAGGCTCAAATGTGACCAATAGGCTGCGCCGATTGTCACGCCTGGCGCGCGCCGCTATTTCGTGCAACACCGCCCAATGGCCCAAGTGGACCCCGTCGAACGTACCGACGGTGACGACCGAACCCCGCTTCCCGCCCCACGGTTTCGGGGTGTCGCTCATCCTAACAGCACGACTCTCGGTCGGATTTGAGTACCGTCCGCTTCGGCTACAGCGACTAATTCGTCACCGTCCACCAGTGCAACGGTTCCTGAAAACGCCTCCGGCGTGGTGATGGGACGTCCGTGGCACACGGACTGGCGCTGAGCACTCTCGAGCGGCACCGTCGGTAGGTGAGCCACCACCTCGCGTGCCGGACGCACCCTGTCGGCGTTGAGGCTGTCGTTGACTTCAATGGCGTCCTGGATGCCAAACGGGCCAACGTCCGTTCGACGGAGCACCGCAAGATGCGCACCGCACCGCAGTTCGTCGCCGAGATCGCGCGCGAGCGATCGGATGTACGTACCGCTGCTCACATGCGCTTCGAATTCCACCCGCTCTTCATGCATCGCCGTCATCGAGAACGACACCACTGCTACATCTTGACAGGGGATCTCGGGTGATTCGCCGCGCCGCGCGAGCCGATACGCCCGCTGGCCACCGATTTTCTTGGCGGACAACGCGGGTGGGCGTTGGCGTAAGGGCCCCGTCAGTCCGGTCATTGCTCGTTCCACGTCGTGCGATGTCACCGCCTGCCATGCGTCGGTGGTTGTCGTGACCTTGCCGGTGCTATCGTCCGAATCGGTAGTGGTGCCGAGGACGATGACGCCGGTGTATCGCTTGGTTAAGCCGACGAGGTATTGCGCCAGCCTCGTGGCGCGTCCTACGAGCATCACGAGAAGGCCGGAAGCGAACGGATCGAGGGTACCGGTGTGTCCCACTCGCCGCACGTGAATGGCGCGGCGTACCGCGGCCACCACGTCGTGCGACGTGGGTCCCGCCGGCTTGTCGATGAGCAGGTAGCCGTCGTTCAGGATTCCGATTCTTCTTGTTTGATTTGTGATAACAGCTCATCGATACGGCGTGCGTGTTCGAGCCCGTGATCGATGACGAAGTGCAGCTCGGGTGTCGTGCGCAAATCCGTAGACTGTGCAACAATGGAACGAAGATAGCCGCTGGCGTGTTTCAGGCCGGTGAGCGCATCCGCTTTCTTCTGATCGTCTCCTAAGACGCTCACGCGTGCGATCGCGTGCGACAGATCCGGCGAGACCGACACGCTGGTGACCGTGACGAACCCCACCCGCGGATCTTTGATGCCCCTCGTGAGGGTTTCACCCAGGATCTGCTGAATGAGTGTTGCCACCCGTTCCTGTCGGTGGCTTCCCCGAGATTTCATCGCCAACTCATCTGGGACTCGATGATGCGGGCCAACGGTTCGTGTTCAACCAAGCCGTCGGCGGCGTTCAGCACCGACTCGGCGTGCTTCGTATCCGTGGCGACAATGCAGCACGAGAGTTCCGCTCGCTGCCAGCGGTCCTGATGGTTCGTTTCTGCGACGGAGATGTTGAATCGGTTGTGTAACCGATCCTTCAAGCTCTTGATGATCCGGCGCTTGTCCTTGAGCGACTGGCAGCCGTTGAGGTGGAGTTCCCACGTGACAACCCCGACGACCACGCTATTGGTCCTTGGAGACCCCGGCGGTTTCGAGTGTCCGCGCAATCTCCTCGATGGTGTACGTCTCTAACATGTCGCCCACTTTGATGTCGTTGAAGTTTTCTACTCCCATTCCGCACTCCAACCCTTCTTTTACCTCACGCACGTCTTCTTTGAAGCGCTTCAGGCTTGCCAGCACGCCATCGTACACTTCGACGCCATCTCGCGTTACGCGAATTCTTGCGTTCCGTCTAATGATGCCGTTGCGCACGATGCAGCCGGCGATCGTGCCGACGCTCGAGACCTTGAACGTCTTCAGAATTTCGGCGTCGCCGAGCACGACCTCTCGCTGCTCCGGCGCCAGCAACCCTTCGAGGGCCAATCGCACATCTTCCACCGCCTCGTAGATCACGCGATAGGTACGAACGTCGATGCGATCTCGGTCGATGGCGGCTCGGGCGTTCGCATCGGGCCGGACATGGAATCCGACGATAATTGCGCCCGATGCTTTCGCAAAGAGCACGTCGTTCTCGGTGATCGCTCCGATACCGCGATGGATGATTTCGACCCGCACTTCGTCCGTGGACAGGATGGCAAACGCATCCGCCAATGCCTCGGCCGGGCCACCCTGGTCGGCCTTGATGATGATCTTGAGTGCCCGCACTTTTCCTGCCTCGATCTGCTTCGACAGATCCTCGAGACTGACGCCACGCGACGTGCGGCGATGCGCTGCCTCCCGATGCAGGCGTTGACGCTTCTGGGCGGTTTCCCGAGCCTCCGCGGCGTTTGCCACGACGCTCAAGGTGTCTCCGGCAACCGGGACCTCGTTGAAGCCAAGTACTTGAACCGGAATCGAGGGGCCGGCAAGCTTCACCTTCGCACCTCGTTCGTCGAACATGGCACGCACACGTCCGGCCTGGTGGCCGCAGATGAAGTCGTCGCTGGTTCGCAGCGTCCCCTGTTTCACCAGGATGGTCGCCACGGGGCCCTTTCCGGGGTCGAGGGCACCCTCCACCACGACGCCGCTCGCGGGCCGGTTTGGATTCGCTTTCTTGTCGAGGACGTCGGCCTGCAGCAAGACCTTCTCCAGCAGTTCCTCCACTCCTTCGCCCGTCTTGGCCGAAAGCGCTGAAGAGATCGTTTCTCCGCCGAAATCTTCCAGTATGACGTCGTGCTGCAACAGGCCTTGTTTGACTTTCTCGATGTCGGCGCCGGGCAGGTCGATCTTGTTGATCGCCACCACGATCGGGACGCCGGCGTTCTTGGCATGGCTGATTGCCTCGATCGTCTGCGGCATCACCTGGTCGTCTGCGGCGACGACCAGCACCACGATGTCGGTGACTTGAGCGCCCCGGGCACGCATGGCGGTGAACGCTGCGTGGCCCGGTGTGTCGAGGAACGTGATGACACGGTCGCCGGCAACTTTGACATGATAGGCGCCGATGTGCTGCGTAATTCCGCCGGACTCCCCGGCGATCACGTTCGTCTTGCGGATGTAATCCAACAGTGACGTCTTCCCGTGGTCGACGTGCCCCATGACGGTCACCACTGGCGGACGGGATTCGAGGTCTTCGGGACGTTCTTCGACTTCCTTCTCGGTGGCGCTCACCGGGCGGTACTCTTCCTCGCGCACGGCTTCGAAATCGAACTCGGAGGCGATGATCTCGATCTGATCGAAATCGAGTCGCTGATTCACGGTGACCATCATGCCGAGTTCTTTGAAGCAGAAACTCACGATCTCGGTCGGCGTCACTTTCAACATGCCCGAAAGTTCCGACACGGTGACGTATTCGTTGACTCGAATGAGCGTCTTCTCGCGTTCCTTCTCTTCGGCCAGGCGTTGTTTTTGGATCTCTCGGAACGTGGGTTCGTCGCTGCGGCGGCGCGGGCTCTTCTTTTGCGCCGACCCGCGCAAGCTCGCGAGCGTGCGATTGATGTTGGCCTGAACCGCCTGTTGGTCGACCTGGGTGCGCTTTGTCTTCTTGCGTTTCCTGCGGTCGCGATCGACCCGCCGGTCTTCCGTGGACTTGGGGTGCGGCGCAGCCGAAGCGACGGGACGCGAGCCCGCAGTGGGGCGCGGCGGTGGCGCGCCCCTCGACACTGGCCGCCCCTTCGGTGCCGCCGAGGCGACCGGGCGCAGCCCACTGGTGACCGGCGTGGGCCGCAGGGTTTCCGCAACCGATTGGAGAGTTGGCTCGGGCTCGGGCTGGGTGGTGGGGGAAGGGGACGGCGCCTCGGCCTTGGCCGCCGCGGCCTCGACCTGGGGGAGCGCTACGGCAACGGTGGGTTGATCCGAGCGCTGGTTTTCCGGTTTCCTGTACGGC
>CAYLZR010000080.1:0-8922 GCA_964388145.1 uncultured Gemmatimonadaceae bacterium | reverse complement strand
GTGGTCGGCGTGACCCGTAACGCCATCTGCACCGAACGTGATCACCACCTCGGGTTGGACCCGCTGCAAGATGTCGGCGGCGGCCCGGCGTCCTTCGGCGTTGTCGGGCTCGAGCGATCCGTCGGGAAACTCGAGCACGTGAACGTCATGTACGCCGAGCGCCTCGATCGCGCGACCTAACTCCTCTGTGCGAACGTCGCGGGTTTTCTCGGGGGAAGCCCGCTCACCGTTCAGGCTGCCTGCTTCGCCACGTGTTGCGCACCACACGTGCACGTCGGTCCCGGCATCGGCGTAGCGGGCGAGTGTTCCACCGATCGCAAAGGTCTCGTCGTCGGGGTGCGCGAACATGGCGAGCAGCGGTCCGCTTCCCCCCCACTGCTTCGCCGCCGCCTCCGTACGGATGGTTTGCCAGACCTTCAACGCTGCGGCCTCCAACTCTTCTAGGGAGCCGACGTTATCGATGACGAACCGGCTGCGGTCACGCTTGTCGACCGATGGCATCTGTGACGAGATCAATCGATCGGCGTCTTCTCCCGACAGCCCCCGCTCCCGCATCAAACGCTCTCGGCGAACCGCCTCCGGTGCGTCGATGAGAACGACCGCGTCGAAGGTGTCAGGATCCAGAACCTCGAACAGGAGCGGTATGTCGTTGACGACGATACAGTCACCTCGACGCTCGGCTTCGACCTCCAGCTCTCCGCGCCGGCGTTGCACCGAGGGGTGGACGATCGCGTTGAGCGCGGCGAGCGCCTCGTCGTTTCCCGCCACCGCGCGCCGGAGGGACGCCCGGTCCAGGGATCCGTCGGCCTGGATCATCTCGTTGCCAAAACGCTCCGCGATCACGGCGAGCACCGGCGACCCTGGTGCCTGCACTTCGTGAACCAGCGCGTCGGCGTCGATGGCCGTCGCCCCCCAATCGGTGAACAGCGCCAGTACACTCGACTTGCCTGCGGCGACGTTTCCGGTCAGGCCGACGTTGAACATCTCACGAGTGCTGGTCTTGAAAGAGCTGAGTCTGTCCGGCGGCTATAACGGGAACCTCGTGGCAGTGCCGGCATCGAGCCTCGTAGGTTTCGGTACCGCCGATGAGAATCGTGGGGGAGTCGTATGGAGCGGGTTGCCGGTTCACGAGACGCTGGTTGCGGCACGCCGGGCCTCCGCACACGACGCAAATCGCGTAGAGCTTGTCCACCGATTCTGCGAGTGCCATGAGGGCCGGCATGGCGGCGAAGGGCTCACCGCGAAAAGCGACTGCCGATCGGGTGCTATAGCGATCGTCGAGATGGGATTTGAAGACCTGCACGCGTTTGCGCGCGATGGTCGCGCGACGGATACGGCGAATCAACTCCTCGCTCTTGCCGCTGAACATGACACCGGCGATCACCTCTATCCACCCGCGTTGTGACCCATGATACATCGCCACGGTGCCCCGCGTTTGAGATTGTCGACAGGTTAGCCGGACGCCCGTGCGGAATCAACCCGCTTGCGGTTCCGCCCGTTCCGTCCATATTGCTGACCAGACGACGTCACTCTTCACAAACCTGCGTGGCATTTGAGCCACCACAGCCGGGGGGGTACCGGGTGAATAAAGTCGAACTGATCGAATCGCTCGCCAGCCGTGCCAACCTTTCCAAGGCCGACGCACAACGCGCGGTCGACGCGCTGTTCAGCGGCGACGGGGTCATTGCCGGCGAGATGCGTTCGGGCGGCCGAGTGCAGATCACTGGCTTCGGCACATTCCAGGTTCGGGATCGTGCGGCGAGAACAGGTCGGGACCCGCGGACCGGGGCGCCGATTCAGATCAAGGCAGCCAAGGTGCCCGCCTTCAAGGCCGGGCAAGTTCTGAAAGACGCGCTGAACAAGTAACTATAGGTCGGCTCTGTCCGACCGGTTCTTCTCCGAGGACTCGTGACGGTCCAACCGGACCGTCACGCGACGTCCACCTATCTTCTCGCCGGTCAAACAACGGATGGCCCGATCGGCGAGTTCCGGTCGTATCTCCACGAGCGAAAAACTCTCCTTCACGTCAATCCGTCCCACATCGGTGCGCTCGATGCCCTCCGTCCCGAGTATCGCACCGACGATTTCGCGAGCGCCTACCCGATCGCGACGGCCGGCCGTCACAAAGAGCTTGGTCCATGTGGCGGTGTCCGTCGGTGGTGCCGCTGCGTCTTCATACGCGGGCATCGTTTCGAGCCGTCCCGAAAGCGCGGCGGCTGCAATGAGGGCCGGATCGTATTCCTCGAGTAATGGCTCGATGGCCAGCAACGCGGTGGACAGGTCGCCGTGCTCCAACTGTCTGCGCACCTCATTGCGTAGTCGCTCCGCTTCCGATCGCACGCGGTCGGTGTGACCGGGAAGTCGCAACGGTTTGATCGTTGACGTGATCCGTGTCAGATAAGCAATCTGCGAGGCACGGACGAACACCAGAACGCGATCGGCGAACTCACTGAAGGCGGCCAGTGCCTCCACGGACGGCAGGTCGGACGCGATAAGCATGTCGGCGTGTGTCACATCCGTTTCCGAAATGAGAGCGAGGTCGGGGTCGGCCAGCTTCGTCCATTTGGCGCCGTCTACCGGATCCCACACCACGGCCGTCGTCGCACCGAGGATGTCCAACGCGGCTCGGGCTGCCGTCACCCGGGCATGTGGCTCGACGACTGCGAACTGGACGTCGTGAACGCCGTCTTCGGGTATCCGCGAAAGCACGGCGGTCGGTGCGCGCCGCGCGTGTCGCTCGACGAAATCTGCGACGGCCCTCTCGTCGATGGTGACGATGATGCGCTGTGCATTGGCGGCGTCGCCGAGTATGGTTTCGGCGTCGTCCAGACACCCCACGGTGGCCATGGCCTCGGGCCACACCACAGCCAACCGTTGCAGCTGATCCGCCTTGAGGGTGGCCCGGCGCACCAGGTAGAGCGCGTCGGCCGGGGTGGCGACCAACGTGTCGACCGCGCCCGCCCGCAGGAGTTTTTCCGTTCGCGCGAGGCCCGTGAGGGGATGGATGCGGCGTGACGGGGCGGGGGACGAGGTGTGGAGGGCGTTCGCCGTATCGAGGACGTCCCCGGCCTCGGGGGCGAGAACGAGTGTCCCGAGGTGCTGTTCTCCGGTGTCCGGCAGGGCTTCGAACAGCGGGGCGAGCGCCCAGCCTGCCGGGGGGCAGACGTAAACAATGGGCTGGCCGTGCTCCATCGCAGCCCGATGTTCGGCGTCAAAAGCCGGTGAAAAAACCCAAGACACGGTCCCTCGATTGTCAAAGAAACGGCACGTGGCCGGTGCCGTGGCATCATGCTAGCTTGGCCCCGAGTTGGGCGCAACGCCCGGCGGGATTGGTTCGCCTCTGCGAAGTGGGTACTCACACGAGCTTGGAGAAATGACATGGTCAATCCTGGGCTGAATTGGTGGGCGGGCCTGTTCGGCTTGGCGGCGTGCACGTTGGCATCCGGAAAGGGTGAGGCCCAGGTCCGGCAAAGCCCACGAGAAATGGGCGTCGTGGTGGGCGTCTTGCCGACCGGACCGCTCAATGCGATTACTGACGTGGCCGGGGTGCGCGTCGGCCAGGTGACCATTACGAGCGGCGACTCCGTCAACACGGGTGTCACAGCCATTCTCCCGCACGGAGAAAACATCTTCCGCGGAAAAGTGCCGGCCGCGGTGGTGGTGGGCAACGGATTCGGCAAGTTGGTCGGCTATACGCAGGTCCGAGAATTGGGAGAGCTGGAGTCGCCGGTGGTGCTGACCTGCACCCTGTGCGTTCCGCGGGTGGCCGACGCGGTCCTGACGTACCTGCTGGGGCTTCCGGGAAACGAGAACGTCCGTTCGGCCAACGTCGTGGTGGGGGAGACGAACGACGGGTTCCTGAGTGACATTCGGGCTCGGCCGGTGAAAGAAGCGGATGTCTTGGGCGCGATCAACGACGCGAGATTGGGGGCAGTGGAGCAGGGGAGTGTTGGGGCCGGTCGGGGAACGCGGGCCTTTGGGTGGAAGGGGGGCATCGGTACATCCAGCCGTCGAATCCCGGCGGAGATGGGCGGCTACACCGTTGGGGTGTTGGTCCAGTCGAATTTCGGTGGTGTGCTTTCGGTGCGGGGCGCCCCGGTGGGACAGGAATTGGGAAGGTATTACCTCCGCACGGGGAGACGCGGCGATGCGGTGGGTGACGCTATCGCCGCCGACGGGACCGGCGGAGATGGCTCCATCATGATCGTAGTGGCTACCGACGCGCCCCTCAGGTTCCGCAACCTGGAGCGGCTCGCGCGCCGCGCTCTGGCCGGTCTCGCCCGCACCGGGAGCTCGATGAGCAATGGCTCGGGTGATTATGTGATCGCATTCTCTTCGGTGATGGTCTCCGATCTGCCCAACCACGATCCCGTAGGCAATAATGGCATGAGCCCGCTTTTCCAGGCTGTGATCGAGGCGACCGAAGAGGCCATTTACAATTCGATTTTTCTTGCGACGACGGTACGGGGCCATCGGGGTACCACCGAGGCGCTTCCGCTCGATGAGACGGCCGAGATTCTGAGGAAGTATGGGGTGATCCGTGAGCCGTGAGCCGTGAGTCGTGAGTCGTGAGTCATGAGTCGTGCAACGTGAGCCGCGCCACGGGATCGGGTGGGGTACCGCCCTACCGCCTTACCGCCCTACCGCCTTTCGTTACCGTCCTACCGTCCTTCCGTCCTTAGAAAGGGAGATTGTTACGTGAGAATACACAGCTCTATACGAACGATTGGTGTTTTGGGACTGACCTTGGGTCTCGTTGGGACCGCGGAGGCACAGCGCGACGGTCTCAAGATCTATATCTCCGCCGACATGGAGGGAGTCGTCGGTGTGGTCACGGGCGATCAGCTTGGACCGAGCGGATTCGAGTACGGTCGGTTTCGCGAGTTCATGACGCGGGAGGTCTTGGCAGCAATCGACGCAGCGAAGGCTGCCGGCGCGACGGAAGTGTTGGTTAGCGATTCCCACGGCAACGGCGAAAACATCCTTATCGAAATGCTCCCCGAGGACGTCATGATCGTTCGTTCGTGGCCCCGTCCCCTGATGATGATGCAAGGCATCGACGAGACGTTCGACGCGGCGATCTTCCTCGGATACCACTCCGGCACGCACAACACCGCCGGTGTGCGGGCGCACACCATTTCGAGTGCGCGACTGGCCGACGTGCGGCTCAACGGGCGATCGGTACCCGAAGCGGGCATCAGTGCGGCGATCGCCGGTCACTTCGGCGTCCCGGTCATCATGATCTCGGGAGACGACGCCGCGGTGGCGGAGGCGCAGGAAATCATTGGTGACATCGAGGGCGCGGTGGTGAAGTGGAACTACGGCTTTCATTCTGCTCGCACGCTCACGCCCGCTGCGGCATACAAACTAATCGGGGCGAAGGTGACCGCGGCTATCGCGCGCCTCGATTCGTTCGAGCCGTTCGTCATGAGCGTACCGGTTACGCTCGACGTTCGGTTCAAGAGTTACCGACCCGCGCAGGTGATGTCGTATCTGCCAATCGTGGAGCAGGTCGATTCCCATACGATCCGGTATATTGGAAATACGATCGTGGACATCTCCAAGTTCATCGAGTTTCTCACGACTTATAACGTGGCAATCGATCCATGATCGGTCTCGACCCAACGGAGTGAAATGACCAGTTCGAGCGATTCCGGGTTCACGCGCTCGCGCAACATCCGGCGACTGCAACCGTCCGCGACGCTTGCCGTCACGCAAGAGGCAAACCGTCTCCGCGCGGCCGGCGAGGATATCATCGATCTTTCGGCGGGAGAGCCCGACTTCGATACGCCACGCGTGGCGGCCGATGCAGCGATCCGAGCGATTCAAGACGGGAAAACCCACTATCCGCCGAACGCGGGTATACTCGACCTCCGCGCCGCCGCGGCGAGCCATTTGTCGGTGTTGTCCGGGGGGCGTCCGGTCAACGCGGATAACATCGTGGTCTCGACCGGGGCGAAACAATCGCTCTTCAACACCTGCTTCACCTTGTTTGGACCTCACGACAGTGTGCTGATCCCCACGCCATCGTGGGTGTCGTATCCGCAGATGATCCATTTGGCGCGTGCCAACCCGGTGATGGTGCCTGGCGATCCCGAGTTCAGTCTCAAGGTCAGTGTTGACGATCTCGAGGCGGCGTCGGACGTCAATACGAAAGGGTTGTTGCTGTGCACCCCCAACAATCCCACAGGTGCGGTGTACACGCAGTCCGAGTTGCGCGCGATCGCCGAGTGGGCGCACCGTCGGAACCTTTGGGTAATCTCGGACGAGATCTATCGCCGCATTCACTACGCGCCCGGTCCCGCGCCCTCGGTGCTCGATCTTCCGGACGAACTTCTGTCGCGCGTGGTCGTGATTTATGGCGCCTCGAAAGCGTACGCCATGACGGGATGGCGCATCGGATTGGCATTGGCGCCCACCGAAGTGGCCCGCGCCATGGCTGCGCTACAGAGTCACACGACGAGCGGGGCCAACCATCCGGCACAGTACGCCGCCGCCGTTGCTTTTTCGGATGAGCGAGTGGAAGCCGAAGTGAAGAACATGGTGCAACAGTTTCACCGCCGCCGCGAGATTGTCGTGGAATATTTCCGCGAGCATCTTCCAGGATTTGAGTTCGTCGAGCCCCTTGGAGCGTTCTATCTCTTTTTCCGCGTCGACGCGTGTTTCGGTGGAGAGATCAACGACGGGGTCACGTTTTGTCAGCGACTGATCGCCGATGGTGGTGTGGCGCTCGTTCCGGGTGAGGCCTTTGGTGACGATCGCTGGGTGCGATTGTCGTTTGCCGCGTCAGAGCAGCAGATTCGCAAGGCGCTAAAACGTCTCGTGCTCTTCATCAATAACCTGCGTGGAGTCAAGTCGAGCGAGCGAGAGGCTGGCGTCGCGCGACAATAGGTCCACGAGAATGGCGAGAGTGTAATGATCTCTTTCCGCCGGCGAGTAGTGCCGTTCGTCATCTCCGTGATCGTAGCGTGGGGCGCCTTTGCGCCAGCAACCGCGCAGCAGGTTGCCAACGAGCGGATAAGCGTGCTCGTCAACGGGCGCTTGTGGACTGGCGACTCGGCTGCCCCGTGGGCGGAGGCCATCGCGCTCCGTGGTGGAAGAATTCTCGCGGTCGGGTCGGAAGACGAAGTCTTTGCGGCGGTGGGAGCGGACGTCGATCGGATGGACTTGACCGGTGCCTTCGTCACCCCCGGGTTCATCGACGGACACACCCACTTCAACCGTGCGGGTGCGTTGCTTCTTGGTGCGAACCTGCTCGACGTGTCGGACGACGCGTCGTTCAGACGAAGGCTGTCCGAGGCCGACGACAGGCTGCCGGCGGGTTCGTGGATGTTGCGCGGGGATTGGGGGGCGTACGATCTCGAAACAACCTGGGTCCCGTCGAAGGAGGTGCTCGACGAGGTCATCCCCAACCGGCCCGCTTTCGTCAACAAATGGGACCGCTCGCAGTACCTCGCCAACTCGGCGGCGCTCCGCGCGGCCGGGATCAATCCGGCGGGTCACGACGGTCTGCTCTCGGGCGAAGAGCTGTCTCGAGTCAGGAGTGCGGTGCCCCCAGCGTCTTTCGAACAGCGACTCGCGGAAAACCATTTGGCGTTGCATGACCTTGCGCGGCACGGCGTCACGACGATTCACGATATCACCGGGTCCGAGCAGATGGGTCAGTTCCAGTACCTCCGCGACCACGACTCGTTGACCGTGCGGGTGTGCACGAGGCCAACGCTCGACAAATGGGAGCAACTCGCCGCGGTCGGTATCCAAAACAATTACGGTGGTGAGTGGATCAACATCTGCGGGTTGAAGGGTTTCGTCGACGGGATCATGGGCAATTCGACCGCGATGTTCCGCGAGCCGTACGACCACACTCCGGAGAACCATGGCCGGTGGCGTACCATGATGTCGCCACCCGGAAACATGGAGAACCTCATTCTGTCGGCGGACGCCGCGGGGCTCACAGCAACGATTCACGCCATCGGCGATCTGGCGGTCGACACGCTGCTCGACATGGTCGAAATGGCCACGGCGGTGAACGGCCCACGTGACCGGCGTTTCCGGATGGTGCACGCTCAGGTGGTGGAGCCGGACGACTTCGCACGATTTGGCGAGCTGGGTGTTATCGCTGAGATCAATCCGTTTCACGCGATCGACGACATGCGGTGGATGGAAGACCGCATCGGTGAGCGTTCCATCGGCGCATATGCCTTCCGCTCGCTGAAGGACGGCGGGGCCTTGCTCGTGTTCGGCTCTGATTGGCCGGGAACCAACGCGGCATGGTACCCAACCGACCCCATGCAGATGATCTACGCGGCCGTGACGCGAAAAACGCTGGATGGACTTCCAGAAGGCGGTTGGTACCCTGCGCAGCGTTTGACCGTGCAAGAGGCGCTCGAAGCCCACACCATCAACGGCGCGTATGCCGCGTTCGAAGAAGACGTGAAGGGCAAACTCGCGCCGGGTTACATGGCCGATCTCACGGTGTTGTCACAAAACCTCTTCGAGATCGATCCGGACGCGATCAAGGATGTTCGTGTGCTCCGCACGATGGTGAATGGCAAGTGGGTGTATATCGCGTCGACTTTGCGGCCATGATGCCTCCGACCGGCAGATGATACCAAACGAATCGAGCCTCGGATATATTCGCGAGCTGTTTGCCCCTGAAGACGCCGCTCTCGAAACGGCTCGCCTGCGGCACGAGGCGGAAAATCTACCCGCGATTCATATTTCCCCCGACGAGGGGAAGTTGTTGTTTGTCCTGCTACGGGCTGTCGGTGCACGACGCGTGCTCGAAATCGGCACGCTCGGAGGTTACAGCGGAATTTGGATCGCCCGGGCCCTTCCTCCCGACGGCCGACTCACCACGATTGAGCGCGATCCCAAGCATGCAGCCGCAGCACGGCGCGCCTTTGCCGAGGCCGGTGTCGC
>CAYLZR010000079.1:7520-9008 GCA_964388145.1 uncultured Gemmatimonadaceae bacterium | reverse complement strand
TCACCTGTGACGATAGCGCCTTCGACCGGGACGACGCCGGCACCAATGAGTTCCCCGAGAATCTCGTTGGGAATCCCAAAAACGCAGACATCGTCGACACCAGGGTGCGTGCGGAGGATGTCCTCCACCTCGCGCGGATAAACGTTGTAGCCGCCACGAATGATCATCTCTTTGCGGCGGCCAACGATCGTGACAAACCCGTTCTCATCCGTGACGGCAAGGTCTCCGGTGAGAAAGTATCCTTCGGGTGTGAACGACCGTTCGGTCTCCGACGGCATGCGGTAATATCCCGCCATGACGTTGGGTCCCTTCACCGCGAGCTCGCCCGCAGCCTCAGGTCCGTGGAGGGCTTGGGTCTTCATGTCGACAATCTTCAAGTCGACGCCCTCGATCGGCCGGCCCACGGTGGTGTCGCGCGCGTCCGGAGGATCTCCGAACCGCGTGATCGTCACCGTCGGTCCCGTTTCTGTCAGGCCGTAGGCGATCTGCACGTCATTCCACTGTCGAACCCGTCGCACCAAGTCCGCAGAGACCGGGCTCCCGGCTACGATGCCGGTTCGAACAGTGGAGAGGTCCCGGCTCTCGAACGATGCGTCGCGCATCAGAAGCTGGAACATGGTCGGTACCCCGTGACAGATAGTGACCCCTTCTCGCTCGATCGCGTCCAATGCCGCGGTGGACTTGAACCGATCGAGCAGCACGATTGTCGCGCCGATGACAAACGCGGAGATGGCGACGTGCGCCCCGAACACAGTGGTCAACGGGACGGCGCAGATGACCACTTCATTATCAGTGGGCGCGAGGGCCTCCATGGTCCGGATCGCCGTCAACACCAGGTTCCGGTGCGTCAGCACGACCCCCTTCGGCTTTCCCATGGTGCCCGAGGTGTAGATGATCGCCAACGGAGCCGCGGCGGGGTCCAGGTCCTCAACCGCGAGCGGGGTTCGGCGACCGCCAGACACGAGGTCACGGAATCGAAAGACCCGATCGTCGTACCAGCGATCCTCATCGCCGACCGTGATGAGGTACTGAAGATCGGGTAAGTCCGTGATGAGTTCCTCAAACGCCTCGATCGGATCGAGATCGTCCGATTCGGCGACCACCAACACGCTCGCTTCGGTATGCCTCAATTGGTACTTGAGTTCGTGGTCGCTCACTGAGGGATCGATGGGGACGATGACCGCCCCCAAACGGGCGACCGCCAGCAGGCATATCACCCACTCGGGCCGGTTCGTGAGTTGGACCGCAACCGCGTCGCCCGAGCCAATGCCGAACTCGCTGAGCGCCGCCTGGAGCGCCCTGGCTTCCTGGTCCACCTGGCCATACGTCATTCGCCGCGCCTCAAATATGAGGCACTCCCGATTAGGGCTCTTCTCCGCCTGCTGCGCGAAGATCTCGGCTAGGTGATAGGTCGCCAAATCTCCTCTGTCACAAGAATGCTAGCCGTTAACAATAGCGGACCCTACCCCGACTCACCACTGCCCCTTC
>CAYLZR010000079.1:0-7420 GCA_964388145.1 uncultured Gemmatimonadaceae bacterium | reverse complement strand
GTGCGGCGGGGATGTTACAGTCGAGAAATCTGCGCGAGTGTATCCCGGCCGTAGAACATCTGGATGTACTTCGACTGTGTCGGCGTCAAACGCCGTACGGCCCAGGCGAGATGAACAAAATGCGGCTCGTGGGGCACCCTGCGCGGGTGCATCCCGCACTCTTCCGGAAGTCGATTTCCCTTGCGCGTGTTGCACGTCGAACAAGACGTGGTAACGTTTGACCAGTGGTTCGTGCCGCCACGCGAGAGGGGAACGAGGTGGTCGCGGGTAAGACACTCCCGCTCCCGGAACTGATCGGCCGATCGGCCGCAATATTGGCAGCGATACCGGTCCCGCGCAAAGAGGAACGTGTTGGTGACTTGGCGACGGAACTTTCGGGGAACGTGCACGAACGCAACGAGCCGAATGACGCTCGGCCGAGGAATGGTCAGATGCTCGCTACGGAAAAACCGTCCCCCGTCGGCTTCGACGATCTCGGCCTTGCCGTCGATGATCAAGCGCAAGGCCCGCCGAACCGGAACCAGGGTCAACGGCTCAAAGGACGTGTTGAGTGCCAAACAACGTGCGTGCAACCCCATATGACACAAAGCCCGCCGCAGGGTTCAGAAGGGCGGGTCCAAGTCGAGTTCGTAGGTATACTATCAAGTGCCGTAAGTTATTGCAAGACCACAGCTTCTGGCTTCAGACCGAAACACCGGCCCCATGTACATATGCTGACGCGTGACGACCTGAAATCGCAGATCGAACTGCATGTCGAAGGTCTCCTGACGCTCGAGGATCTCGCCGCCTGGGCGGAGGAGGTCTTTCGGGAAGAGGACTTCGAGGAACCGTTTGCGGACCAGATTTCGGAGTTGCTCGCGATCGTTCGCGATGCGGTCGATCCCCACCGCTTTCGGTGGGAAGAACCAGATTTTGAACAAATGTTGGGAGACCTCCAAGACTAGGATCTAGCCCGAAAAGATCCGCTCCAAGTCATCGAGTTGCGATTCGACCGATGCTCTCGATGTTCCCCCGACGGTACGCCTCCGCTCAACGGAATCTTCAAACGATCCCAATCCCTCGAGAATGGCTGGTAGCGCGTCGTGGATTTTCTCGGTCTGTTCGCTCGAGACTTCACGCAACGGCACGCCAAGGCTCTCGGCCTCACGCACGAGTTGCCCCGTCAAACCGTGGGCCTCGCGAAACGGAATCCCGGTGTTGACCAGTTCGTCGGCAATGTCGGTCGCCAGCAGCGTCTCCTGTAATACCGATCGCATCCGATCCGGTACCGGCTCCATGGTTTCTATTGCACCGCGCACCGCCGGAAGCGTGACCAACATCGTATCGACCGCGTCGAACAACACGGTCTTGTCTTCTTGCAGATCCTTCGAGTATCCGGCCGGCAACGCACGCATCGTTCCGAGCATCGCCACCAGGTCGCCGAGCGTGCGCGCCGCCTTGGCTCGAGCAAGCTCGAAGACGTCAGGGTTGCGCTTCTGGGGAAGCAGGCTCGACCCGGTGGAGAAGGCGTCACTCAACCGGATGAATCCGTACTCAGTTGAAGAGTAGGTGACCAACTCACCACCCAACCGCGAGATGTGCGTCGCAAGCAACGTCGCGACGAATATCATCTCTGCCACAAAGTCACGATCGCCGGTGGCATCGAGTGCATTCTGGGATATAGCGCGAAAACCGAGCAGCTCGCACAACCGTTCACGATTCACCGCCACGCCAGATCCCGCGAGCGCGCCCGATCCCAGAGGCATCACCGCTACGCGCTGGGCGAGTTCTCCCAACCGCTCCCGATCGCGCACGAGTGGCCACGCGTGAGCGGCCATCACATACGCCCAACGAACCGGCTGCGCCTGTTGTCCGTGCGTGTATCCCGGAAGCAACATGTCCACGCCGCTGCGTCCCTGCTCCACAAGTGCCGTGCCGAGGGCCGCAATCTGCTCGTCCAGCGCCTCGATCGCGTCGAGACACCACAAACGCAGATCGGTGACGACCTGGTCGTTGCGCGAGCGTCCGGTGTGAAGCTTTCCCGCAACGTCGCCGACCTCCTCGTACAACAGACGCTCGACCAGTGTGTGAATGTCTTCGTCCGTGGCGTCGGTCTCTGCGCCACCGGCCAGACGCTCGCCAACCCGGTCGAGGCCGTCGTGCAAGGCGGCGCGCTCATCCGCGTCGAGCACGGACGCCTCGTGTAACGCCGTCACCCACGCCTTACTCCCACGAATGTCTTGCATCCATAGGCGCCGATCGACCGAAAGACTGTCGTTCAGCGCAGCGAGCGCTTTGTCGGGTGGCGTACGAAAACGCCCGCCCCACATGTGATGTGAGGCGGACGAAGATGCGTCGCGCTTGGAGTCACGATTGGGCGTCACACCAGTGCATTCTCCTCGGTCCTGCGCAGTTCCGATGCCAGCCGCTCCTGCAAGCCGTACAACCGGATGAAGGCACCCGCGTCCGCCTGATTGTACACATCGTCCGTCTCGAACGTAACATGCGCAGCCGAATAGAGGCTAAATGGGCTCCGGCGCGACCGTACCGTCGAGTTGCCTTTGAACAGGCGTAACTCGATGTCGCCCGTCACACGTTGCTGGGTGCTCGCAAACAAGGCATCCATCGCCTCGCGCTCACCGGTCCACCACCGGCCTTCATAAAGCAGGTCCGCATATCGCGGGGCTAACTGATCCTTCAAGCTGAGCGTCCGCCGATCGAGCACAATCTGTTCGAGCTCGCGATGAGCGGCCCGCAATATCGTGCCTGCGGGCGTTTCATACACGCCGCGAGACTTCATGCCCACGAGGCGGTCTTCCACTATGTCCGCGCGGCCGATCCCGTGAGCACCAGCCACGGCATTGAGGTGCTCGATGAGGGCCACCGGACCCAGCGGAACGCCATCGACGGAAACCGGCTCCCCCTGCTCGAACTCGATGCGCACGTCCTGCGGCGTGTCGGGCGCATCGCTCGGGTGGTTCGTCATCAAGAATATGTCGTCAGGTGGCGGGTTCGAGAGGTCCTCGAGTACGCCGCCCTCGTGCGAGCAATGCCAGAGGTTGCGATCGCGCGAGTACGGCTTCTCCGACGACACGTCCACCTCGATACCCCGGCGTGCCAGGTACCTCAGTAGGTCCGCGCGCCCGGTGAAGCTCCACTCTCTCCACGGGGCGATGATGCCCATCTCGGGCGCGAGAATCCCGTAACTCAGTTCGAATCGGACCTGATCATTCCCCTTGCCGGTGCACCCGTGTGCCAACGTTTCGGCATTGGCCTCTTTTGCGGTCGCGACCTGCGCCGCGGCAATCACCGGCCGAGCCATGGCCGTCCCAAGCAGGTACTGACGGGCGTAGATCGCACCCGACTTGATCGTGGGAAAGACGACGTCGCGAACGAACTCTTCTCTGAGGTCCTTCACCACACACCCAACAGCTCCCGAGCGCATGGCCTTCTCCTCTATACCAGCCAGCTCACCCGCGCCCTGCCCCACGTTGGCCGCAAAGCACAGCACTCGTGCGTCGTAGGTCTCCTTCAACCAAGGCACGATCGCCGAGGTATCGAGACCGCCGGAATACGCCAAAACCACCAATGGGCCCATCGTCACGCTCGCTGAATGCAAGATTATGCGTTTGAGTGAATAAAAATACAACACCCTGGTGGGCTGTCAACTCCGGATTCCGGCCAGCTCGCTCAGGCGGCGGGTCACTCGGGCCCGGGCCGCCTCACTGCGGGTGATGAGGAGGAGGGTGTCGTCTCCGGCAATGGTCCCCAAAAGGTCGTCCCATGAGGCGTGGTCGAGCGAGCCTCCAAGGGCTTCGGCGCTCCCCGGCGGGGTCCGGACCACCGCCAGGGGGCCTACACCGTCGATACTGAGGAGAAGGGTTGCGGCGAGTTGCTCGACGGGCGGGAAGGGAGCCAGGCGGTCGGCCGGAACCGCGTAAAAAGAACCCCCGGCCGGGTCGGTGACCTTGGCTAGGCCGAGGTCACGCAGGTCCCGAGAGAGGGTGGCCTGGGTCACCTCGATCCCCTCGCCGTTGAGGATCTCCCGCAGCTTTTCCTGGTTGTGGACCCGCTCGCGTTGCACGAGACGAATGATGGCGGCGTGTCGTTGGGCTTTCATTCTAATCGTAGCAGGGTGAATGGTCGTCCCTTCAATGTCGCACGCGCGCGTCGTGCACGCATCGGCCCGCCACATAGGTCTGCAAGATGTCGTCGCCGACGGTGTCGATGATACAGTCGGCCAGCCGTCGCGGACTCGATTGCGCGTCGGGGTTCAGGCGCACGACACAGAGGTCGGCCCATTTCCCGACATCCAGGGAGCCGATTTCCCCTTCCATATTCAGGGCCCGTGCCCCCTCGAACGTGGCCAGACCCACGACCTGTTCCGCGCTGAGCCCGCCACGGTCGCGAACATGCCGCATCTCCCGAAACAAGTCCAGAGATCCCACGCTGGCGACGGAATCGGTACCCAAGCCCAGCGAGACTCCGGCGTCGTGAAACTGGGCGATCGGGGGGAACCCGTGTCCGTGGCGCAGATTGGACTCGGGACACAAAGCGACCCGGCACCCACGATCCGCCAACAACACCGCATCTTCGGGCCCCGCCCGGACCGCGTGTATCGCCAAGAGGTCGGGCCCGAGCACGCCCAGCTCATCCAAGAAGGAAATAGGCGAGCGGGAGGTCTCAAACGGCGGTATGCCACGTTTGACCCAGGCATGGGCGAACGGCCCCTTTCCCCCGGTAACCAAATCGACCTCCGCATGGGACTCCGCGATATGGACGGCCACCGGCAAGCGGTTTGCGCGCGCAAACTCGACCGTCCGTCGATAGAGCGGGCGACTAACCGTGTACGGTGCATGTGGCGACACACCGACCGTGACCGAATCTCCAGCGCGATCGATCAGCTCGCCGACGGTGCGCTCCAGACGGGCGAGCGACCCTTCGGCATCGTCGGGGTGAGGACCAAACACCTCGTGGTAGACAACACCCCGCCCTCCCAACTCGGTCAGCGCATCGACCACCGAGCCGCTATCGCCCGTTTCGGCGACGGCCGTGATACCCCAGCGCCACGCGTCGCGCACCCCTTGTCTCGCCGCGCCTTGGAAGTCGTCCGGAGGCAACTCTAGTTTGGCACGTCGGACATGCTGGATCCATGCGAAGAAGTCGTCTTCTTCGATGCTCCCACCCATTGTGGTCAACTCCAAATGCGTGTGGAGATTGACCAACCCGGGCATGACGAGCGCGTCCGGGAGGTGCAACGTGGCCGCGCCCTCGGGTTGCGGCACATCGGCCGCGGACCCGACTGCGGCTATGCGGCCGTCTTCATCAATAAGAACGGCCCCGTTGAGAATGGCGGGGCCGGACACCGGGTAGACGGCGCTCGCGATGAGCTTTAGCCGATCAGTGCCCGGCACCACCGTGGTGAGCCTGTGCGCTCCATCCTCCGGGAGGCCCTAGGGCCGAGCTGGTGATCCCGAACTGGAATGGATCCGGATGATACGGGCACGGTTCAGTCGGCTCCGTGCCGGGAATGTACCATTCTTGATACCGCTCTTGGATGGGACAGTAACGGGTGGCGAGGAAGCCGGTGAACTTGTCCACCTGCCGCGTAATGAGCGTTCCCGGTCGCTTCCACAACGTGGAATCCGGGGTGACCCGACGCGAGTACACCTCGTTCATGTAGTCCGCCCACGCGGGGGCGGCGAGGCCTCCACCCGTTGCGGCGTCCATGATGCGCTGCGGCGCATCGAACCCCATCCACACGCCCGTGACCAACTCAGGCGTGAAGCCGATAAACCAGACGTCTCTCCTGTCGTTCGTCGTGCCCGTCTTGCCCGCGGCGGCAATCCTCCGCGGGAATCGTCCACGATTTCGTACAGCCCCCCAAGCCGTGCCGCTCCCTACGTTCACGACCTCCTGCATCATGTTGTTCATGAGCCAGGCGTGCTCGACGTCCATGATCCGCTCGGTCCGCACTTGCGGTTGCCAAAGGATGTTGCCCTCGGCGTCTTCGACCCTCAGGATGCCGATGGGCGCCGCGTGGACGCCGAGTGTCGCGAACGCGGTGTACGCCGACACCATCTCGATAGGATAGACGACCCCACCACCGATGGCCGTCGAGGGAACGGCTGGAATGGGGGACGAGAGTTTGAATCGCAACGCCTCGCCACGGAACGTGTTCACGCCCAACTCCAGTCCCAACTGGATCGCGATCAGATTGCGCGACGTGCGCAATCCTTGCCGCAAGGTCATCGGGCCGCGGTAATCGCCTTCGAAGTTGCGGGGCTCCCACGGCTGGCCGGTTGTGGGTTGGAAGATGCTGATGGACGAATCGACGATGATGTGACTCGCCGGACGCCCCGCGCGAATCGCGGCGGAATACACGAACGGCTTAAACGTCGAACCCGGCTGCCGGAGTGCCTGGGTCGCGCGGTTGTACTTGGATTCTTGGTAGTTCCTCCCCCCCACCATCGCCCGCACGTACCCGTTCTGAGCCTCCATCGTGATCAGCGCGCCTTGAAGGTAGGGCATTCGATCTGACTCAACCACGCCACCGAGGCTGTCGTGGATCTCCTGATAGGATTGATGCGGGAACGGGAGGATCGGGAAAGTCGGATCACCGGGCCGGAGATTCCCGGCCTCTATTTCACGGAGCCGATTTTCGAGAGCACGCTCTGCGGCCAGTTGCATCTGGAGATCGAGCGTCGTGTAGACGTGAAAGCCACGATCGAACAAGTCGTCGCCGAATCTGGCATAGAGCTGTTTGCGCACCCACTCCACGAAGTACTCGCCGACATCGATGAAGTCTTCACGCGAACTCACCTCGATCGGATACGCCTTCCACCGCTCGGCCTCCTCGGCCGTGAGGTAACCCTGATCGCGCATCAAATTGAGTACCGTGTTGCGATGGAGCAGCGCGTTCGCGGGATTACCCCGCGGCTCATACGCATTCGGACGAGGAGCGAGCGCGGCAATCAGCGCCGCCTCCGCAACGTTCACCTCCGAGGATGATTTCCCGAAGTATCGGCGCGCGGCTTCCTCTACCCCTTTGATGCGCCCGCCGAGAAAGATTTGGTTCAAGTACAGCTCTAGAATACGCGTCTTGGGATACGTGCGCTCCAGCTCAAGAGCTACCTGTATTTCCCGGAGCTTACGCTGGATGCTGCGCTCCGTCATCGGGAGCTTCTCCGTGAACACGTTCCGAGCGAGCTGCATCGTGACTGTCGATCCACCCGCCAGACGCCGCCCCAACAACAGATTGCGGAACTGCCGAACGAAGCCGCGGAAGTCCACGCCCGAGTGCTGGAAGAACCGTCGATCTTCGGTCGCGAGGAACGCAGCGGGAATGGCTGGCGCCATCTCTTCCAGGGCCACGATAGTGCGTGTCTCGCCAAAGTCGCGAATGAGCTGGCCGTCGGCCGCGTAGAACTTCGCCGATTGC
>CAYLZR010000078.1:0-9118 GCA_964388145.1 uncultured Gemmatimonadaceae bacterium | reverse complement strand
CCTACATCTTGATCAGGTCGCCCAGCAGATGGCGGGCGATCACGATCCGCTGGATTTCGCTGGTGCCCTCGCCAATTTCGCACACCTTGGCGTCGCGCATCATCCGCTCAACCGGATACTCCGTGGTGTAACCGTATCCGCCGTGGAGTTGGACGGCCGTCGTGGACGCCCTCATACACAACTCCGAGGCAAACAGCTTGGCCATGGCGCCTTCCTTCTTATACGGCTTGCCGTTTTGCTTGAGCCAACCCGCGTGGTAGACCAGGTGCCGGGCAGCTTCGATTTCCGTGGCCATGTCGGCCAGCTGGAAGTGCACTCCCTGAAAAGACGCCACCGGCTTTCCAAACTGGTGTCGCTCGGACGTGTATTTCACGCTTTCCTGTAAAGCGCCTTCGGCCAGTCCGAGGGAGAGCGCCCCAATGCCGATTCGACCCGAATCCAATGTCTTCAGGAAGTTCACGAACCCCATGCCCCGCTCGCCGAGCATGTTCTCCTTGGGCACGATGGCGTCTTCGAGAATCAGCTCGCGCGTATCCGAGGCGCGCCACCCCAGCTTGTCTTCCTTCTTGCCCGCTCGAACGCCCGGGGTTTTTGGCAAGTCTTCGGCATGCCCCACGCCCAGCTCGACGGCGCGATCGAGATCCACCGTGTCCTTCGTTACGATAAAAGACGTGATTCCATCGTTGCGCTTGGCCGGATTCTTTTCCGTCCGGACGGTAACGCAGAATATCTCCCCGACGCCCGCATGCGTGATGAACAGCTTGGCGCCGTTGATCACGAAGTGGTCACTCTTTTCTTCGGCGACGGTCGCGGTGCCTCCCGCATCCGACCCGGCACCGGCCTCGGTCAGCCCGAACCCCCCGATCACTTGCCCGGATGCCAACAGCGGAACGAACCGCTTCTTCTGTTCGTCGGTGCCGAAATTCACGATGGGCGAGGTGCCCAGCGTCGTGTGCGCGGACACCGTCAGGCCGTGGCTCACGTCCACACGGGCCAGCTCCTCGATGATGATGAGATACGAGAGGTAATCGAGGCCCGATCCGCCGAGCTCCTCGGGCCATAGAGCCCCCATCAAGCCAAGCTCGCCCATCCGCTTGACCGTCTCCCATGGAAACTTGCTGTCCAGATCGTGTTCGCGTGCAATGGGCCGCACTTCTTTTTCCGCGAACTCGCGCACCATCTCGCGGACCTGGTGGTGTTCTTCGGTCAGATAGGGAGAGTCAGCCATGAATATTGAATACTGAATATTGAATATCGAACGTTGGATATTGAACATTCGATATTGGATATTCGATATTCATCTCAGTCCCTTCGGTGTACCCAAGATCTCGCGCAAGAGCATCGCCTGTCGCAGGCTCTGCGGATTGAGCAGGCCTTTGGCGCGCGAGGTGGGACGTTCGATACGTGTCTGTTCGAACGCGTCGATGTATTGGTCGTGAAACTCGGTGTGGCGAACCTCGGAATCCGGCACCACGGTGCGTGGCACCGGTTTTTCGAGAGACACGACCCTCGGAAGCTCGCGACGAACGGCATCGTACCGTGCTGCCTCTTCGGCCTCTCGTTCGACGGCGACTTCCAGCTCCTCTATCTCCGGCTCGACCTCGAGGCCGAGTTGCCGAAGGATCTCCTCCATTTGCGTGGGGGCGGGTCCCGAGGGCGACGGGTCGAGCGAGGGCCTGCTCCGGACGCCCTCACGGCTCGGTGGGCGAGTGGGTCGCGGTTGTGGGCGCCGCTGCGGTTGGCGCGACTGCTGTTTCTTTTTCTTACTGCCCGCCAGCGATGACAGGATGCCCGATACGATGAAGATCAGGATCAGAAGGTCGCCGATATCCACTGTCGGTTACTCCTCCTCTTGCTTGGTCTCGGTCTCGGTCTCGCCGGCGAGGCTCCGGCGCATGGCCGTGTCACTCTCGACGTTGCGATAACGCAGCAAGTCCATGATGCCCAGCTTGCCGCTTCGCAATGCATCGGCCATTGCGAGCGGTACCTCGGCTTCGGCTTCGACGACCTTGGCCCGCATCTCCTGCACACGGGCTTTCATCTCCTGCTCCTCGGCGACCGCCATGGCGCGGCGCTGCTCCGCTCTCGCCTGCGCGATGCGCTTGTCGGCCTCCGCCTGGTCGGTCTGCAGCTCGGCGCCGATGTTCTTACCAACGTCCACATCGGCGATGTCGATGGACAGAATCTCATAGGCTGTTCCAGCATCGAGCCCTTTGGCGAGGACGGTCTTCGAGATCTTGTCCGGGTTCTCCAGCACCGCCTTGTGTCCGTCGGAAGATCCGATGGTCGACACGATTCCCTCACCCACCCGGGCCAGAATCGTCTCTTCTCCCGCACCACCAACCAGTCGTTGAATGTTGGCACGCACGGTGACGCGCGATGTCGCGATGAGTTGAATACCGTCCTTTGCCATCGCGGCGACTCTCGGCGTCGTAATCACCTTCGGGTTGACCGACACCTGCACGGCCTCGTGTACGTCGCGGCCGGCAAGGTCGATCGCCGCGGCTTGCTGGAACGCCAGCCCGATACCAGCCTTGTCCGCCGAGATCAGCGCGCGTACGACGTTGTGGACGTCGCCCCCTGCCAGGTAGTGAGCCTCCAGTGAGTTGATATCCAGTTTCAGTCCCGCCTTTGTCGCGTTGATCAACGGTCGCACAACGCCGGCCGGGAGCACCTTGCGCAGCCGCATTCCGATGAGAGTCCCGAGCGTGACACGCACGCCAGCCGCCCAGGCCTCGATCCACAACCTGACCGGGACAAAGCTGAACAGCATCCAAAGGAGAATGACGCCGACGAACAGGAAGAAAATCGCTACTGGCCCCAAGATTTCGAGGAAATCCATTCAATGCCTCTGTTCTAAAATGTGGTGCGGCGGGCGCCTCTACGCCGGCTCTACAACGTGGCGATACCCCTCGGACCGCACGACTCTGACACGTTGGCCTTCTTCGATGAAGCCCGCCTCCGAGACAACATCGAGCCGCTCGTCCTCGATTATCGCCGTGCCCGACGGACGCAGAGCCGTGGTTGCCACACCTACGGCTCCAACAAGATCCTCGCGGGTGGGCGCCGAGACGTAGCCGGTGGCTTTGTCAGTCGCTGCCATCAAGAAGATGCCCCGCCCGCGTTGGGGCAACTGTTTCACGAGCAGGTAGATCGACGCGATCACCATGATCCCCGTCGTCGAGATGATGCCGCTGGCGCGGGTCACGTCGCCCCAGGTGGGGAGGTTGCCAATCAAGGCGAGGAACACCGCGCCACCGATGCACAAGATACTGATGGCGCCGGCAATCCCGAAGCCGGGGACCACGAACACCTCGATGCCCAAGGCGATGAGTCCCGCCCCCAGCAGGATGACTTCTTCCCATCCCGCCAGCCCGATGAGCAGGTGGCTTCCGAAAAACGCCGCAAACGAGCTCAAACCCACGAAGCCGGCCAATCCGAATGACGGCGTCTTGATCTCGATGATCAGTCCGAGCGTTCCCAGCGACAAGAGGATAGGCGCAACGATCGGATGCGAGAGAAAGCGTACGAGACGTTCGGCCCAATTGATGGAGGCGGTCTGCACTGGCACATCGGCCAGGCCCACGCGAGCGAGGAGATCGTCGAGGCTCGAGACTTCGGCAGCCGCAAACCCGAGTTCCACCGCCTCGTTCCCCGTCAGCGTGAGCAGTTTACCCTCTTCGACGACGCCCTCCACCTCCACGGATTCGTCAACCATCGCTTCGGCAAGCCGCGGGTTGAGCCCCCGTGCCTCGGCCAGTGCACGAAACTCTCCACGCAGGGCGCTCACGATTTTTTCTGAGGCCTTCACGCCGGCGCCGTCCACGGGTGTGGCCGCGCCAATCGAGGAGACCGGCCCCATGTAAATGGAATCGGCGGCCAACGCAATCATCGCGCCCGCACTCCAGGCGTGGGCGTTGACGTAGGCATACACGGGAATGGTGGCGTGGGAGACGGCTTTCACGATTTGCTGCGCCGCATCGACTCGCCCGCCCGGAGTCTCGAGTTCCAAAATGATAGCGGGGGCACCCGCTTCTTCGGCCTCACGAATCGCACGGGCAACGAACGGAGCCAAACCGAGTTCGATGACCCCGCTTACGAGAACGCGATGAACCGTTTCCTGTTGTGCCGATGCCGGGCCGGGCCCAAGCACCACACTCCACACGGCTACCCCGAGGATCGTTCGGCGCATCATTCCGTCCTCCACGGATCAGGATTGCTGCCCGTCGGTACCAAGGTAGGTCTGCCTGCCTACCAGCGTAAGGACGGGCCGCGTCACTAGTGAAGTCAAACTATATAGATTTGGATTCGCGCGCATAGTCATGTAGATCAGGCGGTGAGAGGACCGGTCACCCTGAAGATTTAACCGGTCATTAGAGGGGTGGGTTTTCCGCCGCCCCTGAGACAGATGACTCTATTTGAGGCGCGTCTTTTTGGAGGCCGGATGTGAAGCAAGAGCAGAGTTTGTGGTCGATCATCACGGGCGTCCTTCGCGCCGCGCCGGCACGGACCAAGGTGTTCGTGACGCTCATGCCGGTACTGCTCATTCTCCTCACGGCCTCGGTGGTGATGGACCTGGTTGGTTCGAACCAACCGACGGCCTCCGTTCAAGTGTGGAGTCTCATTCTGGGCAACGCGGGTTTGCTGTTATGGAGTCTCGCCGCCGTGCTTCACGCGGCGTCCGAATCCAAATCCCGACGCCGCGCAACCGCGTCCACCGCCAACGATCTGTTCCGGAGGATTTGGACGTCGTGTCTTCAGTTCACGGCCAAACTCCATGGTGAGGGGCAGGTTCGCCAGCTTCACAACATCGTCCTGGTTTTGCCGATCATCAGCGTCACGGCCGGTGTGCTGCTGGCCGCCGCAACGGGCATTCTCCTGCCCTCCATCACCGACTCACCGTTGCTTATCTTACCGATCTTCATGTACGCGATCTTCGTCGCCATGGCCGTGCGTACGGTGAGCGACACTGTACGATTTTTATTTCGGTATGCCCGCGAGCAGGCCCAAGTTGCGGCGGAAGCGCAAAGTCACGCCACCCAAGCGCAGCTTTCCGCATTGCAGGCCCAACTCAATCCACACTTTTTGTTCAATGCGCTGAACACGGTCGCGGCTCTGGTCAAATCGAATCCCTCGGCCGCGGAGGCCACGGTTGATAATTTGGCGCAGGTGCTGCGGCGCACGTTGGATCGCTCCCGCCGCACATTGAGCACCCTCGACGATGAGGTCGATTATCTGAAGGCGTACTTGTCGGTGGAAAAGCAACGATTCGGAGACCGCCTGACTGTCGACTGGTCGATTGATCCCCGCACGAGAACGCTACGGATTCCACCCATGACCTTGCAGCCATTGGTCGAGAACTCCCTCAAACACGGTATCGGCGCACGCTTGCACGGCGGAACGATCACCATCCGGTCCGTGCTGCAAAACGGTTCGCTCGTTCTCGAGGTGGCGGACGACGGCGCGGGATTTCTCCCTCTTTTCAAGGAGGGCACGGGCCTGCGGAACCTCCGCGAGCGGCTCGATGCGCTCTATGGAGACGAGTCGGATCTTCACGTGGTCACGGACGGCGAGGGCGCCACAGTCACGGTGACCATTCCCATTAACGCCAGACCGACGGCGTAACATGCGCGTGCTCGTCGTCGATGACGAGGGAGCAGCCCGCCGCCGACTGTCGATCATGCTGGCGGAACTCGACGTCGAATTGGTGGGTGAGGCAGCCAACGGGCTCGATGCGTTGAAACTGGTGCGTGAGCGCAAACCCGACCTGCTGCTACTCGACATCACCATGCCGGAGGTAGACGGGTTTGACGTGGCGCAGCACCTACCCGAACCGAAACCGCTCATCGTGTTCCAAACCGCCTTCGACGAGTATGCACTCGAGGCGTTCGATCACGAGGCCATCGATTACCTGGTCAAGCCGGTCACCCTTCCGAAACTGCAACGCGCCATCGAACGTGCCCGCGAGCGGTGGGACAGCGCTCGGAGCCAAAAGCTCTCGAATGACGTACTGCATCAGCTCAGAGCCTCTCTCAAGCCTGCCGCCGGAGCGCCGGCGCGAGTACTGGTTCGGGACGGTGGTGGCCATCGCCTCGTCTCGTACCGCGACATTCTACTCTTTCGGGCCGAACAAGGCACGGTGCGCGCACGAATAAAACATGACGATTTTCTCACCGACTACACCCTCGCGGATCTCGAACAGCGACTGGGTTCTGCATTCATCCGCCCCAACCGCTCGGAGCTGGTGAACGTCGAGCTGGTCGAGCGCATCACGAGCAACGGCGACGGATCCGCCACGCTCACATTACTCGATGGCACGTCGATCCACGTCACCCGCCGCCGCGCCGCAGACGTCAGACGCGATCTCGAGTCGTAATCCTCCGGAATGTGACCTCCGTCACACCTTTGTCTCGAACGCACGAGCCAATGTGATCGCCGACACTTCGGCACACCCCCGAAGCGTCGTAAGTTGCACTCGATGAGATACTTGCAGGATATTTGGTGATGGTGAATCTGGGGACTAGAACTCAGGTTTACGGCATCGCTGCCATCATGCTCCTTGGCGTGGTGGGGGAGGCCGTCGTGTTGTTTTTTGTCGACGACGCCGTCCTGCGACTCAGAGCCGGAATGCTCCTATTGGCGGTGATCGCCTGGCCCCTGTATTACGCCGCCCGGCGGTTTCCCGCGGGCAATGCCGTGCTTGCAGAGCATCCCCGCCGGCGTTTTGGCCGCCTGCGCCGGTGGACTCGTGAACTATTGCGCGAGATCAGCCGGTTGAACTGGACCGTCGTGGATGTGAATCGGGGTTTCCGTGACCGCGAAGCAAGCAAAGAGGAAATCGCGGCGATCGAGACACGGTTGTACCAGATCATCGAAGAGATCAAGGACGCCGCAGGGCATCCCGATCCTCGTGAAGAGACCGGACACGAGCGCGAGATCGCGACGCGTAACAACCCTCGGCCTCGGTGGACGCCGGACCATCAGGCCGCAGCAACCGAACCCACCTAGTACCCTTCCAACTAGCGGACTTCCAAGCCTCCTTTTCTATCGTCCACCACAAAACGATCCCGCGCGGGCATCACGACCGCGGGGAGCGTTGCCGCATTCATGACGGCGTCCTCGGTAATGATGCCGTTCATGTGCAATAAAGCCGCAACGAGACTGTACACCTCATCCGCGTCCAGCGTCCCCGGATTCCCAAACGGCATCGTGCGGAGGATGTAGTCGTACAGTGTCGTCGCATACGGCCAATAATTCCCGATGGTCGATCTCACCGTACGGTCTCGTCCGAAGGGAAACTCATCGTTCGGCACTCTGCCCACGAGGACGTCGTACGGCCCCTCGCGGCCGGTAGGGCCGTGGCAAGAAGCGCATTGGGCGTCGTACAGAGCGATGCCGCGCTGTACGGTGCCGCTTCCAGCAGGCAGACCGGTTCCGTCCGGCATCACGTCGATGTCCAACGCCGCAATCTCCGCAGCGCTCGGTTCGTGCCCGAATCCGAACTGGGCCACGCTGGGGGCATCGTCTGTCTCGGCGCCGGCGCACGCCAGAGCCACGCATACCATACCGACTGCGCCGTAGGTCTTTACCATTACCCTTGATCTCCGAACGTCACCGCACCGTCGGGACCGACGTTCCAAACACGAATGCTGTTGTAGTGGTATCGCGTTCCAATTCCCCTTGCTTCTCTCAACGCCTGAACGGAGGGCTGCACATACCCCGTGTCGTCCACCGCCCTGCTCATGATTGCAGTGGGCTCGCCGTCCCAATTCCACAACTTCCGGAAGCGCGTAGTGCATTTTGGCAGTACGGGTGCTTGCAACTCCGCGAGATTCCACTCGCGTCCGCCGTCGGTACTGATCTCGACACGCGTTATCCTACCGCGCCCGCTCCACGCCACACCCGTGATCTCGTGCCAACCGATGCCGTTTAGTACCGTCGGGTATGCCGGATAGGTGATGAGCGACTTGGCGTCCATCTCGAAGCTGAACAAGCGAGCTGTGTCGTCCGCCAAGGGATCGGAGTACTTGGACGTTTCCCATCGAGTCATGAACGGGCGGTCCGACAACTCGATGCGACGAATCCACTTCACGCAGGCATTGCCCTCCCAGCCCGGTAACATGAGGCGCGCCGGATACCCTTGTTCGGGTCGGATGGCTTCGCCGTTTTGCCCGTAGGCGATCATCGCGTCGTCCCACG
Organism: uncultured Gemmatimonadaceae bacterium; assembly: GCA_964388145.1. Lineage (GTDB taxonomy): Bacteria > Gemmatimonadota > Gemmatimonadetes > Gemmatimonadales > GWC2-71-9 > B3T1B10. The sequence goes on along the minus strand of CAYLZR010000078.1, from coordinate 919 downwards.
CCTTGGAGGTGGGGATACTACGCGTCATCACCGAGGCATCCATCCCTTCCGCAAGAAACCAAGTGGCGTTTTCGTGAACGCCCACCTCGTGAAACAGCACCGCAAGCGGCACACCCGTCCATTCGCTCGTACTCAAGAGGCCATCGACCTGCTGGGGCGTCACGTTGGGCCTCCTGTTTTCACGGAACGCCGCGCCACCGTTGCCGGAACACTCGAGGAACAACGTGTGTGATGTCGACGGGAAACGCTTCAGGTCGCCCAGGCTGTACATCCGGGGCCGGTCGACCATGCCGTGAATCAGCAGCGAGTACCGTGCGGGATCGATCTCCGGGACGCCGGCGTGATGCCGCTCGTAATGGAGGTCCGCCGGCGTGATGACGCCGTCTAGATCTTGCAACGGGGTCCGCGACACTCCACCCGGAGAGTTCGATACGGTCCGCCGAGGCTGTTCGAACGACGACCTCCGGCCCACCGCACTTGCGGGGCGCCCCGGCACCTTGGTCGGGTCGCGCTCGACCTGCTGCACCGCCTCTTCAGCGGTCGGCTGCTCAGCGTTGGCAGACCGCTGTTTCGTCAGAGCGACTCCGGCAATACCCGCCGCGCCCGCGAGCAGCGACCTCCGGCTGATGGCCGAATTCGACGGCCGTTCGTGTTCGGACATGCCCGTCAGATCCTCGAGAACGGTGATGGAAGGGACATTCACGGAAAGGTGCACCGTCTGCATGGCGGCGGCCAGGCATCAAGCGAAGCCCGCGTTTCCTGAAGGCTGGATGGGTTCTGGGGGAGCCGGAGGGAGGGCCAATTCCGACGTCGATCCTGCGTGTGGTGCCGGGGGTGAAGCTTCCCCGCCGTCGGCGGCAACGAGCTCCGGGCGTGCCGACTTGACCCTCCCCGATTTGGTTCGGCCCGAGCGGGCCGC
>CAYLZR010000077.1:5127-9190 GCA_964388145.1 uncultured Gemmatimonadaceae bacterium | reverse complement strand
CCGTTGTTGCGTCTCGATCTCTTGACTCAGCTCTCCAGCGGTGCGAAGGAGCGTCGCATCAGCAATTCGGAGAGCGACTGTCTGATCCTGACCGATGAAGGGCTCGACAGGTTTGACGCAGAGCGAGTGGCCGAGGTACGCGCCGCGTTGTCGGGTGAATTCCGTTTAGACCCCTATGGACCGGAGGACCCCCCGGCCGGTCGGGGGATGGGGTTGAAGCACATGGTGTTCGGCATCGTCATCGTTGCCTTGGCTGTCGTCGTTGGCATGACTATCGGGTCGGTCTTGTAAACCGCCGCCGGTCGCGTTCGCGAGCGGTGCTTCACTTTCAATGAGTATTCGAAACCGGCTACTCCCAGGTGTGGTGTGGGTTGGGATCGGCCTCGTTTGGGGTACCACGTGGGGCGTGATCCGGATCGGGCTCCGCGATCTGGAACCTCTCACGTTCGCGGCGTCCCGCACGGTGCTCGCGGCGGTCACGCTGTTGGCGATGGCCCAGATCGTGGATGGGAGTCGACGTCCCAAGCGCCGGGAGGTTTGGTTTTGGATGGCGATTGGGGTGCCGCAGATCGCCGTGCCGTACGCGCTGATTTTTTGGGCCGAGCAGTATATCTCATCGGGCCTGACGGCGATTCTTTTCGCCACGTTCCCCGCCTTCACGACAGTGGCAGCGCACTTTCTCCTGCGGGACGAGCGGTTGTCGCTTTGGAAAGCCAGCGGTGCGGCCTTAGCCCTCGTTTCGGTGGTCCTGCTCGTGGGGCCAACGCGCGGCGCGATGCCGCCCCCGCCCCCGCCCCCGCCCATCGCGGCCGTGTCCGCGGTGCTGGTCGCCTCGATCGCGAGTGCGATCGGGGCGGTGACCGTGCGACGGCACGGCCGGGAAACCTCTACCCTTTGGCTTACCGCCCTCCAGGTCTCGTCGGCGGCGGTAGTGCTCGGCGCACTCGCCGTAACACTCGAACGGGACGCGTCTATGACTTTCACGGCCGCCGCCATCGGCAGCATCGTCTATCTCGCACTTGCCGTGACCGTTGGGTGTTATCTTGGACTCTTCTGGTTGCTCAAGAGGCTCGAAGCGACCTTCGTGAGCATGGGGGTGATCTTCGAGACGGCGGTTGGGGTCTTCTTCGGCAGCGTGGCGTTGTCCGAACCATTGGGGTGGCGGCTATTGGGTGGGTTTGCGGTCATGGGTTTGAGCATCTACCTCGTTACTGTCGGGCGTCGGAGTGTCACGGCGGTGGGCCCACCATGATCCGACCTCGAGAATAAGGGGTACAACACGACTGGGGTGGGGTTGGGCCCTCTCCCCTCTCACGTCTCACCTGAGTGAGGATTCGGTGGATGTCCTGATCGTCGACGACAGTGTCGAGGTGAGTACGGTTTACGGTCAGATCCTCGAACGCGCGGGATACATGGTGAAGGCGGTGGACAATGGCCTGGCGGCGTTCGCCGAGCTGCAGCAAGGACGCTACGCCGTCATTCTCCTCGACATTCTGATGCCGTTCCTGGAAGGGAAGAGTTTTTTCCGTCAGCTCGAGACGGATTTCCCCGAGATGACGAAACGCGTGGTCTTTGTCACCGGAATGGCCGGTGACGACGAGACGCGCGAGTTTCTAGATCAAACGGGACAGCCGTTGCTCCAGAAACCCGTCGACGCGGACCAACTCGTGGGCGCGGTTCGGAAAATGATGGGGGAGGAACTAAACACCTAACACCCAACACCTAACACCTAACACCCAACACGCAATGTTCCTACTCCGCTTCCTTCAACGACTCGTCAAGACCCTGAACTCGGACGGGACTCCCGGGCAGGTGGCGTTGGGGATTGCTATGGGGTCCGCGCTCGGGCTCACCCCACTAGTGAATCTTCACAATCTCCTCATTATCGGGGCGGTCTTCCTTTTTAACGTTTCGTTCCCCGCCGCCATGTTGGGCTGGATTGTTTTTGCGCCGATTGGATTTCTGTTCGATCCATGGTTCGACGCCATCGGCAATGCACTTCTCACCGACGCGGCAAGTCTGGTACCGCTGTGGACCGCGCTGTACAACGTTCCGGTGATTCCGCTGTCCAACTACAACAACACGGTGGTGCTGGGGAGCCTCGTGGGTTGGGTCGTGCTTTTCGCACCGATCTTTTTTGTGGCGCGGTTGGGTGTAGCGTGGTACCGAACCCAGGTCCTGCCGCGATTACTGAATACCAGAATCTTCAAGTTCGTCAGGGCTTCGAAGTTGTACAATTTCTACCAGCTCTTCCAAACGGACTGACGGTATGCGCGTGTTTCGTTGGAAAGCCATCATGCCGCTGGGTTTGCTGCTCGTCCTGGTGGGAGCGGGATGGTACTTCTTGCTCGATTCCGCGGTGCGACGTGGTATCGAAACTATTGGCACGGCACTCGTCGGCGCCAAGGTGGATCTCGAAGAGGCGGACGTCCGGCTGGCCGAGGGGGCGGTGATTTTGCGCGGGTTGCAAGTCACCAATCCCGACGCACCCATGACCAATCTCTTCCAGGTCGATGAGGTCGTCGCCGATCTCAACCTGGGACCTTTGTTGCAGAAAAAAATCTTCATCGATACCGTGGCGGTTCGCGGGCTGCGTTTCGGTACGCCGCGAGCGACGTCTGGCGCGATCCCAAATCCCGATCCCGAAGGCGGCGCGCTGCGGCGTCAGATCAACGAATGGTCCCAGCGCGTCCCCGTGCCCGACTTCAGTTTGGATGGGCTCGCCGGAACCGTGAATGTCGCGGCGATCAGACCGGAGAATCTGCAGACCCCAACCCTGGCGAGAGGGATTCGGTCGGCAGCCGATTCGGCACGGGACGCATGGATGACGCAGCTCCAGGCGCTCAACCCGACGCCGATGATCGACTCCGCCAGAGCACTGGCGGAGCGCTTGCAGGGAGCGTCATTGCGCAGTTTGGGTCTTGGCGTCGTGAGGTCGGTACGATCTCTGCGAACCACGGTAAGCGGACTCACGACGCTTCGCAGCGGAATCGATCAACTGGTGCAGGACGTCAGCGGAGGCGTTGCGACGCTGCAGCAACGGGTCTCGGGTCTCGCGAACGCTCGCGCCTCGGATCTGGCGAGCGCGCGCAACTTGTTGCAGATCCCGTCGCTCGACGCACCCGATATTGCACCTGCCCTATTCACCGACCTCGCGCTCGAACGAATCCAGCCGGTGCTCTACTGGGCGCGGATGGCGGAGCGGTACCTTCCTCCGGGTCTGGACCCGCGCCGGCGGCCGGGGCCGTCGCGCGCGCGGCTGGCCGGGTCGGACGTCGATTTTCCAAAAGAACGAGGCTATGCCGGGCTCACGATCGGGTTCGCGGAGATCGATCTCCGTCTCGAAGGGGACGGGGCATCGGCCGGAGCATACCGCGTACACATCGAAGACTTTTCGTCGGAGCCGTCGGTGTACGGGCGGCCCATCCGGATATCGGCCTCGCGCACGGACGCGAGGTCCGGTCCGGATGCCGTGCATTTCGAGGCCGTTCTCGACCACGTCACATCAGATATTCGCGATTCGTTGAGCCTGCGGATTACCGGCTTTCCACTTCCCGCCGTCACGTTGCCGGGGGTTGGCGTACACATGGATCTCGGAGAGGGTGTCAACCAACTGACGCTCGCACGCGTGGGCGACACCCTCGTCGGCCAATGGTTGTGGAGGTCGTCTCAGGTAACGTGGGATCGTGCGTCGATGGGATCCGGACGCATCAACGACTTGCTGTGGCGAACGCTGTCGGCGTTGCGTGACGTGGAAATCGAGGTGGGGGTGTCGGGCGACCTCTCGGGTCCGAGCCTCTCCGTCAGATCCAACGTGGCGTCCCAAATCTCCCGGAGCTTGCGCTGGGAACTGGCAAGCGAGGTCGCCGCCGCCGAGCGGCGGGTGCGGGCCGAGGTCGAAAGACTCGTCGCGCAGCCGATTGCCGACGCTCGGTCCCGCGTGGCCGAGGTCGAGGCGACGGTACAGGGCCTGGCGGCGCAGTATCAGCGACAGCTGGATCAGGTCAGAGCGGATTTGGAGGCGAAGCTACGGGAACTAGTGAGAGGTGAGAAGTAAGAGGGC
>CAYLZR010000077.1:0-5027 GCA_964388145.1 uncultured Gemmatimonadaceae bacterium | reverse complement strand
CAGTTCACCTCTCACCAACAGGCACGTAATCCCGGGCGCCGGACCCGATGTAGATCTGGCGCGGTCTGGCAATGCGCTGCTCGGCGTCGACGTGTCCCTCTTGCCATTGTGCCAGCCAACCCGGCGCTCGACCGATGGCAAACAGCACGGGGAACATCTCGACCGGGAATCCCATGGCTTCGTAGATGATTCCCGAATAGAAGTCCACGTTGGGGTAGAGCTTGTGCGAGATGAAATAGTCGTCTTCCAGCGCGATTTTTTCCAACTCCAAGGCGATGTCGATGAGCGGGTTCCGGCCCGTCACTTCGAACACGTCGTCGGCAACCTTCTTGATGAACTTGGCCCGTGGATCGTAGTTCTTATACACACGGTGTCCAAAGCCCATCAGGCGAACTTCCCTGTTCTTCACGCGCTTGATGTATGCCGGAATGTTCTTCGAGTCGCCGATCTCGCGCAGCATGCGTAGGACCGCTTCATTGGCTCCGCCGTGGAGCGGACCGTACAGCGCCGCCGCAGCCGCCGCCATGGCGCAGTAGGGATCTACGCCGCTCGACGCGACACCGCGCATAGAGCTGGTCGAACAGTTCTGTCCGTGGTCGCCGTGGAGGATGAAAAGCACGTCGAGGGCCTTCTCGAGCACCGGACTTGGCTCATACCTCGGCTCGGAAGTGCGGTACATCATGTTGAGGAAATTTCCGGTGTACGACAGCGCGTTATCCGGATACATATAGGGCAGCCCGACCCGGTGCCGGTACGCGAAGGCGGCAATGGTGGGCGTCTTCGCGATGAGCCGTTGAATCTGATGTAATCGGCACTGGGCGTCGTCCAGGTTCTTGGCATCGGGGTAGAACGTCGACAACGCCGCCAGTGTACTCACGAACACGCCCATGGGATGGGCATCGTACCGAAAGCCCTCCATCAGCTTCTTCACGTTCTCGTGTAGGAACGTGTGCGTGAGCATTTGTTTGTTCCAATCGTCCAGCTCGGCTTGTGTGGGGAGATCGCCATGAATCAAGAGATAGGCGACTTCGAGGAAGGTGGCCTGCTCGGCCAACTGCTCAATGGGGTATCCGCGATACGTCAGGACTCCTTTTTCTCCGTCGACGCGGCTCACCGCACTCTTGACCGAGGCCGTGTTGGCGAAACCCGGGTCGTATGTCATGAGTCCGAAATCGTCCGGACTCTGCTTGATTTGCCTGAGATCGAGGGCGCGAATGCTTCCGTTCTCGATCGGGAGCTCGTAGGTCTTGCCGGTCCGATCGTCCGTGATGGTCAGGGTGTCTTTGCCCACGGTGTCCTTGCCGGTTCTCTCTTCTGGTAGGGGCTTCGTTTTGGTAGCCACGGGGTCCTCGAAAACATTTCAGGGTGAATAGGAAGAAGTGGCTTGCCAAAGATACCCACGAGAACCCAAAGCCTCCACTGCCGGTAGCGGCGGCGTCCATAATTGTTCAATGTTGCCGTTCGTAAAGCGCTCAAGGGCACCGTCTTGCGGACCCGACGCGACACCGGATATGGGCTGTCCGCCGGCTATGCCGAGACAGATTTTCCCGCGCTCGTCGTTGGGAGTCGGGTCTATCGCGCTCCCGAAGGGCCGCCGTGGTATTTGTGTACGAGGAACGCGTTGGACAGGGTCGTGTCATCGCCTTCGCCGAAGATGTGAATGTCCGTGGGTTCTGGCGCGGCGCAAATCGACTGTTCTTGAACGCGGTGGTGGTGGGGCCGAGCGGAAGATGATGGAATGTGTTGAACTGCAGGAGCAGGTCGTTAACTTGTTGGGCCGGTCTTGTGCGCCATAAAGGAGATAGTCCAGTGAGAGCATTCCGTCCTTCCGCCTTTCCGCCTTTCCGTCTTTCCCTCATGGCCATCGTGGTTATCGGAATCCCCGCGTGCTCGCCAGGAGCGGCGACGCTCTAAATGGGCGCCGTCGAGTTCTCCGGTCCGCACGGCAGTGGCGAACCCAACCTCTCTGTCACAGGTTCCGGGGAGGTTCTGTTCTCGTGGCACGAGCCCACCGAAGACGGCAGCGCCCTCCGGATGGCGGTGCGCGACGAGGGCGAATGGTCTGAACCGAGGACCATCGTCGAGAACCGGGATTTCTTTGTGAATTGGGCTGACTTCCCGTCATTGATTGCGTTGCACGACGGCACGCTCCTGGCGCACTGGCTCGAGAAAACTGCGAAATCCGTATATGCGTATCATGTGATGCTCACTCGTTCCACCGACGGTGGCGCGACGTGGAGCGAACCTGTTCGCCCGCACCGAGATCTTTCGCCGACGGAACACGGCTTTGTGTCGATGGTGCCGCAACCCGGGGGCGGCGCGGCGCTGATGTGGTTGGATGCGCGAGCCATGGCGGGCCAGGAGGGATCGGACGGTCACAGCACAGGCCCCATGTCGGTACGGTTCACCACGATCGGCGCCGACGGAGCGTTGGGGGAGGAACTGCTGATCGACGGACGGGCGTGTGACTGTTGCCAGACGGCGCTGGTGCTGACCCATGACGGAACCTTGGTGGCGGCCTATCGCGACCGGAGTGAAAAGGAGATCCGTGACATTGCCGTGTCACGTCTCGTTGACGGCGCGTGGTCGGATCCGATCCACGTAGGAAACGACAACTGGTACTTCACCGCGTGTCCGGTCAACGGTCCCGCATTGGCGACCAACGACGAGATGGTTGCCATTGCGTGGTACAGTGCGCCGGACGGCAACGGACACACGTCGGTTGCGTTTTCTCGCAATGATGCGGCGACGTTTGGCGAGCCGGTGCGTGTCGACGACGGAAATCCCCTTGGCCGCGTCGATGTCGAACTGCTCGAAGACGGTTCGGCGGTGGTTGTGTGGCTCGAAAAAGTCGGGAAGGATGCGGAGATCCGTGCCAGACGGGTCGAACCTTCGGGAGCCACGGGACCGTCGTGGACCGTGGTGCAAACCAGTCAAGCACGACGCAGTGGTTTCCCCCGCATGGCTCGCTCGGGTGATGAATTGGTGTTTGCGTGGACGGATGGGGATGGGAATGGTGTGAGGGTTGCGAGTGGGAAGATGCAATAGGTTGTGGGGTGTAGGGTCTGATTGAATATCGAATATCGAATATTGGATATTGAATTCGAACCGCTACCCCCTACTTACAAGTCGATTAGTAGTCCCAACATGACCACCGTCTCCGCATCATGGTGAAACTCTCCTTGCATTGAACGCCCGAACGCCATGTCCATCACGAAGCGGAGACGTTTCTCCTGTTCGGGTAACAAGAGCACGCCCGCCTGCACGTTAACCCGCGGTCTCCAGTCGTCATCCTGAAACATGTTGACGTCGACGCCGCCGAAAAACCGCCCGGCACCCGTACTCGCGACATCGGTCAGCTCAATACCCCCTAACACCCTGAACCGCTTACTTCCGATGGGGTCGACGTTGACCGCAAAATCGCCCCCGGCGTACGCACTGAATCCAGGTGTGAGGTTGCGATAGACCGTGATCTCGATTGCGTCGCGGGTGAAATCGAGCCGCTCGGTCTCGAAATCCTCGAGGTATTCGTCTCCCAAGTGCGAGCTGAAGTGCCGGTAGCGGAAGCGATACCAGTTGCCACCGCGCCATATCACGAGGGGGATTGAAAACGTCCAGTCGGTGGAAATGAGCTCCCGTTCGGCGGTCTCCATTTGAAAGCGACCGAACACGCCCGCCTGCACCCCGAGTACGGTCGCCCGCTCCCGTGAATCTCCGGAAAGCAGCACAAAGGGAATCGAATGGCCGACCAGGGCTTCGCCCTCAACGCCCGTGCCGTATTGGCTGACCGCGTTCAGGACACCGATCAGCTTTACGCCCGCACTCGGTTCGCGAGGATCGGCTCGAATCACGGGCACCAACTTCCCGCCGGGAAGGAATCGCGAAGGCTGTTGTGCTTCTGTCGATGATGGGATGACGGCCAGTGCTGTGATTAGGATGGCGTGGGCGGCTCTACAACGCGGCAAGTATATGGCTCCGAGTTCTGGTCTTTGCGGTGGACAAGATGGTCACGGCTCGTCGATGTGACAAGCGGGCTGTTCTGGGACCTCCTCCTCGCCTTGATTTGATCCAGCCTGCGAAAAACGGTACCATGCTTTCTCTGTGTGTGCATTGGGCTTAGGAGAACTAGCAAGGAACGAAGAGGTCTTGGTATAGGGGTGGAAGTCCGGAAGGCCTTTGGCGACATTGGCTGGGACCCATGACCGCGTAGAACACCTCGACGTCACTCCCACTCCAAGAACCGACCTCTCTGTGTCTGAACGAGCAACCTCTAAGTCTTCCATAGGTCCCATTCGGGTGACAGCCGGGGCGCTCGCCTATGCGGGCACGCTTTACGTGGGCGGGTTGGGCGTCGGACCCCTTCCGCCGCTCGGGCCTTTTCTGGATCCGGTGGGTGGAGTGTGGTCGGTGGCGCGGTCGGCCACGTTACCGAATGAGTACACGGCGTCCATCCCCAGCCTCGTTGGCGAGGTCGAGGTGCAATACGATGTCCGGGGTGTTCCCCACATCTGGGCCTCGTCACGGGAAGACGCCGTTCGCGCATTGGGATTCGTTGTGGCGCGCGATCGGCTGTTTCAGTTGGAAATCCAATCCCGTGCTCCGGAGGGAACGCTCACCGAGTTGGTGGGCTCGGCGGCGCTAGGCCTGGACCGAGGACAACGGCGGTTGGGGATGGGATGGAGCGCCGAACGCGAAATGCGGCAACGCGATCCCCAGTCGCGCACGTCGCGATTGCTTCGCGCCTTTGCGGATGGTGTCAACGCGTGGATCGATGCGATGGGGCCGGGCGACCTGCCGTTCGAATACCATTTGCTGGGCCGCACGCCTCGCCAGTGGGAACCGTTTCACAACATTTTGCTCAACAAGCGGATGGGATATACGCTGAACTACGATCCGCAAGAGTTGTGGCGCCCCGGTGTCGAAGCTCTTGTCGGGAAGGCCGCCGCCGCCGCGCTGTTTCCTGTTAACCACCCCATCGTGCAGCCGATCCAACCCAATGAGTCGCCAAGAGCGCGGTACGACTTTGC
>CAYLZR010000076.1:4783-9194 GCA_964388145.1 uncultured Gemmatimonadaceae bacterium | reverse complement strand
CCACGTCGACGTTTCCTCGACACCGCGTAGCATGAACAGGAGCCACGGCTCCCAAGCTCCATCCCTCGTGACCCCATTGAGTAAGCCATAGTAGTCTGTCCGGTGCGCGATGACGTAACGGCTCAGGTAGAGAATAGGGAGAGGAAGCAGTCCCTGGTCGACCAGGAAGAGGCTGTTCAGCACACGCCCAGTGCGGCCGTTGCCATCTGTGAACGGATGGATGGCCTCGAACTGGTAGTGCGCGGTCGCCATGCGGACCAGCGGGTCGATCTTGGTCCCCTCGTGGAGGAAGCGCTCCCAATTGGCAAGCAGGTCGCGGATACGCGCCTCCTCTTCGGGCGGTGTGTAGATCACCTCACCAGTCGCATTGTTCACGAGTGCCGTTCCGGGCACGCGACGCACTGTCATCTGAACATCCTTGATCCGACTACACACCGCTTCCGCCGTGCGCGTTCCCAGTGGGCGTTGACGGAGAGTGGCGAAGCCCTCGAGGAGAGCGTGCCGGTAACGGAGTGCCTCTTTTGTAGGCGGATCAGCGGCCGGCTCGGCCCGGAGGTGCCGGAATAGGACATCAGCGGTGGTGACGATGTTCTCGATCTCGGAACTCGCCTGCGCTTCGAGGAGTGGCAAGGTGTTGATGAGCATGCCGGGATTGGGGATCAGCTCGGCGGATTGCTTCAGTTCGGCGAGGGCTGCCCTGGCGGTAACGCATTGCTTCAAAACGGCTGTCGTCTCCAGGTCCACCGCCGGTGGGGGGGGAAGCAAGGGCAGGTCGTCGTGAGGTCGGTCAGGCCGCCACCGTGTTGGCATTGTCATGTCTCCAAAATGCGATTTCCGCGACACGTCAGCACGATATGTCGCTGGCGACGCCACGTCAAGGAGATATGTCGCTGTTTCTACGTTTTGGCGACATGATGGTCTCCACTGTTGCGGCCAGAGAATATGTTGATAGATTGGTAACTATATGGTTACCAATTATCCTTTGGACGGCGTGTTTTCGGCCCTGGGTGACCCAACCCGCCGGGCCATCGTGTACCGGCTTCAGAAGGGACCTGCCACGGTGGGGCAACTCGCCGAGCCGTTTCGGGTCTCACGGCCCGCCATCTCAAAGCATTTGCGGGTGTTGGAACGGGTCGGGCTCGTCCGACGCACCAAGGAGGGACGAATGAGCCGCTGCGAACTCGACGCGAGCCATCTCCACGACGCGTCCGAGTGGTTGGAGCAGTACCGCCGGTTCTGGGAGCAGCAACTCGACCGGCTTGGCACGTATTTCGACAGGCATTCCAAGGAGGAGCAGCGATGACGCAAACCGGGCAACAGAACCTCACGCTGACCGTGAGTCGACGATACCGCGCGACGCGCGAGCGCGTGTTCGACGCGTGGACCAACCCCGAGATCATGAAGCAGTGGTTCTCCCCGGAGGGAGTGACGAACCCTGACATTCAAGTCGACCTCCGTGTCGGGGGCGCGTACCGCGTCGAGATGCTGACTCCAGATGAAAGGCGGCCGGTGGCCGTCGGTACATACCAGGAAATCACGCGACCGGAGCGCCTGATCTTCACGTGGGCCTGGGAGGATGAGGCGGACGACGCGCATACGGGGCAAACACTGGTAACGGTCGAATTCCTAAAGCACGGCGATGAGACGGACGTCGTGGTGTCGCATGAGGGCTTCCCGGCCGAGGAGGGCCGCAAGGGACACGAGGATGGCTGGACGAGTAGTCTGGTGTGTCTGGAGTCTGTCTTGTCCGAAGAATGAACTTTACAACACTGATGATCAACCCTATAACGCCGACGTCGAGCGCTGTATCTCGACGATCCAGCCGGGGGTCTCCCTGATGTAGTGTTCGACGCGCTCGATGCGGACGAAATAGTATCGGGCGTTCAGGCCCTGCACCAGCGCCGTCAAGACGATCACGCCACCGTACACGGCTAGCGTCAGGTTTGTGACGAGACCGCCGAAGGAATCGGCTATCGCTTCCAATCCCGCTATGTCGGTCATGGGATTGCTCACCGTCTGATACATGCTCCATAGGCAATAGACGATGATGAGACCCATGAAGCCAAGCTGATTTCGACCCAGCAGCCGGGGACCCAGAGGATCAAACTGTCGTAAGAGCCTTCGACCGCGGAACTCGTTTCGCGCTACGAGACCCATGCCGACGCCCATGACCAGGGCCGTCGCGCTGAAGATGCCAAAGATCAAACCAATGGCTGCGAAAATGCCGATCGTCCAGCCGTTGAACGTCGCCACCTTGGCGGCTCCGAGAACTTTGCGCGCTCGCTCGTTCGCTTCAGAGAGTGCTTTGCGTTGCTCCGACGAGAGCGGCACGCCGTCCGTCATCGGACCTTACCTTTGAGTGAGTCGCCGGAGCCTGCGTCCTCGAACCACTTTGCTCCGGAATCAACTCCGAAAATACTAACGACTTCCCGCCCACCAGCCCAGCTGCGGCATGCGGAAAGGTGGAATGACGGAAAGGCGGAAGGTTCCTACTGCCTTCTTTCCGTCATTCAGTCTTTCAGTCTTTCCGCCTCCTCGATCAACTCCACCACCGCATCGAACACCGGATCCCGATTGGCAAAGTAATCTTCTGATGACAGGGAAACCGGCACGTCGGGGGCTATCCAGATCCGCGCGTCCGTCCAATCTGAACTCATGTGATTGCGTGTCGAGATGAACGCCATGAGCCCGCTGTAGGGCAGGCGAGTACGTGCGCTCTCGCCGGTAAAGTTGGGTCGCGATCCGGCCGGTTCGCCCACGAACACCGCGTCGGTGTATTGCTCGATCTTGTTGATGAAGTTTTGTGCTGCCGAAAAGGTATGGCGGCTCGTGAGGACATAAATGTTGTGGTCCGGATCGTCCTGTCCGAAATGAATGATGACGCGGAGCAGGCGAACGAACAGGAAGCTGTTGCCGCCGCCGTTCATCCGGACGTCGATGATGAGGTTTTCCGTACGCTCGTCTCGTAGACGGGCCTGCACGACGTCGGCGAACGCGCCGAGCGGTTGACCGGACCTGTTGCGGACAGCGTTGAAGTTGAGATAGAGTGCGTTGAGTCGTGGTAGGGACTCGAGCCAATAGGACGTTCGGTTGTCCCGCAGATATCGTGGGACCGGGCCCTGCGTCGAAGCAGGCGGGGTCAATCGCCGCGTCGACGGGGCAAACCGCGCGGAACCGCCTACGAGCGTGGTGTCGTAGCGCCGCCCGTCTCGTGCTTCCATCCGCAATGTGACCGAACCGTCGTGATTGGCTGCTCCGATGTCCGCGAGATACGGCCCCGTTACCAGCACCCCCGGCAATCCGCTCTCCAGGCTCATCGAGTTGTCTCGAGACACCAGGGCGGCCGCAGCGTGCTTCGCGTCAGTCGCGGACATCGATCCGAATCCCAAGACCCGGTGCCCGATCATGGACGACCCGCCGCCGTGCTGGCGGACCACGACGAGCCCATCTATAAAGGAATAGAGATCGATCGGCAGCTTGGTGATGCCCGCGACACCCTCGGAGGAAATGCCGCTGTGTCCGTCTCCCAGCATCACCGCCAATTTCTTCAGCCCAATGTAGATGTCGGTGTCTGACAGATTGGGGATACGCCGACGTAGTCGTTGCGCGGCCCGCTCGAACTCCGCGCTGTGGGCGGGTCGTTCCGGCGCTACGTGCATGCGTTTGGCTTCGCTCACGAAGAATTCCACGTCGTGACGCCAGCCTTCGACGTGACCGAGCCGAGGTCCGGACAACAGACCCGCTATGCGCCGGAAGCGCGGGTCGTCCCGTAGCGAGTTGAATGCGCGGTCGGATTGAATCGTAGGGCGATTCTCGTGCGGATCGTCGAGTGCATCCTCGAGCCAGCGGATCGCCGCATCGGCGCTGTCCATGGCGGCGTACGCGCGTGCGATCTCGACCGCAAGGCGCCAGCGGTTGAAGATGCCCAATTCACGTGCACGGATGAGTGCGGGTACGGCCTCACTGTGGCGACCGGTCCGTGCCGCGGCGCGTCCCAGTGCTCTCCAATAGTACGGATCGTTGTTGTCTCTCTCGACCACCTGTCGTAGAGTTGGCAGCGCGCGTTCGTACTGCCGTCCACCGAACAACGAATCCGCCGTCTTCTTCAGCGCCAAGATCTCGAGCGGCGAGGTGTCCTGTAAGGACGTGCTTTTCTTGGCCGAGCGCGCCCTCGTTAGGGCGGGACTCGACGCGGGTGCTAGGGCGCGACTCGGCGCGCGCGTCCCGGCGCGACTCGCCTCGGCCGTCAGTGCGGGACTCGACGCCTGAGCATCGCCACTTCTGATTTGCGCGATCAGCAAAGACGTCCCGGCGATTGCGGCGGCCGACCACAACAACGGCATCATGCGACGCACTGTTTATTCCTCCCGCAACGCGACGAGTGGATCGCCGCGCGACGCGCGAAGGGCCG
>CAYLZR010000076.1:0-4683 GCA_964388145.1 uncultured Gemmatimonadaceae bacterium | reverse complement strand
GTTTATTCCTCCCGCAACGCGACGAGTGGATCGCCGCGCGACGCGCGAAGGGCCGGCAGGTAGTTCGAGACCAGTGCGACCCCGCCAAGGAGCAGGGGTACGCCGACGAAGATTGCAGGGTCGGTCACGCTCACACCGTACAACAACCCTTCGAGCAAGCGCGTCATCCCGACGGCGAGGGCCATACCGATAACAAGGCCGATTCCCGCGACGCCCATGCCTTGGCGCAGGACCAGCGCTCGCACCGCCGACGCGTCCGCACCAAGGGCCATGCGGATGCCCAGCTCATGCGTGCGTTGTGCGACCGAGTACGACATGACCCCGTAGATGCCGATGGCGGCCAGCGTTAGCGCCACCGCGGCGAATATCGCCAAGAGCAGCATCGAAAACCGTTCGCGAGAAATCGACTCGGCTACGAGTTGCTCCACCGTACCGACGCCGCCCACCGGAACCTCGGGGTCCATCTCCCGGAAGATCGATCGCACCGCCCCGGCCATGGCCAATGGGTCGCTGGCGGTGCGGATGACGAGATTGAACGTCGAGGCGTTGAATATGAGAACGCGCGTTTGCTGCTGTTCCATGAACATCTCCGGGCGTGGCTCTTCCACGAGCCCCCGGCTCCGCACGTCTCCGACGATCCCGATGACCTCGTGCCAGACGTTCTGGGTCAGCCCAATCCGTTTGCCGATCGCGTCCTCGTCCGGCCAGAACTTCCTCGCCATCGTTTCGTTGATGACAATGGCCGGGTTGGCGCTGTCGCGATCAAATGCTGTGAAGGCCCTGCCGCGGATGAGCGGCGTTCCCATCGCGCGGAAGTATCCCTGACTGACGAGCCGATAGTCGGCGTTGGGTCCGATCTCACCGGGCGGCGTTTGTCGCCCCTCTATCCGGAACGTCCAGTCGTAGTTGTTTCTGGCGAACTGGAGCGTGCTGATGAGTGCGGCGTTACGCACGCCGGGAAGGGCGTTCACCCGTTCGAGTGCGCGGTCGTAGAAACTTGTCACACTCGGCGCGTCGGCGTAGGTGGTAGGCGGCAGCGAGACGTTTACGGTGAGTACGCGTTCCGGGTCTAAACCGGGATCGACGTGGCTCAGAATCCAGAAACTCTTGACCATGAGGCCGGCGCCCACCACGAGGAGCAGGGCGAGTACGATCTCACTGATCGCAAGACCGCGCCGCATGTTGAGACGGGTCCCACCCACCGTGGCTCCACGATCCCCTTCTTTGAGAACCGACTGCACGTCAGGCGTGGTGGCGTGCAGCGATGGGACGACCCCGAATAACAACCCGGTGATTACCGATAACACGATCGTAAAGCCGAGCACCGGGAGGTTCAGCGCCACCGCGTCCGCTCTGGGAATGCTCGTCGGATCCACGGCAAGCAATGCTTTGACTCCGAACACGGCAAACCCAATGGCCAGTGCGCCTCCGGCCAAGGAGAGCAGCATCGACTCGGTGAGCAGTTGCCGCAACAGGCGACCGCGGCCGGCACCAAGGGCCATTCGCACGGCCACCTCGCGATGGCGAGCTTCGGCGCGGGCCAACAACAGATTTGCCACGTTGGCGCACGCGATGAGAAGCACGAAGCCTACCGTCCCCAACAATACGAATAGCGCCGGCCGCACGTCGCCCACCACGCGATCTACGAGCGCCACGGCGCTGCCACTAAAGTCGTCCGGAAAGTTGAAGGTGTCGCGCATGTACCGCGCCATCTGCTTCACGCTCGCGTCGGCGGACTCCACCGACGAGCCGGACCGTAGTCGTCCCACCACGTTGTAGTTGTGACTACCCACGTTCGTGACGGCGGCGGGATCGAGCGCCAGCGGCGTGAACAACTGTGCCGGGTCGGGTGCGTCGAACTCGGTAGGGAGTCGAAAGCCCCGCGGTAATACGCCGATGATCCGTGTACCCAAACCGTCGAGCTGTATCGTGCGCTCTAACACATCGGGTGTGCCGCCGAACTCGCGTTGCCACAGGCCATGGCTGATGACTACGACGGCCGTGCCTCCCGGCAGGTCCTCCTCGGCGGTGAAGTTGCGGCCGATGAGAGGAGTGACGCCAAGCGTGGGCAGCAGGGTGGCCGAGATGGCCACACCTTGAATGCGAGCCGGTGTGTCGATGGCCGACAAGTTGGACGCCCTCGAGTTACGGTATGCGGCCAACTCACTGAAAGCGTGGTTCTGCTCCCGCAACCAGAGGTACTGGCCCCACGAGAGCCAGAAGTAATCAAACCCGAGGCCCGGGAACCTCGTGAACGTTCGCACGAGCTGTTCGGATTGAGTGTATGGCAACGGCTTGAGCAGCACGCCGTAGATAACGCTGAAGATCGCCGTGTTTGCGCCCACGCCAAGGCCGAGCGTGAGGACGGTAACGATCGTGAACGCGGGCGCCTTGATGAGCGTGCGAACCGCGTACCGGAGATCTTGTAACAGGTTGCCCATGTGTTGCTGCCTTTCCCGACGTGCAGGCGCGCCGCGACCGGATGAGTCGTGTTGTGCGTAGCGGCGTGCAGGGTGTGTGGTCGAGAGACTGCGAATGCGGCGACGTACGTGGATGCGCTCCCGGAGTGCTTGTACCGTGGCGTCGTAGAGCGAACGACTCCAACACCGAATGACACACCACGCACCGCCCTCTCGTTTCGCTTCGGCCAGACGGTCGACAAAGAATTGGGTCATGTCGTCGGCGAACTCGCGCCGAAAACTCGCGGGGTAGAGCCGGAGAACGACCCGATAGGTCAGGATCGGGAGCTTCATGCGTCGAGCAGCTTGAGCCCTTCGGCCTTGTTCAGAAGCTCGCTCAGGCGCTGAGCCTCGGCTTGGGCCAGAGTGCGCCCGATGTCCGTCACGCCGAAGTACCTGCGCCGTTGGTCGTCGAGTTCAGGGTCGGGACGCGCGTCCGACTCCACGATCAGCCCGTCGCGCAACATTGTCCGCAGCGTCCGGTATAGCGTGCCGGCCTCGATCCGCTCGCGGCGGTCGGCCTGCCGTTCGATTTGACGCACGATGGAGTACCCATGGCGCTCGCGCTCCAGCAGCACGAGCAGGATCTGGAAAACGATCGGTTTGAGGGGAAGCCGCGTCGATTCGATGTCCGTTTGTGTTGTCATTATGTGGACCTCTGTGCCAGATATGATCTTTTTGCCACTAATAGTGGCAATATGCCATCAGTAGTGCGAATCTGTCAAGTTAGATACGCGGACTGGGTGGTTGGGTTGTCTTTCGAGGTTCGTCTTAGAGCGGCCTGAACAACTCGGCCAGTTCCACCACCAACGGCGCGGGTCCACGGGCGGGGTGCCACGTCATCCGCTCGCTCTCCATCTCTGGGAATTGCAGCTCCGGCCGCCACACCTCGACTCGGCGCTCGTCGGCATCGACGATCCAGCAGAGCGGGATGTCCTGTTCCTGATAGAGGCGGCGTTTGGTGAAGCGGTCGTTGCGGGCCGTGGAGGGGCTCAACACCTCGATCACGAGGAACAACGTCTTCATCTGCGCCCAATCCAGGCTCCGTGCCTCATCGACGTCTACGACGAATAGATCTGGTTGGACGAGCGTGTCGTCACTCCAAGAAATGTCGGCGGGGGATTGGAGTAACGTGCCGATCGGGTGTCGGTCGAGATAGTCGGCCACCGTTCTGAAGAGACGGCCGACGATTAGCTGATGCCAGGCCCGTGGCGCCGGGTTCACTAGCAGTTCCCCGTAAACCGTCTCGTACAGGTTGCCGTCGTCGGGGAGGGCTCGGACCATATCGGCCGTGTAGTACACGAGGGCAGGCATACCCATAAGGTCACCTCGGCGGGTGAAGTGGCGCAATAGAAAATCACCCTCCCATGCTATGGCGGGACGACAGGGAGGTGATAACCGTTTGTTTGCGGTGATGACCGATTTGATGCGGAGACTCAAGGGATGGAGTTGCGGGCACTCCGCCAATACTATATCTTAAATTGTGTTTAAAAACATTGTTTAAGAAAGGTGAATCATGGCGAGAGGCGACTATCTCGGGGAGTTTGAGCTGGTGGTGCTACTCGGCCTGGCCAGGCTCGACGACGAGGCCTACGGCATGACCGTGTTCGAAGAAATCGAGCGGGTGACCGGCCGCGACCTCACCATTCCGGCGGTCTACGTGACTTTGAGTCGTTTGCAGAAAAAGGGGTACGTGGATTCACGCACCGGTGACGCCACCGCGGAACGCGGCGGTCGCGCGAAGAAGTTCTACCGCATCACCGAAGCCGGCGAAACCGCGTTGCGGGCTTCGCAGGAAATGTTGGATCGTTTGTGGAGTGGAATCCGCGCCGGCGAGGCAACCTCCAACTCATGAATCACCCCCGCTCCCGCCCTCCGCGGTTGGCCGAGTGGCTCCTCGCCAGCTCGCTCCCGCGCGACGTGCGTGAGCCGACCTTGGGTGATTTGGCAGAGGGATTCGTCCACATGCTCCGCCAACACGATCGTGTGGCCGCAGAGACTTGGTATTGGCGTCAGGTTCGCGGATCACTGAATCCGATGATCCGCTGGTCGTTTGGCTTTGGCTCTTTCAAAGGGAATAGGCCCCGCGCAGAAGCGGGCGCGCGATTACGGGAAAACATCATGCAAAGCATACTGCAGGACATTCGCTACGGGCTGCGAGCGGCCATTAAGAACCTGGGCTTCACCGTCGTCGTTGTGATGACTTTAGGACTGGGGATCGGGG
>CAYLZR010000075.1:0-9214 GCA_964388145.1 uncultured Gemmatimonadaceae bacterium | reverse complement strand
CCGGCATTTCCTCAGGCACGTGGCCGTTGAGAATCACCACCGCCGCCGCCGATCGATTGGAGTGCGTCAACGACACGAGGGCTTCGTGAACGTTGAGTGCCGTGGCCGCGGCCGCGGCGCGACCGTGGAACTTGAGCGTGGGACTGCCGTCGCGTTTCAGTAACACTTCGGTATCGCGCCAACCAACACCACGAGCATTTCCGGCCCGCTGCAGCGCTTTGTACGCCGCTTCCTTCGCCGCCAACCGCGCGGCGACGTGCTGTGCCGGCCGGGGCTGATCGAAACAATATGCACGCTCACTCGGGGTCAGGAGACGAGCGATCGCGCGCTCACCGTGCCGTTCGAGGAGCGCATCAACCCGCTCGATGTCGACCAAATCCACGCCGACTCCGATTGCCTGCACCCCGCCGTTCGAGGGAACGTTTGGCTCGATCATGTCGATAGAGAACGTAGCGCTTGCCACAGCTCGATCAACCATGCCGGCGCATTGAGAACGCCTCCCCAAATCAAACCTGCCCACACCGCCACACTCGCCCCAACGGCACCAAACAGGTAGACCGGCCAAAGCGATTTGCGCCAGCGAGAGATGTCATCTCCAACCGCTTTCCATGCGTCGAGTTCCTTGGCCACCCCGACTTCCAACAACATCCACGCCTCTTCCAGACGACGCGCAGCGGTGAGCTGGGCGCGTTGCCAGGCCTCGAGCGCCGGGCGCTCGGTGGCAGTGGCCTCGATCAAGCCCGCGCTGTGCCGCTCGATCTCGTCAAGCGCTGGAATGAGCTCGGCGCCGGCCGAGCCGAGGCGCGCTCCGATCGCCCGGCGTTCCACATCGTCGATGTTCATCCGGCGGCGCAGCCGCGCGGGCATGCGCACCGCGGCAGCCTCTGCTTCCAGATGCGCCGACAGCCGATCTACGAGACTGTCCGCGATCGGGCCGACGGTCCCTTCCCATGCGGCCATCCACACGTCACGCCCGAGCGACGCGAGTGTCGCGGAGCGCTCGTCGTTCGCGGCCAGCCGCCGGGCTTCACCACCCATTTCGATGATCTTAGTGACGAGGTGGTGGCGGTGGGTCTCGAGGGAAAAGCCGCTCACATCGTGTCCGGTGCCCGTGATCAGTTTTCCAAGCGAAGGGCCGAGCTCGGGAATGCGCAGAGGGATGAGCAGCTTTGTGCTATTCATTCGAAGATCGCACCAAGCACACGTTCCGTATCCAACAGATCTTCGAATACCGCATACGCTCCCGCTGCGTCCAGTTCATCTGCTCGGTAGCAGCCGGTTGCCACGCCAATTGCCCGTGCACCCACCGCTGCTCCACACGTCACGTCCGCAGGCGTATCGCCGAGGATTACGATGTCCTCGCCGGTGGGGGTTTCCCCGAACAGCTCGGCGGCACGCGCGGCGGCCACGGCGGGCAGCTCACCGCGCTCGACGGCATCAGACCCAAACGCGCCGACGCGGAAGCGATCGAACTCCATGCCGACCGAGGCCAGCTTGAGCCGCGCGCCCGCGGCGATATTTCCGGTCAACAACCCCAAAACCGCATCGTCACGACGCTCGATCAAATCGAGCAATTCCCACACGCCCGGAAAGACGTGCGGGGTCCGCTTACCGCTGGCCAGTTCGCCTTCCAGCATTTTGACATAACGATCACACACCGCCTGAACATGCGCTGTGCTTTCGGCGTGTGGATGGCCCGAAGCGCGCAGGAGCTCATGCACGATCTGCGGATCGGTTTTGCCATCGAATCGAAAACCTTCGATCGGCGCGGTCGACCCCACCTCGGCCAATAATGCCGTACGGATGGCGCTACGTCCCGCACCATCAGTCCACAGCAACGTTCCGTCGATGTCGAAGAGAACCAACTTCATCGGTAGGTGTTGAACCAGCCTCGAGGTTTCAGTTGGAGGGACCGTTTTCGCTCGCGTCCGCCGGTATCAGCGGTACTCCCGCCTTTTTTGCACAAGACCGGCATCGACTCACGCCTTTCATCGAGCACATGAGACAAACGAACGTCCCGCAATCTTCACACGGGTAACCTTCCGAGGCGCGCTCCTCGTTGCCGCAGGCGCGGCAATGCATACCGTCGGTTTCTGTTGCCATAGGTCAAGCATCCAAATCGTACGTCTTGATCTTCTTAATGAGCGTGGCGCGGGAAATGCCTAGATCTTTCGCGGTGTGTGTTCGATTACCGTTGTGGTGTCGCAGAGCCAGCGCGATCTGTCGCCGCTCGACGTCCTTGAGCGAAAGCACGTCGTACTTCGATTCCGTCGCCGCCACGTTCCGCCGGATCTCGACGGGCAGGTGCTCGACGCCGATTTGCGATCGACCTTGGGCCAATATGATGGCACGCTCCAATATGTTGCGCATCTCCCGTACGTTACCCGGCCAACCGTATGCCACAAGGCGGTCCAGGGCCATCGTCTCGAACCCGGGCTGGGTGCCAGGAGCACCCTTCCACAGCCTGGCGAGCAATCGCTCCAACAAAGCCAGACGGTCTTCCTGGGTTCGCTCACGGACCGGAGGTAGATGAATCGGGAGAACGTTGAGACGATAGAACAAATCGTCCCGAAAAGTTCCCGCTTCGACCGCCTCCGCAAGGTTCGCCGCCGTCGCGGCGATGAGTCTCACGTTTACCGATATCTCGCGTGGGCCGCCGACCCGACGAAACGACTTCGACTCGAGAACGCCCAAGAGCTTCGGCTGCAGG
The DNA here is from genome assembly GCA_964388145.1 of uncultured Gemmatimonadaceae bacterium. GTDB lineage: Bacteria > Gemmatimonadota > Gemmatimonadetes > Gemmatimonadales > GWC2-71-9 > B3T1B10. The sequence goes on along the minus strand of CAYLZR010000075.1, from coordinate 6,504 downwards.
TCGGGGGTCAAGTCGCCGATGGAGTCCAGCAAAACGGTTCCACGATCGGCCAGCTCGAACAAACCAGGGGTGGTCTCCCCACCGTTCTGCCCAGGTTCCTTTTCGGCACCGAACAGCTCAACGTTTAGAAAGGTCGCGTCCAGGCTCGCGCAGTTCACATCGACAAACGGCTCCCTCGCACGGTTCGACAGTGCGTGGATCATGCGGGCAACGTAGCCCTTGCCCGTTCCGCTCTCGCCGGTGATCAGCGCCGTGGTGTCGTCGCTGGACGCCAGAAGGTCCATCTGCCGGGCAATCTCCTTCATTTGCGGCGACGATCCGAGCGATTCCAAATCGACATCCGGATTCGTTCGGGCGAGCAGCATGCCTACGCCGCGCCGCATCCGGACTTTGTCTCGCACACGATCTACGGAGAGCAAGAGGTGTGGCATATCAACCGGCTTCGTGAGAAAATTCTCGGCACCGAGTTGCATCGCTTGCACCGCGGTCTCAACGTCGCCGTGACCCGTCAAGACAATCACAGCCGCGTCATGCTCCTTGAGGCGCTCCAGGACTGCGAAGCCGGACATGCCCGGGAGATGCAAGTCCAAGAGAACGACTTCCGGAGTGTACTGTTGATACCGGTCGAGCGCCGCCTCGCCGGAGGCTTCGGCGATGACGTGGTAGCCTGAACGCTCGAGGTACGTCCCAACGGACCGCAGAATTGCTGGGTCGTCGTCGATCAACAGTATGGATTGGTCCATGCGCCCTGCCGAACGAGTGAACCCTAAGTTAGCCTCATTGGGCCGGGACCAAAACCGACAACCCTCTGTCCACGACCGTCGCTGAAAATGGAGTGTGGCCACCGATCTCACCGTCCAGTTGGACCAGGCGGTCGGGGTACGCTTCGACTTTCACATGCCGCCCCCGAAATCGGCGAATGGCGACGCCGTCGACCCGCTGCTGCAACATTCGCCAGAGGATGCCGGCGGATTGCCACAGGCCTCTTGCCTTTATTACCACGACGTCCAACTGGCCATCGTCCAACGCGATGCCGGGCGCAATGCTCAGAATGGGTGGGATGAACTGGCCGCAGTTTGCGACCATGATCGATGTGGCTTCCACATCATAGACCTCCCCGTCCACGCTCACGCGATACGGCACGGGCACGGCCTCGAGGACCAGCTCAAACGCGCGCGCAACATACGCTGCAAACCCCCAACGCCGCTTCGCGGCCCCCGACGTGCGCGCCATTAATTCCGCATCGAAGCCGGACCCGCACGCGACCGAGAAGTACTGCGCGCCGTTGCCGTTTTCGAATCGACCCAAATCGATAGTACGTGGTCGGCCGCGGGCAATCACCCGGGCGGCGTTCGCCGGGTTGCGCGGGAGCCCGAGGTTGCCCGCCAAGAGGTTGCCGGTGCCGCCCGGGATCAACCCGACGGGAATGTCACGACCCGCGATACCGGCGACGACTTGCATGACCGTCCCATCCCCGCCGTAGACCGCCACGGTATCGACGCTGTCGTCCGCGCCCGCTCTCGCCACACGGGCCGCGTCACCGTGTCCCGTCGTTTCCACCAACTCCACGCTACATCCTTCGCTCTTCAACACGGAGATAACGATGTCGGTAACTGCCTTACGGGTACGGGCGGCGGCTGGATTGGTAATGAGGAGAACGCGTCGCACTAGTAACGCTTTTCCCAGAACATATCCAAGCCGAACTGCGATCGGTTGAGGCGAGTCCCTCCCCCGGTCAACATGCATGCATTGACCGGGTCGCTGCTCGCCGCGAAATGCCAATTGGGACTGAAGCGATACTCCAAGCTCGCGGCAAAGTTGCTGGTGAGCCCACGCGCTTGCTGATGGCAGATGCGCGGGCTCAACGTCACAAACGTTTTTTCGCTCAGCTGCCACCCCAACGCGATCTCGGTGCCCGATAACCCTTGGGTAGGAGGTCGGATACGCAAGTAATCGAGCGGCAACCCCAGACCGGATATCAACGGGTTCACGATCTGGTTCGAGAACGCGCCCAAAATCGTCGAACCCAAGTACGCGACTTCCGCACCACCCAACGCTTCGACACTGGGCGCATTAAACAACAAGTACGAGATGATTTCATCTTGAGGCAACTCGGGGCGCACGTCACTCGTCAACGTGATGTCCGGTGAATACAGCGTTCCGCCGACATTGACGAAGACCACGATGTCCTGGCCTCTCGTCGTACGCACGTGATACCGCCCGTCGATGTCCACGTCCGCATTGAGGTCAGGTGTGCCAAAGTACTGCACCTGACCGCCCGTAATGTCGAATTCCCGGACCACCAATTCGGCAACACCCCAACCGCGGCCGAGAGGTAACTGATAGGTGCCCCGAGGCGTCGCCAAGCTACCGTCGAGCCGATAGCGGTCGGCGACTTTCCCGAGAATCATTTGACCGGTGAGCTGGATGTCGGCCTCGTTGGAAAGCAAACGAACATTGGACCCCATCTGCAACACCAATGAGTCGATCCGTAGGCTATCGAGCAAGCGGTTCTCGAAGGTCTGTGCCAGCCCCTCTTCACGAACGAAATCGGCGTCGAGCAGCGATGCGTACAGTGTGTCTTCGAGATTGACGATTTGCTTTTCGACGAGATCTGCAAAATAGAGATCGCCCTCTGCAATGGTTCCCGCCCCTGTAAGTGTCACTCCGTACAGCGGTCCCTTTAGTTCGAACTCTCCCGATGTCGTCAGCGCGAGTACTTGCGGCACATCGATCAGCCGGAAGTCGTTCGCAACAATTGCCATATCGAGGATCGGGCGCGTCAGTTCCTCGAGTCGAACAAAACCCTCGAATTCCGCATGTCCGTCACCGCTCTGAATCGCCAACTTGTCGATGCGAATCGTATCGCCGGACAGAGCGAGTTGGGCGTCGATGTCGCTGTAGGTTACGCCCAATCCGATGACGTTGGCTCCGCCTTCCGCGATCGCCACGGTTCCGCGGAGTTGGGGTTCACGCCAGGACCCCGTTATGCCCACATCGAGGTCGAGCCGCCCCACAGCGTCAGTCACCGTAGGGGTCAACAACGCGACGAGCGACAGGTCGATCCCCTCGCCCGTGGCATTGATGGCGAGTTGTCCGGGAAGCCGGCGTTCATCCGCGCCCTCGAGAGCGAGATCCACAGGCAGATCGAAATCGAGCGCCAGGACTTGTTCAGCCAGGCGCCAGCCGGCTCCGTTGCCGGTCAGCCGTCGATCCGCATAAGAGGCGGTCACGTCCAAGATCAAGGGAATTTGGATCGAGCCGAAGCGACCCTCGTTCCATTGGAGTGAGACGCGCCAGGTTGGATCGGTTGCCGAACCCGACAAGAGAACGTTCCCGCCCACCACGCCCCCGACGGCGGCCGGATCGAGCTGCACGAGTCCCCACAGGTCGGCCAACGGCAGTCCGATCATTTCCCCGGTCAGCATGCCTGGCGATCCGCCGCGGGGTACCCTGCCGCGAAGCTCCAGCCTTGCACCGCCGTCTTCGCTCACGACCGCCACGCTGTCGAAATCGTACCCGTCCTCCCGCAGGGTGATCACCGCGCCGGGTTCGAGGAACCAGCGGTGGGTCGGAAGGAGGAGACCCATGGAATCGATTGGTATCGAGGTCGCGTCCGGCTCGACGCGTATTCCGCCCCGGGCGAACCACGATCCGTCGAGACCGATGCGTACGTGTGCTTCCCACGTGGCATCGTTACGATGCCCGTCGAGATCGAGCGCCAAGTCGGAATAACTGTAGCGACCGACAGCCAGCGAATCCAACGTGGCATCGATCGTCATCCGTCCATTGGCCACGGTCGGCCAGGTAACCCTCAGACCCAACCCCTCGACGGTGCCTCCGCTCGAGTTGGCCGACGGTACCTCGAGCATGCCCGAAGCCACGAATGCGTCGAGAGAACCAGAGATCGTCGCGTCGGCACGCAAGGCACCCGCCATTCGCGTCAGCAGACTATCGCGGTCGAAGGCCGAGAAACGATCGCGCAACAGGGACTCGATCGTTCCCAGCGAATCCACGACCACTTCAAACGCCAACGTGTCGGAATGCGCGGCGTCCAACCCCAAACCACCGTCCGCAAATGCATACAGCGACGGTCCCCATACTTCGAACTCATCCAATTGGACCGTATGGTCGGCGAAGCGCATCACGCCTGTCAAACTGTCGAACGGGGATTCCGCAACGAACGATGTGTCGATCGCAAATGTCAGAGCACCGCCGAGCCCTGACGCGCTATCCAATACCACATCACCGGACATCCGGCCGTACAGTTCGGTGTGAGGTGCCGAGAAGCGGAGCCGTTGCACGTCGAGGTTCTCAAATGAGGCTACGAGATGCCGCACTCCCCTCGGTTGGGGCAACAGCGTGAGATCGCCCTCGGCAACGATGCGCCCGGGCGACCCACCCACCGCTGTTCGGAAGTGCAGCGAGTCGGCATATCCGCTCAGGGACAGGTCCCCGCCAAACATGCCGCGCCCGGGAACGCCGGGATATGAGCGGTGGATACCGGCAAAGTTCAACGAATCCAAATTCAGTTCCGCCCACACACCAACCGTGTCCGTCCTGCTATCGAGTCGCACCCAGCCACGCGCAACACTTTCCGGTAGCCCACCATCTCGGTGACGGATGGTTCCGTCGAACAACACATCGCGCCAGGGGCCGACCAAGCTCCCCGTGAGCGCCAGTTGACCCTGGAGGTCCACATTCGGAAGGAGTCGGTGCACGGTTGCAAGCGCGACGTCCGACGAGTCGATCCGAAAGCCGTTGAACCTGATGCCGCCGTCGAGCGCGAGCGTACCCGCTCCGCGTATGTGGGTCTCCGGTCCGCCCGCAACCAGACTGTCTCGGAACCAAAGACCGAGCTGCGTGTCGAGCGAGTCACTCGGCCCGCTGACCACGAGCGTACCAGACACACGGCCAGCAAACGGGATGGTATCGACCATCGGGCGGAGGTAATCGAGCGTCAAAGACTCGAACGCCAGCTCGGTATCGCGCAGAATCCATCCCTGGCCCTTGTGCACGGTGATGGTCAAGCGCCCGGAAACCCCGCCAAGTCCGTCGGGCTCGTCGAGGCGTAGCCGCTCGAGGCCGACACGAATGTGATCGGGATCGAGCGAGTGGATCGACACTCTCCCACTCCCCTCCAGTCCCCACGGCAGCCCGCCCACAAACGGCCGCGCGTCGTCGACTGCCAACCGATCGGCGTCCAAGTCGAGCGCGAGTAGCAGCGGCCCTTCCGACCAGCTGAGGACGCCCTGCAACTCGGTTTCCGACCCCGGCAATTCGAATCGAGACAGATTCAACGCAATCGAGTCGCCGTCGATGTCGAGTGTCCCGCTCAGCGAGCGAATGTCCAACGCGGGATCCGAAAAGCGTGCCGACAGCTCGTCGATGACGAAATGCAGGGGATTCTCACCTTCGAAAGGTGACGATATACGCGCGTATGAAATGACGGCGTCGAGATCATCAACTCGCCGGACACGCATCAGCCCGTTGGGTCCTAATTCGGTGTCGATGGTTGTATCGGCCGAGGCATCGGCCGGTGTTCGAATCACGACGGACCCATCTCGGATTTCGACGTCGCGGAACGCAACGAGTGGTTTCCGGCCAGCACCCGAGTCTGTAGAGTCGCCTGAACCGCCGAGTCCCAACACTTCTTCGTAGTTCATGCGACCGCTGGGCAGTCTGACGACGTTGATATGCGGCTCAACCAACACGACGCGTTCAAACGCGACGCGGCCCGTCAAGAGATCGAGAATGCGATACCGAAGCGACACTTCCGGCAACCGAGCCAGCAGAGTGCCGTCCTCACCCCGGATCACGACGTCGTGCGCCTCGAAACCAGCCGTAAATGTCCCTGTGATCTCGCCCACTTCCGCGGTGCCGTGCACCACTTGATTGAGCACGGCAACACCGTAACGCGTCACGACGTCCCTCCCCGCATCGGTGTTGAGACCGACGACGCCCGCGCCAAGGGCGGTTCCCACCACCGCCGCCGTCAGCAACCAAACCGTCGCGCTCGTTCGAAAGATCACTAAAACGCCTGGCCGATGGAGAAGTTCACTCTAAAATTCCTCAGCAAGCCTGTTCGTGTTGGGGTAAATCTGGGCAACTCGGTTTCGAGATCGGTGCACGTCAGCTCGTCGGGCCTGAACGCGCATGTTCGCCTCAGCAAGACTCCCGTTTCGGGCTCATTTGTATTGTACGCCATATCGAGGCGGACGGGTCCCAACGGGGTGAACACCCGGACACCCGCGCCGGGCGTAAAGCGGAGCCGGAGCCCGGGATTGCCAGTCTCAGAACCGCCTCCCACGCGACCAGCATCTACAAACACCACCCCTCCCAAACGGCCCGATTGCGAAAGAGGAAACCGATACTCAACGTTGCCCACCAGCATCTGATTCCCCCCTGTGGGCGACACTAGGGTGTCGAGGGGGGGATCGACAACCCGATCAAAGACGACTACGCCGCTGCCGTCGCTCTGTCTGCCGCCGTTGGCATCATCTT
>CAYLZR010000074.1:8019-9252 GCA_964388145.1 uncultured Gemmatimonadaceae bacterium | reverse complement strand
TTAGCGAAATAGATTGAAGGAGATAGCTTGGAAGCTCGAACGCCGGAGCCCCGGGAGCAATACGAAGGACTGATCGGCGAGTTTGGTAAGGGTTGGGAGAAGGGATCGAGCGACCGGATTGCTGCCATCTTCACCGAGGATGCGGTGTTCCTGGCCGACCCTTTTGCCGCAGCTCTCCGTGGGCGAGAGGCGATTCAACGATATTGGAAGGACATTCCCCGCGAACAGGCGGAGATCACGTTCAAGAGCGGGGAGATTTTCGTTGCTGGTCCGTCGTGGTTTTCGGTTGAATTTCGATGCAGGTTCCGCCGCCGCCGGACCGGAGAGTGGGTGGATGCTCGTGGTGCGTTGTTTTGCGAAACGGCTGCAGGGCAGATCTCCGAAATGCGAATGTATTGGCATCGGGTAACCAGTACCGGGGCAAACACGTGACCGAGTTTCACCTCGGGACGCAAAGCTGGAATTTTCGAGCCTGGATTGGCCCGTTTTATCCGCCGGATACCGATACCGCGGATATGCTGGCGCTCTACGGGAGGATGTTCTCGACGATCGAGGTCGATTCATCGTTCTATACGATCCCGGCGGCCCCGGTGTTGCGCGGATGGCGAGAGAAGGTTCCGGACGATTTCCATTTCGCGCTCAAGGTCCCTCAGCAAATCACGCACACGAAACGTTTGGTGGACGCCAACGATGAGTTGGATCGGTTCGTGGAGCGCCTCCGGGAACTAGAGACGGCACTGGGACCGGTGCTGGTGCAGCTTCCACCAGATTTTCTCCCGTCGACCGACACCGTATCAGCGTTCGAGGATTTTGTGTCGCACCTGCCACGGGATATCCAATGGTCTGTTGAATTCCGTCACCCGCGATGGCTGACGGACGACACGCTCGCCCTGCTTCGAGAGTCGAACGTTGCAGTGACGTTGGTAGACGGACGGTGGTTCAAGCAATCGACGATGCTCGGGCTGCTTGCGGATCCAACGGCCGATTTCTGCTACGTGAGATGGATGGGCCCGGATCGAAGGATCACCGATTTCTCACGGCCGCAAGTTGATAGGGAAGCGGATCTCGCCGCGTGGGCCGAGGCGTTCGAGACGATACCGGAACGGGTGACCACGGTCTACGGCTACTTCAACAATCAATTTCAGGGACACGGTCCTCATAGCGTGCGCGAGATGCAACGGTTGATCGGACAACAGCCGGTGGAGCCCGTTGCTCTACGCACGTAAACTGCGC
>CAYLZR010000074.1:0-7919 GCA_964388145.1 uncultured Gemmatimonadaceae bacterium | reverse complement strand
TGCCGCTCGCTACCTTTCGTGCATGCCGGATCCCCGCGTAGCAGTCATCCAATTCCGGCCACGCAAGGCGGACTACACGGAGAACCTCCGGCGGATCGGAGCGGTGTTCGCTCAAGTGGCTGGTCGAGACGATCCGCCCGACATCGTCGTGTTTCCGGAATCCGCGACGTCGGGATATTTTCTCGAAGGGGGTGTCCGCGAGGTGGCGGTGTCGGCGGGCGCTCTGTTCCGCGACCTTCAGACGCAACATTCCGAGTCCGGTGCCGGACCCATGGACGTGGTGCTAGGATTCTTCGAGCGGTTTCAGAACCACATTCACAACTCGGCACTCTACGCATCGCTGGGTGTCGACGATGCCAAGATCCATCATGTACATCGGAAGGTTTTTCTTCCGACGTACGGCGTATTCGACGAACAACGCTTCATTCATCCGGGCCGTGGTGTGCAGGCGTTCGACACGCGTTGGGGCAGGGTCGGGATGTTGGTTTGCGAAGACGCGTGGCACTCGATCATGCCGACGCTGGCGGCGTTGGACGGGGCGAAGTTTCTGTTCATTCCGAGCGCGTCGCCGGCCAGAGGCGTTGTTCCGGCACGTGTTGTTGCGAAGGGTGAGGACGACAAGACCATTCCTGTGAGCTTGGAGACGTGGGAACGGCTGGCACGGACCATCGCCGGTGAGCATGGCATCTACGTCGTCATGGCGCATCTCGTCGGGTTCGAAGGGGGGAAGGGGTTCCCAGGCGTTTCGGTGATTACCGGTCCTGATGGTGGTGTCGTTGCGCGCGGGCCGCTGTTTGAGGAAGCCGTTGTCGTTGCCGAACTCAATGACGCCGCGGTCACGCGCGTCCGCGCCGACCAGCCGTTGCTTTCTGATCTTCAACGCGAGATGACCAATCTGATCGAGGCTTTTTACAAAGGCGAGCGAGAGCCGTTGGCGTATGATGACGACGGCGCACGCGTTACCGAGGGCGGAGCCGACGCGTCGAGGTTGCCGTTCGTCAAAGATGCCGACGCGCCCGATCCGCTTGCCGTCGATCCGGAACTGCTCGAGCGATGGTTAGTGGCGTTTCTCCGTGACGAAATCGTGGAGCAGCGAGGTTTTGAGAAAGGCGTAGTCGGTTTGTCGGGCGGTGTAGACTCGTCGTTAACGGCATTCCTCGCGACTAAGGCGCTCGGCAAGGAAAACGTCATTGGCGTCCGCATGCCGTATTCGTCGTCCAGTGTCGAAAGTCTCGAACACGCCAACCTGGTAGCCGAGACGTTGGGGATCCAAACGGAAATGGTCGACATCACCGCGGCGGTGGACGGATACGCAAAGGCTACCAACTGCAAACCGGATCCGACTCGTCTTGGCAACGTCATGGCACGGGTCCGCATGATCACGCTTTTCGATCTCTCGGCGGCCTATCGGGCACTCCCCTTGGGAACGGGAAACAAGACCGAACGGCTGTTGGGGTATTTCACATGGCACGCCGACGATTCTCCACCTGTCAATCCGTTGGGTGATCTGTTCAAGACCCAGGTTTGGGCTTTGGCACGTCACGTCGGCGTTCCCGACGAGATCATCGACAAACCGGCGACGGCTGATCTCATCGTCGGACAGACCGACGAGAAGGATCTGGGCATTTCATACCTGCGCGCCGACTTGATTCTCTGGCATCTGCTCCGTGGCTATTCCGTCGAAGAGATTGCCGCCAAGGGCTTCACCATGGAAGAAATCACGGTAGTACGCGGTCGGCTGGAGTCTACACATTGGAAACGTCGGTTACCGACCGTCGCGATGGTGAGCCAAACTGCCATTGGAGAGTATTATCTCCGGCCCGTCGATTACTGATCCGGTTAGAACAGGTACGGACTCCTATGTCTGAAGACAATCTCTCGCCGCGCCCGGTGCAGGATTCGCATTCGGTGATGAGCGAACTCATGATGCCACATATGGCAAACAACCACGGGAACGTGTTCGGTGGGGTGATCCTTTCCTTGGTGGACCTCGTGGGTGCAGTGGCAGCGACGCGGCACGCGCGTCTGCCTTGCGTGACCGTGTGCATGGATCGGGTTGTGTTTCACGAACCCATTCACCTCGGCGAGCTCGTGACCGCTAGGGCCAGCGTCAACTTCGTGGGTCGAACTTCCATGGAAGTGGGCGTACGCGTGGAAGCGGAAGACATGATCACCGGTCAACGACGACATACCAATAGTTGTCACGTGACCTACGTGGCCATTGACCAGAACGGCCGTCCGATACCAGTGCCCGCGGTGACGCCGGAAACCGATGTCGAGAAACACCGCTACGAACGGGCTGAAGCTCGGCGAGCACGCCGGCTGGAAGAACGGAAGTTGGAGCAGCGTTCATGACAAAAATCGTTTGTGTGTTGAGTGGGGGGTCAGCAAAGGGAGCCGCGCACGTCGGCGCCATCAAGGCGTTGTACGAGTGGGACCTCCGGCCGGCTCATTACGTTGGCACATCAATCGGCGCGGTTATGGGTGCGTGTTTTGCCAGCGGGCTGGCGTACGAAGAAATCTTGCGTCGCATCTCGACCCTGACGCGCGGAGATGTCGCGGTATTGTCGCCGGCGGCCTTATTGGGTGTGTTCGCCAAGAGCTTGTTTCGAGGCCGGCCATGGCGGGAAACGATCGAAGCGCTTGTACCAGCGAGCACGTTCGCAGAACTCGAAACGCCACTCACGGTAACGGCGGTCGACGGTGAAAGTGGTGACCTCGTGTTGTTCGGTGCCGGAGGCCGGTCGCACGTGCCCCTGCATGACGCTCTCTATGCGTCGTGCGCCCTTCCTTTGTACTACCCTCCCGCTTTGATCGACGGCCGCATCTATGTCGACGGTGGGCTCCGAGCGGTGTTTCCGTTGGATGTCGCGGCACAATTCGATCCGGATGTCCTGTTCGGCGTAAACGTCGGCCCGTTGTTGTATAGCGCGCCACCCGTCGACGAACATCCCCCGCCCGGTTTGTTGGGTGCGCACCGGCGGGCCATGCGCATCATGATGGGCGCGCAAACCGAGGAGGTCATCGGGCGTTGGACTCGCGAGCGGTCGAACGGTCTCGTCATGGTCCAACCATGCATTCGGGGCAGGGCGGTGTTTTCGCTGGACAGAGTTGTCGAATACGTCGAGAAGGGTTATCGAGCGGCGCAACGCGCGCTCACGGATTGGCAATCCGTTGATTGACGCCGTACTCGTAACCATTGCGGTCGGAGCCGTGTGGGAACTACACTGGTCTCACGGTGGCTCGATTGATGAGGGGGGACCCTCGGCGGCTGATATGAGTTTCGGAGGGTTTGCATGGCAGTGACGTACTTCACGGTGACACAGGCGAACAAGACCCTACCGCTCGTGAAGCGCATCGTGGCTGATATCTTAGAAGATTACCGGGTGTGGCGTGACTTGATGCGGCAGTTCGAGCTTCTCTCGGCAGATGCGACGGATGAGTCCGGTGAGTCGGAAGAGCAAAAAACTCTGCGTACGCAGGTCGACGACGCCGCGCACCGCATCAGTGCGTGTATGGACGAACTCGCACAGATCGGCTGTGTGTTCAAAGGATTTGAGCAAGGGTTGGTCGATTTCCACAGCAAGCGCGACGACCGCGACGTGCTTCTTTGTTGGAAACATGGCGAACCGGCGGTCGAACATTGGCACGAGTTGGAAGGTGGATTCGACGGGCGGCAGCCGGTCGAAAGTGAGTCCTTCCAGGAAGATGGGTCTTGACGGATCCGCTTCGCATAACCGGGCGTTGGGTGCTGAATGCCTCCGCGCATGTCGGGCGGATTTCTTTTTTCTCGTTGGAGTTGTTACGTGGCCTGGGTGAGTGGAAGCAGTGGTACCGGCCTGCCCTGCGCCAGGCAGAAGATATCGGGTACGGCTCGATGTTCATCGTTTTCATCACCGCGTCGTTTGCCGGTGCGGTAACGATCCTCCAGGCCGGCTACCAGCTCACCGCCGGAGTGCCGATTTACTTTGCCTCCGGTGTGGTTGTATCGACGATCGTCCTCGAACTCGGGCCGGTCCTCACGGGGTTGATTCTCGCGGGTCGAGTCGGCGCCCGCTACGCCGCGGAACTCGGAACTATGCGGGTTACGGAGCAGATCGATGCGCTCGAAAGTCTGGGACGGTCGAGTGTGTCTCATGTGTTGCTACCTCGCGTCATTGCGGCGACGATCATGGTACCCGTGCTGTGCATCTTTGCGGACTTCATTGCCGTCTTGGCGGGGTGGTTGGCCTCCAAGGGTCCGATGGACATGTCGAACGCCGATTTTGTTTACGGTGCTCGCTTCTTCTTCAAACCATTTTACGTTTGGTACTCGCTCATCAAGTCTATCTTCTTTGGCTTGGCTATTGCCATCGTTCCGTGTTACGTGGGATTCAACACCAGTCATGGAGCCGAAGGCGTTGGACGCTCCACGACGGGCGCCGTGGTCAGCGCGTCTGTGTTGATCCTTTTCTTGAACGCGTTTTTGGCAAGGGTGCTCTTGCCATCGCCATGATGAGGTACTCGCCGGCGGTGCGGTTATTTGGAAGGAACGGCGCTCGCGCCCGTGCGGCAGGCCGTCTGCACCGGGCATGCCGAACACTTGGGTCTCCGAGCCTTGCAGATCAGCGCGCCGAGATCCATCAATGCCTGATTGAACTCCCACGCCGTGCGCCCTCGCACGGGTTGCAGTGCCGTGGCCAGCTCTCGAACCCGGCGATCGGCAGACGCGCCGTTGCGCCTGCGTGGACGAAAGACCCTGCGGAGGACGCGCGAAACGTTGGTGTCGACGGCGGCACTCGGACGCTCGTATGCAAACGTTGCCACCGCACCGGCGGTATAGGGGCCCACGCCCGGAAGCCGCTGGAGTGCGGCTGGGTCGTTGGGTACTTCCCCGTCGTGTTCCGTCACCACGGTCCGCGCGAGCGCGTGCAGGTTCTCGGCGCGGCGATAATAGCCGAGGCCGTCCCACGCTTCTCGTACCGCTTTCGGACGCGCCTTTGCCAGGGCGTGCACCGTGGGGTACCGATCGAGGAACTCGTCGTAATACTCTTCGACCCGGCTGACCTGAGTCTGCTGCAGCATGAACTCGGAAACGAGGATGCGGTAGGGATCCCTCGTTCGTCGCCACGGCAGGTCCCGTCCCTCCCGGCGAAACCACGCGAGGAGTCGGCGCTTGAAGGAGAGGGCGTTGATGGGGAGTTTCGTTCGCATCGTTGTGGAAGATAGGCCATGATCACCCTCCGCAACGTGCACAAGGCCTTTGGCAATAACGTCGTACTGGACGGCGTCGATTTCGACGTGCAACAGGGTGAGACTGTTGCGTTGCTGGGTCCGTCGGGAGTCGGCAAGAGTGTGCTCTTGAAACACATCAACGGGCTGATTCCGCCGGATCAGGGTGGGGTGGAGGTGGACGGTATGAGTGTGCCGCACTTGGATCGTAAGGAATTGGCGAAATTGCGACAAAGGGTAGGATATGTATTTCAGTACGGTGCGCTGTTTGATTCCATGACGGTTTACGACAATGTTCTTCTCGGCATCACCGACGAGTCGTGCGTGAACGACGTCGGATATTGCGGCGTTCGGGTCATGGAGTGCCTCGAGCTGGTGAACCTCTCACCGGACGTGGCCACAATGTATCCGGCGGAAATATCGGGAGGCATGAAGAAGCGGGTCGGCATTGCACGAGCTATTGCGGGACAGCCCAAATACTTGCTCTATGACGAGCCGACGTCCGGATTGGACCCTGTCAATGCTGAAATCATCGACTCACTCCTTGGCAAGTTGCAACGAGAGCTGGGCGTCACCAGTGTTTCCGTAACACACGACGTACGAGGCGCATTCAAGGTAGCGGATCGCATCGCACTGCTGCATGATGGAAAGATCCGTGCGTTGGGCACACCCGAGGAATTGGTGGCGAGTGAGGACGAAGCGGTGCAGGAGTTTTTAGAACGTGATCTCGAGGACATCGTCAAGCACTAGCGTATTCAAATGAAATTCGAACAGAAACAAGAAGTGACGGTCGGATTTCTCGTCATCATGGCGGTGGCGATCTTCGTGGGGGGATTCACATGGCTGAGCGGCGGATCGCTCTTCGGTGGAAGCCAGATCACCGTTTCCGTGCGTTTCACCGATGTCAAGGGATTGAGCGAGGGCGATCCGGTGCTGACGTCGGGGTTCGACGTCGGGCGTGTTGGCGACGTGGAGCTGGATAATGTCGGCAGGGTCATTGTGGAGTTGAAGTTGAAGACCGATGAGTGGCGGCCGAAGATCGACGCTCGTGCGGAAGTGAAGTCTCTCGATTTCCTCGGGACCAAATTTGTCGACTACAATCCCGGCGAGGCGGATGAATTTCTCACCGCCGAGCAGATCATTACTGGTACGCGGGAAGTGGACGCCCTGGAGGGAGCGGCCGGGTTGGCCGATCAAGCGGCTGCGGTGCTCACCGGCGTCCAGGGGTTTCTCAACGAATCGGTTCTGAGCGAGTTCATGGCCACGTTGCAGGCGACGAGGGGTGCGCTGGAGACACTCACGGAAATCGGCCAGGGCCGGATCGTCGACGAGGCAAGCGCGGCGATGGCAACCATGGCGAACGCCGCCGAACGCGTCGATTCGCTTCTTGCCAATCCAGCGCTGGAAAGATCCGTCAATCAACTCGACGAGGTCACGACGAGCCTGCGAGAAATGGCTGACGGTCTGGCGGGTACGACCGAAGCCCTCAGCAGGATCCTCGAAGGAGTCGAAAGAGGTGAGGGTTCCCTGGGGATGGCCCTGCGCGACACAGCCCTGTACCACAATACCAACGAAATGTTGCTCGCGTTGACTCGCCTCTTGGACGATATGCGTGAGCGGCCCGGGCGGTACTTCCATTTGAAGGTGTTCTGACATTCGGTGCTCGCCGTAACTTTTCTCGGTACATCCGCCGCACGCCCCACCGTCGAACGCAACGTTGCTTCCGTTTCGGTTACGCGAGAGGGAGAGACGTTCATGTTCGATTGCGGGGAGGGAACGCAGCGGCAGATGATGCGTTACGGTGTTGGATTCTCACTGAACGACATCTTCTTCACGCACTTCCACTCCGATCACGTACTCGGCGTCACGGGTTTGGTCCGAACGTTGGGTTTGCAGGGCCGTACCGATCCGATGCATTTCTACGGACCACGCGGGGCGAAAGACCTATTGACGCAAGCCGTGTCGTTCGGTGTCGAAAGAACACCATTCGAGATCCATATAGAGGAAGTAAAACCCGGCGACTGCCTCGATAGGGGTGAGTACGAAATCCGGGTGTTCCCGACCGACCACACGCGGTACTCGGTGGGCTTCGTCATTGCCGAGCATCAGCGGCTGGGAAGATTCAACCCGGAGAAGGCGCGCGAGTTGGGGATTCCTGAAGGTCCACTTTGGGGACAGATCCACGCGGGCCAGCCGGTCACTCTCGACGACGGCACCGAAATCACGCCCGATCGTCTGGTGGGGGAGCCGCGTCCCGGCCGCAAGGTCGTTTTGACCGGTGACACCAAACCTTGTGAGTCCGTGGTCGAAGCTTCAGAGGAGGCCGACCTCCTGATTCACGAGGCCACCTTCGGCGACGACGAGGCCGACCGGGCCGACGAGACCAACCACTCGACGGCCGCTGGGGCGGGAAAAGTTGCGCTCGCGGCGCGCGTTCGCCGGCTCGTCTTGAGCCATGTGTCGGCCCGATACTCGAGAGACTCCCAGCCGCTTCTGGAGCAGGCCCGAGCGGTGTTTCCGGAGACTATTGTCGCCAAGGACGGGATGACGATCGACGTGCCGTTTCCCGATGCGGAGGACCAGGGTTGACTCGATGGTTGGTGGTTTCTAGGTTTTCTTCCCTCTTCGGGGGCCGGGAAATTTACTGCTTATTGGGGCTGTAGCTCAGATGGGAGAGCGCCGCGTTCGCAATGCGGAGGTCAGGGGTT
>CAYLZR010000073.1:3549-9301 GCA_964388145.1 uncultured Gemmatimonadaceae bacterium | reverse complement strand
TCGACGACGAACGTGATGTTCAAGTCGCTGGCCGCTTGAGACACGAGGTGGACCTGCTGTTCTTGAAAGGCCTCCAACGCCGGTCCCAGCTGATGCAAGATGGCGCGAATGTGTCGCCCGACAAGACTCACTGCTGCACACGGCGCGATGACCTGCGCTTTGCAAATCGCGTTGAGATCGTCGAGCAAGGCACTCAACGGGACGGCCGCCAAGCTGTTGGCGTCGGCGTCCAACGACACGGTGACGTTGGTCTCCGACGTCGCGACCATATCGATGGAAAGGCCGTGTTTGGCAAAGCAGCGGAATGCTTCCGCCAGGAACCCTACCTGCTGCCACATGCCCAACGTCTCCATCGAGATCAGCACGGTTGCGCGCTTCACCGAAATCGCCTTGACGGTGGGCCGGCCCTCATCCGGAAGAGCCGAAATGACGGTGCCTTCTTGGTGGGGATGAAACGTGCTTCGGATATGAATGGGAACGCGGTGGGGTTTGACGGCGGGAATGCAACGCGCATGGAGCACGGTGCTTCCAGTCGTCGCTATTTCCTGCGCCTCAGAGTAGTCCAGCGTGCGGAGCAACCTGGCCGACGGAACGATTCGCGGATCGGCGCTGAACATGCCGGGGACGTCGGTCCAGATCTCCAGCCGCACCGCCTGCAGGCCGACCGCAAAGTATGCAGCCGATGTATCGGAGCCTCCTCGGCCCAACAGCACTGTTTCGCCGTTCGCATCGGCGGCGATGAAACCCTGGGTCATGATGACGCCTGGCTCCTTGCTCAACCGCGCGCACATTTCCGGATTTGGCTCGCTCTCACATTCCGCCGACAGGGTATTGGAGCGGGGTGATCGATCTTTCTGTTTCTTGCTCTTCAGCACCGTACGGGCGTCGATCCAGCTGACCTCGATGCCTTGTCCCTCGAGGTATGCCGCGCCGAGCAGGGTGGCTAATAGTTCACCGGCCGCGAGGACCTTCGCCTGCAGCCGCGGCGAGTACTCACCGACGAGAGAGATCCCCGCGGCCAGCCGATCGAGTTCAGCCAAGTACCGTTCGAGTCGATCATTGAACGGCACCTGCAAATCGCTCGCCAACGACTCGTGTTGCTTGCGGATCGCTCGGAGGATTGGCTCGTGGTTGCCGTCGACCGCGTCTCGGAGAAGCGCTTCGAGCTGATCCGAGACTCCGCTCAACGCCGAGCACACCAAAACAGGACGGACGCCTTCGCCGGCACGTCTTCCGATGACGTCGACGATGGTTCGCCACATGGCGGCCGAAGACACGCTCGTGCCGCCAAACTTCATTACCACCCAAGGCAAGTTCTGACGCAGGTGCATGGAGTTTACCAGGCTTGGACGGTTCTATAGTAAACCGCTGAGACGTGAGACGTGAGACGTAAGACGTGAGCAGGCCCCTCACCACCCCCCGGGGGAGGTAGGGAGGGGCCCTCTCACGTCTTACGTCTTACGTCTAGAGTCCCAGCCAGTAGTTCACCTTGACGATGAATCGGTTGTCGCCGGTGGCGTCTCCAAGGAGCGAGTCGAAGTCGCGACTCAGATCGAAGCTGCCGTTTTGGATCTGACAGAGTTCGGGCGATGGCGCTGCACCTTGACACTCGTTGCGGCGGCTCTGCTGCCACACGAGGAAGATTGTCGACCCCGGCCGGTACTCCCATCGCAGAACTGCGTTGAGACGGAGTGATTGGATCGTGAAGTTCCGATCAGTAAACGAGACGTCGCTCGCTCCGTCACCGTCGTAGTCGATGTACCGGCTTCCGTCCAACACGCACGTCCGCCCGCCGGAACACGTGACGTTTCCCGCGGCCAGGGATGCTGTTCCCTCGTTGAAGACGTCGAAGTCGAACGACCGCGATTTCTCGAGCTGTTTGTAGGTCAGGTAGTCGCCGGATGAGAGCAGCGGCTGTGCAAAGAGCTGCAGCGTGAGATGCGGTGTGAACGCCATGCTCAAACGCGTTTCGAGCGAGAACGACTTCCGCTGCAACTCTGCGAAGATGTATCTGCGCCCGAACGTTGCGGCGAAACCCACGTCCACCGTTGATGTCACATACTGAGCCGGTTGGATCTCCTGCGAGTACTTCGGCTTGAGCTGCACCTGCACGCTGGGAGATGGCTTGAGTGTCATCTCCATCCCGACTTCGGTCTTGTACCCGTCGGCGAAGCGATCGTCGTAGTTGATCGACGGCTGCAAAAACAGCCTCGCGCGGCGGTCGGTTCGTATGCGGAAGGTGTAGCGAGTCGAAGCAGGATTCGTCATCACCGGCCCGCTACGAGTTGCCGTGTTGCTTTGCGCTTCGGGCGAGTGGTACGCGTTGAAATGCATGTTCCAGTAATTCAGGAACGTAAAGTCCGCAGTGAGGTTGAACCCGCCGCGCTGGTACGCCCGGCTCCACGACTGAGTCGAAAAGACGTCGTCGAGCGCCTCGTGGCGGAAGTGGTGGAACGTCCAGAACAAAAAATTGTAGCTGCGGAACGTCTTTCCAGGTCGGATCTCTCGGTAGTTCAGCCGTGCCCCAACGTCGAGTCGCTCACCGTCACGCGAGAAGCCAAGGTCGTTGACCTCGAAACCGGGCGAGATCTCACCGGCCCAGATGCCGCCCGTCCAATGCGCGGCGCTACGGCGCTCAAACTGCAGGCGCCAATCGACGCCGGTCATCGAGGTGCGGCTCGAGTCAACCGAGAAACGTGTCGCGTCCGGGCGTTGGAAATAGTGAATGCTGTTTCGCTGAATCCGCGTGATCGCAGCGGCCGGTCCGGAGATCGCGCTTCCGGCGAAGAAGCCGGTCAAGGCCCAGTTGCGCGACCGCGACCCACCCCAGTTGTGTTCGAAATCGATTCCGGCGCTGTATGCGCTCGACCTCAGGAAGTCGAACGACCCGTCGGTCGGCAAACCGCGTTGTAGCCCGGTCACGATCGCGCCGACCTGTGTGGCGCCACCGCGAAAGTCCTGCTGGAGTCGCACCACCCCAAACCGGCTCTGTGGCTCCACGAGGAACCTCTCAAGCCCGCCGGATTGGCTGAACATCGAGCCCCTTTCCGGACCGGTGACCGACGCGAGGACACCGACGGACATCCCTCCCGACGTCCGACCGGTTAGCTTCGCCGCCCCCCGAATCTTGGTCCGCGTCGGGATGTCGGCGAAGTCCGCTTCTGAAGGCGCTCGACCACTCGGCTCACGCCCGATCCGCCGGCTGTAGAACAGGCGGTTCTGGCGGCCGCCGGCCAGCGAAAAGTCGAGTACCTGCGCATCCTCGACAAAGAAGGGTCGCTTTTCAGGGAAGAAAGTCTCAAATGCCGATAGGTTGATCACCGCCGGATCGACCTCCACCTGCCCGAAGTCAGGATTGAACGTCATGTCCAGGGTGAAGGCGCTTCCCAACCCGTATCGCAAATCCAAGCCGGCCCGTGTCCCCATCGACGAGCCGTCGAAGAACGGATTCCCGACTTTACTCGGTCCGGTGTGCCGGTCTACGAGGGAATATGGCCGCACCTCGATCCGACGCGAGCCGCGCGGTAGCCGAAGCCCGTCGAGCCGGCCGAACACGCTCACCTTCCCGTGGCGCAAGCGCGACTCGAGGGAGAAATACGTGCGCTCGTTGCTCGCCACGCGGCTCCGCTTGAAGTTGACACCCCAAGACTGAACCGTGTCGGACGGGTCGTAGCGAACCTGAGAGAGTGGAATTCGTAGCTCCACACTCCATCCGTCGGGCCGGCGGCTCACCGCCGATTCCCAGACCCCATCCCAATTCGCGTCCGTACGGGTGTCGTCGTACAGGTAGACATCGCGCTGGACCCCGGCCGCACTCACGCGAAATAGGTACCCGGTGCGGCGATCGTTGTTGGGATCGATCGAGACTTCGAAGTAGTCGTATTGCCCCTCGGCGTCCCGGCGGACCAATTGGTCGCCGATCCGGCCGGGATCGGAGTCGTAGAGGATTGCCCCTACATAAAGCGCCTGATCGTCGAACAGCACCCGGACCGCGGTCGGCTCTTCAGCCGGAGCCCCCTCGATCGGCTCTCCTTGCACGAAACCCATAGCGATCGGAGCACCGAGCCAGGCTTCTTCGTCGAGGAGCCCGTCCACGCGGAGGTTGCCGAGGCGTTGCTTGGCCTCGAGCACAGGCGTGACCGGTTCCCCGTCGGCGACTCGGTCGCCGGAGACGGTTGGTGATAATTGGGCTTGGGTGCTCTGGGCTATAAAAATCGCCGCGAACCAAGCGGCGCTCAGTGTCTTCAATATTATTCCTTTATATGTGTCAAAACGTCGGTGCGACGTTTGTTGTCGCGTTTCCATCCCTACGTGCCGAACCGCGGCGGCGTTGAACTGCCCTGACCGCTACCGGGCCGCGCAATATAAACAGGCCGTACCAAGCGGCGATGTGACGTAGATTCACTCGTTTCGAGTCCCCTACCGCGACCTTTCCTGACAGCCGGCCGACCCAGCCACCACCCGGTGTGGTTGGGATCGTTGCGTTTTGCGAGAGTCTATTCAATACTAGGGCCATGAACGCACCAAAAAGTCTTGCAAAGAGCGAAAAAAAGGAGCCAAAGGCTGATCCCCGGGTGCCGACGGTCACTGCCCTGCTGCGATGGGTGTACTTCGGGCGGCTCAGTGTGGCCACGGCGATCTTCGTCGCGGCGGCGTTCTACTACACGGCAACGCCTCGGACCTGGTTTCTGATCGTCACCTTGGCCCTGGTGCTGAGTTTGGTGGTCACCGGGGCTTCTTTCTTCCACACGCACATCCGAGGGGTCCCTCCTACCGCGACATTCCTCTACGGCCAAACCCTGTTCGACCTGGGCCTGGCAACCGCGGTGGTGCACGTCACTGGAGGTGGTGAGAGCAATTTCGCGTCGCTCTATATCGTGGTGATCGCGGTGAGCGCGGTGACCATGCCGATCGCGTCGAGTCTGCTCCTGACGATTCTCGCAGCCGTGCTCTATGTGGCCGACGTGTTCTTTGGAAACCCGGTGCAGCTCTCGGCGTCGCTGTGGTTCCAGGTGGGGCTGTTCATCGTAGTCGCCCTTGCCGTCAGCTACCTGGCAAGCCGAGTGCGGATTGTCGGGGCGGCCAGATCGGTCCTCGAGCAAGAGGTCAAACGGTTACGCCTCGAGGCCTCGGACATTCTGCGGCAACTCGTCGCGGGCGTCATTACGGTAGACGGTGCGGGGAGGCTCGCGTTTGCCAACCCGGCGGCCGAGCAGTTGCTCGGATTCGTGAGCCCGCAACACTTGGGCCGTCCGTTTCTGGAGTTCCTCGAGGGGGTTTCGACCGAGCTGGCTCGCGGGATCACGATGGCCCAGCGCGATCGCCGGCGTCGCATGCGTCTCACGGGCAAGGTGTTTTCCGGGGGACGCGCAATTCCCATCGGCGTTACGACCACGTTGCACGAAGCGGAAGAAGACGAACTCGGGTCGGTCACGGCAATCTTCACGGACATTTCGGACCAAATCCGACTAGAGGATCTGAACCGGCGTGCCGAGCGCTTGGAGGCGGTGGCAGAGTTGTCGGCCTCACTCGCACACGAGATCAAGAATCCGTTGGCGTCCATTCGGTCGTCGGTCGAACAGCTCGGTGAGTCGGTCCAAGCCGATGAGGACGACAGGTTTCTGGCGCAGCTGATCGTTCGCGAGAGCGACCGGTTGAGCAGGCTGCTCACCGACTTTTTGGACTTCTCGCGTGTCCATGTCGGGGAATCGCATCCCGTCGATCTCGAGGCCATTGTCAAAGCGGCGGTAGC
>CAYLZR010000073.1:0-3449 GCA_964388145.1 uncultured Gemmatimonadaceae bacterium | reverse complement strand
CGGACTGCTGTTTCTCGATACCGAGACGGACCGGGGAACGACGTTTAGCATCTATCTGCCGAAAACGGAGTCGAGCGAGGTGGCCGCATGAGTGAAAACCGACCGTCCATTCTGGTCATCGATGACGAGTCGGGCATACTCGATACGTTGCGGATCTTGCTCAAAAAGTCGGGATTCGACGTCGCGACGGCCCAAACAGGGAACGCGGCACTAGAGGCGATCCAGACCGAAGCTCCGCAGATCGTGTTGACCGATGTCCGCATGCCACAGGTGGGTGGTTTGGACATCCTCCACGCGGCGCACGGGCAAGATCCGGAAACGCCCGTCATTCTGATGACGGCGCAGGCCTCGCTACAGACCGCGATTCAGGCGGTCAACGACGGCGCGTTTTACTACATCCAGAAACCGTTTTCCAACGACGAACTGGTGGCGATCTGCAAGCGAGCCGCGGAATACCGCCAATTGCGGTCCGAAAACAAGCACCTCAAGAATGAGATCCGTCGTCGCGACCGGTCGGTTGCGATGAGGCCGATCGGCAAGGCGCGGTGTTTCGTCGACGTGTTGAAGCTAGCGGAGCAGGTTGCTCCCACCGGCTCCACCGTACTGATCCAAGGGGAGAGTGGCACAGGTAAGGAGGTGGTCGCAAGGTACATCCACCAACTCTCGCGACGCAGCGACATGGCGTTTCTGTCAATCAACTGTGGCGCGTTGCCGGAGAACCTGCTGGAATCCGAACTGTTTGGCCACGTCAAAGGATCTTTCACAGGGGCGGTGCGGGACAAAGAAGGGCTCTTTGCTGCTGCGCGGGGCGGCAGCTTTTTCTTGGATGAGATCGGCGAGACCACTCCGGCGACGCAAGTGAAGTTGCTTCGGGTGCTACAAGAGCGTGAGGTTCTTCCGGTCGGTGGCACGGCGGCGATTCCGGTTGATGTGCGAGTCATTGCGGCGACCAACCGCCACCTGGAGGAGGAGATACGCCGGGGCCAATTTCGGTCGGATTTGTTTTACCGCCTCAACGTGTTCTCGCTCTATCTGCCCCTGCTGAGTGAACGGCGGGAGGACATACCACTCCTTGCCGAGTTGTTTCTCAAGCGTATCGGTAAAGAGCGCGGTCAGGACCCACCGGCGCTTTCGCAGGACGCTGTCGATGCGATCATGGTATACGACTGGCCCGGCAACGTTCGTGAACTGGAAAATGCCTTGGAGCACGCCGGGATTCTGACACGCGATGGGGACATTGGTATCGACGCGCTTCCGAGTCGTATCACGGAGCCGAAAACCCAGCCGCTGGTTGATGAGCGACCCATCTCCAACCCCACCCTCGATGTCATTGAGCGGGCTTACATCATGTGGGTTTTACAATCGGAGAGTGGCAACAAGACGCGCACTGCTGAGGTGTTGGGCATCGATCCGTCGACGCTGTATCGCAAGCTCGCTCGGTATGACTCAGATTCCGAGTAGCGCTTCGGTCCCTGGAGACGCAGTTGGCGCGGCCACGCTCGAGCGGATGAGTGGCGCTCCCGCTTTCAATCGCTGGATGTTCGATCGTCTGTCGCGGTGGGTTGGATCTCGCGTTCTCGAGATCGGATCGGGAATTGGCAACATGTCCCAGTTCTTCATCGATCGGGAACGAGTGGTGCTCACCGATACGGAATCGGTGTACCGATCGGCGTTGCAGAACACGTTTGGAAACCGGGCGAACGTCGAGATCATCGATTTTCGCCTTCCACAGATCCCTGATGCGCTATCCGACCAGCAATTCGATACCATTGTGTGCCTCAACGTACTCGAGCACATCGAAGACGACAACGCGTCACTGACCGCAATGCACAATCTCTTGGAACCTGGAGGAAAGTTGGTGTTGCTGGTCCCGGCTCTTCCATCACTCTACGGT
The DNA here is from genome assembly GCA_964388145.1 of uncultured Gemmatimonadaceae bacterium. Classification (GTDB taxonomy): domain Bacteria; phylum Gemmatimonadota; class Gemmatimonadetes; order Gemmatimonadales; family GWC2-71-9; genus B3T1B10. The sequence continues at coordinate 1,555 of CAYLZR010000073.1, read as the reverse complement.
TCCTTGGACCGGGCGCTCGGACACTATCGACGTTACACGCGAAAGAGCCTTCGCGCGCGTTACATGGAGAACGGGCTGATGATGCGGCACCTCGAGTATTTCAATATGGCCGGGATGCCGGGATGGTGGGTTATGGGGCGTATGCTACGCCGCCAGTTGATCCCCATCGGTTCGCTCGCGCTCTACGACAAGTTGGTACCGCTGTTTCGGTGGGAACGATATCTGCCACTCAGAGTGGGTCAGTCGCTCATTGCCATCGGAGAGCGCCAAGCATGAACATTCCGACCGATTGGAACGATCTCGTCGTGACCGCGGTGGTACCGGTGTACAACGAGGAGACCACCGTGAAGGAGGTCGTCGCGCGCCTTCAGGAGGTTCCGCTGCGGATTGAGATCGTGGCCGTCAACGACGGCTCCAGCGACGGGACCGGTAAGGTGCTCGATGCTCTTCATGCAGACGGCCGCATACAACACGTCATTCATCAGCCGAAGAACCGTGGCAAGGGTGCTGCGGTACGCGCGGGAATCGACGCGGCGACCGGCCACGTCATCGTGATTCAAGATGCCGACTTGGAGTACGATCCGTCCGAACTCCCGGTGCTGCTCGATCCGATCCGCATGGGAAAGGCTGACGCGGTGTACGGGTCGCGTTTTCATGGTGGACCCAGGCGAGTGTTGTTCTTTTGGCACTCGATTGGGAATCGATTCCTCACGCTGATGTCGAACATGCTCACCGACCTCAACCTCACGGACATGGAGACGTGCTACAAGTTGGTCCGGGCAGACTTGCTTAAGTCACTTCCGCTGGTGTCGAACCGCTTCGGCATCGAGGTCGAGTTGACGGCCCGTCTCGCAAAAGCGAAGGCGAGGATATGGGAGTTGCCTATCAGTTACTCCGGCCGCACCTATGAGGAAGGGAAAAAGATCGATTGGCGCGACGGCCTGGCGGCGGTCTGGCACATTCTGCGCTTCAACCTCTTCACTCGAACGCGGTACCGCAAAGGAGGCGGTGCCCCGGGAACTCCCGGGTGACTGCCGATACGCCTACCGAGTACGCTGCCAGAGAATTCCGCCGACCACCACGTAGCTTGCCACGCACAGCGCCGCCACCAGCGATACGCCGTAGGCGCTCAATGCGAGCCAGAATGCGAGGGGGGCGATGGCGCAACCGATGAGATCGATGAAGAACATGCTGGCCACTCGCTCGCCCCGAAAAATCCGGAGCGAGATCGGGAACATGGCGCCCACCACGATCCCCGCCACGGAGAGATGCACCGCGAAGATGAGCGTGCGGAGCCACATGGGCATCGCGATCATTTGTACGGTGAGCAGAGGCGCGCTGGCCGTATAGACGAGCACGAGAACAGGCGTTAACACGTAAAATTTTCGTGCGCGCTGCATGTGTTCGGAGTACCGGCTGCCGACCGAGTTCCACACCAGAAAGAAGCCGACAGCGAGCGCGGCACTGAGCGTCGGGTTGCCGATGAGCAGAAAGCTGTTGAACAGGACGAGGCTTTCGACCAAGAAAGAGCCGAAGCCCAGGAGAAAGAAGTGCA
>CAYLZR010000072.1:0-9329 GCA_964388145.1 uncultured Gemmatimonadaceae bacterium | reverse complement strand
ATGACTGCTTTCGGCGATTAGAAAACATATTGGAGCAGGCGATTGCTGGCTAACACCGAATCGGAGAATCCGTCGTCATGAGATTCTTGATGGTGTCGGACTTCAACGAAGATCCCGATTCGGGAGCCGCCGGCTCGATCCTGGTCATTGGAAAGACCCTCGAGCGGCTCGGGCACGGCGTCGACTACGAGTGGAAGGATCCGCGCTCTCGGATCATTCCCCACCCATCGTGGTCCCAACTCGCGGAACTGCCGCGGCGGCAACGCAGACAGGTCAGTCGCCGGCTCGACTCGACGCATTACGACGTGGTCATCGTGAGCCAGCCCTACGCCTACCTGGTCTTCGAGCGCCTTGCCCCCCAACACCCCAACACCCTCTTCCTCAACCGCACACATGGTTGGGAGGCACGGGTGTATGACGCGTACCGCCGGTTCCAGTGGGACGGCCATCGCAGTTTCCCCAAGCGTGCGGCATCTCGTACCGCCGAACGCGCGATCCGCCGCGTGTGTGCTCGCACTGCCAGGAGTTGTCAGGGGATGATTGCGCCAGCTTCCCGGTGTGCCGACTACATCGCTCGGCACTACAAGCTCGACCCGGTGTCCGTGGCACACATTCCCTACGGCGTCAGCGAAGCCCTGATCCAGCAGCCGCGCGTCCGCAACAGCGAGAACAACACCGTGCGGCTCCTCTACGTCGGCAACTACATTGCCCTCAAAGGCACGAGCATCCTCGAGGAGATCCTGCCGCCCCTCGGCACCCGACATCCGTCAATGCACCTCACCTTTGTCATCGACGATGCGAGCGTTGAGGCGGTCAAGCAGCGATATACAACATTCGGCAACCGACTCACGGTCTCCCCGTGGGTCCGACGCGGCGAGCTTCCCGCCATCTATGCCAACCACGACGTCTTGTTGCATCCGTCACTGTTCGAGGGCTTCGGGATGGCGTGGATGGAGGCCATGGCGTGTGGCGTGTGCGTCGTGGGTTTCGCGGAAGGCGGGTTGCCCGATCTCGCACATCACGAGCACGATGCGCTGTATTGCGACACAGGCGACAAGACGACGCTGAGCAACCTATTGGAGCGGTGCGTGGTGGAGCCCGAGCTACCCCGCCGGCTGGGAGACAACGCCCGATCCACGATCCGGGCATACACGTGGGAACGCCACGCAAAGGCAACCGTCAGGTTCTGCGAGGAACGCCGGCGTGCACTGGTTTGATCGACCGGAGCTGGTCTCCCAGTTTCCGTTCCCGTATCGCGTGTTGGCACGCTACTGCCGTCTGGCCGTCCATCGGCCCACAGGTACGGTTCGGGGTGGCTCGTTCCTCCAACGTACGATCATACGACTCTCCAGCACGCTCCGCCTCGAGAGCAGCGCACACATCCAACTCAAGAATGCCAGCGCATACCTCGATCTGCGAGATCCCCGAATCTGGTTGGTGATCTACGAGGTCGAAGGCGAGTCGTCGGACCACGCGGTCATGCGGGCGTTCTTGTCGCCCGGCGACACATTTGTCGATATCGGGGCGAACCAAGGCGGATTCTCCATTTTCGCATCCGGCGTCGTCGACGCTCGTGGCCTGGTGGTGGCCGTCGAGCCACAACCACGATTCGCCTGGCTGATCGAGCGTTCCTTGCAGGCCAACGACGCGAGCCCATGGCAGGTCCATTCGTTCGCGTGTGGCGACGTGGAAGGAAACCAGACCCTCTACATTCCCCGGTGGACGTCCGGGTCCGCCAGTGTGTTTTCGGGATACGTCGACGGCCGCGTCGCCGCCATAACGGTCCCCACCAAGCTGCTGGATCGCGCGGTGAAGTGGGAGGAATTCCCCGGGGAGGTGTTCCTCAAGATCGACGTGGAGGGTAGCGAACTCGCCTTCGTGCGCGGGGCGCGCCGGATGATCGCGGCGCGACACCCCGTGATAGTGTTCGAGATGAATCCGACCAGCGCTCGTGCGGCCGGTTGGGAACCTCGTGAGCTGCTCATGGAACTGGGATCGCTGGGATACGACCGTGCGTGTCCGGTGGACGAGTTCGGGGCCTGGCGTGCGTTGGAAGACATCGACCCCCACAGACAGCAAAACATCGTCACGGTGCCCGCGGAGCGGCGAGTCCCCGAGACAACGGGATCATGAGAACGCTGACACACTTTTTGCTTTGGAACGTGGGATTGGCCAAAGCGGGAACGCAAACCACCAAAGCGGAACGGTACTGCCTTCGCCACCACGCCGCGAACAGACGGCATCTGGTGGAAATCGGCGTGTGGCACGGGGTGACCACGACCTGCCTTCGGGAGGTGATGGCCCCTGACGGCGTGCTCGTCGCCGTCGACCCCTACCCACGCGGGAGGCTCGGAGTGAGCCTCCCGCAGATCATTGCAAAACGGGAAGTCGGGAGGCTCACCTGCGGCACAGTGCGCTGGGTGCGCACCACCGGCGCCGAAGCTGCCGAGCGGCACGCCGCTCACAGAGCCGAGCCCATCGACTTCATCTTCATTGACGGGGACCACAGCTACGACGTGATTGCCACCGATTGGCATGGATGGAGCCCTCTGGTTGGACGGGGAGGCGTCGTTGCGCTCCACGACAGTCGTTCCGGTGCAGGCCGCAATCTCGATGATGCGGGGAGCGCGGTGTTCACTCGCGAAGTCATCCTGCAGGACCCGCGATTCGCCGTCATCGACGAGGTGGACACGTTGACGGTTCTCCGGCGTACCGCGGAATGAAGCCGATCGTCTTGGCAAGGGCATCGTGAAGATCGCGCTGGTGGTTCACGACGCTCGTCCCGGCGGCGGGCAAGATCGCTACGTATTGGAGTTGGCCAACGGGCTGGCGGCCAACCATAGCGTGACCCTCATCGCCGCCTCGGCCGAGGGGCTGAGCGAGGCCGTTCACTGGCAACGCGTCAGGGTTCCCAGACGACCGTGGATCCTCCGGGCGACTCTCTTTTCGTCTAAGGCTCGACGAATTGTGAGAGCCGGTCGATGGGACATCGTACACACGATCGGCGCCGCCATGCCCGGTGCCACCGTCATCACGGCGCAGTTCTGCCAGGCGGCCTGGGCCGCGGTGCAACGAAAAGCGCGCCTGTCACTCATGGGACCGGTCGAGCGAATCTACCGCGACATGAACACCGGGATTGCGGAACGGAGTGAGCGCCGTGCCGCACGGAATAAAGATTTGCGGGCGCTCATCGCCGTCTCGAAGCGTACCGCAAGTGAATGGCAGACGTGGTATGACCTCGCGACCACCGACGTTACGGTCATTCCGAACGGTGTGGACGCTGCACGTTTCACTCCAAGCGCCGCTACAGATCGCGCGACGATCCGAAGCGAGCTTGGTCTCACCGACAGCGCCAGGATTCTGCTGACGGTCGGCGCCCTATTACGGAAGGGTATTGAAACGTCACTGAGAGCGCTGAAACAACTTCCGGAGGACGTACACTTGATGGCGATCGGCGCCGGCTCTCACGAGAGGATACGTTCCCTTGCAAACAAGCTCGACGTCAGCCGGCGGTTTCATCTAATGCACCCGGTCGGCGACATCGAGCGTTACTTCCGCGCCGCCGATGTCTTTCTTTTTCCCACCCGCTACGAGCCGTTCGGCATGGTCATCGCCGAAGCGTGGGCGAGTGGCGTTCCGGTAGTGGCAAGCGCGTGTTCTGGTGCGACAGAATGGGCCACTCACGAACAACACGCAATGATCGTCCCAGACGCCCTCAACGCCGAAGCTTTTGCGCACGACGTCAGCCGTGTGCTCACGGACGGTGATTTGGCCGATCGACTCAAGATCAACGGGCTAGCACTTGCCTCTCAGTTTGCGTGGGAGCGCGTCGTGCAAGACACTGCTCGCGTGTTCGAACGCGCGTCGTCAGAAGCCACGAAGAGCTAACCATGAGCGGCCTCCTCCCTGGTCACCCCCCCAACACCACCTCCAACAACTGAGCGTCCAAACGCACTGGATCCAGCATCTCACGGTACCAATCGATCCTGCGTGATCTGTCGTGATCCTGATCCGGCGTTGTCCACAGGCGCGCGGCTTGGTTGACGAACTCTTCTACCGTGTTAGCGATGTACAGCGGACTGGAGGTGAAGAATTCGTCGTGAAGATGTCCGTGGGAACACACAATCCTGGCGCCGGTGCTGGCGGTGGCGAACAGTGACGTTCGTCTCCCTGTTACGCCGTCACCAAACGGCGCCAGGACGAGCGGGGCGCGGGCGAGGTGATCCAGAACGTCGCCGGCATGAAGATGTCCCAAACATTGCCAATCGGCGCGGAACCACCTTCCCACCGAGTGGTGCGTCCTGACTTGCTGTGCATCGGCACCGATGATGATGAGGGACGGGTTTGCGGCAATCTTCGTGGTGGCTTCGACGATCCAATCCCACTGGAGTCCTGACGCGAAAGGCGAAAACACTACCGGTGCTGGGAGCTGTTTTTCGCGAGAGCGATCCGGGATGGAATCATCCAGCGTGCTTCCCACATATAAGATTTTCGTATCCGGTCGGAGCTGTCCCTTCCAGCACGGGACCGGCGTGACCACGGCGCGTGTCAGGCGGAGGATTCGTCGCAGCTGGCGGCGCTGCAGCGGACCCAACACGACCCAGGGTAGCCGTGTCGGCGGCACCCACGCCTCATGGACGAATATCGTTACGCTGACCCCTGCGTTCGACGCGAGACGGACCAAGCGCTCTGGAAAGCGCGACAGGCCTCGCCGCCCATACAGAAACGGGACATATTGTACCAGCAGGAGTTTTGCACCGGTCTGCAGCAAGTGATCGGCCGTGGACTCTACACCTTCCGGCGGACCGCCTAGTACGACTATCTCGTGCCCACTATTGGACCAATTGCGAACCAGTCTACGCGTATGCGCGGTCACGCCGCCAGCGGAGTCAGGATAGCCAGGGGAGAGGATGGCGACGGAGGTCATGGCGTGGCGTGCATTCCGTTGAAGGCTAGCGGACCGAGGCGCGCGCCGGAACTGCCCAAGCAAGATGTATTCGACACATGATGCGCGTCGCATATCTCTTTCCACGTGGAGACTTGGGTGGCGCGGAGATCGCAACCATTCGTTTCATTGAGGGGCACGATCGCACCAAGGTCACGCCCTTTGCATTGTTCATGGAAGACGGACCCGCCGCTGACCGGGTCCGCGCGCTCGACGTGGCGACCGACGTGGCGCCGCTATTGCCGCGGCTCAGCCGTCCCGCGGAACTGCAACAGGGTCGTTCGTGGATCACCGAGCGCCTGAGCCGTCATGAGATCGACCTGCAGCACAGTGTCATGGCGTGGACCCACGCCCTGGGTGGGGCAGCCGCCAGCAAGGCCGGAGCACGAGTCGTCTGGTTCCAACAGAATCGCCCGAGCCCGTTCGACCTCGTGGACTGGTACGCCGCTCTCAGTCGCGCGGATCTCATCCTCACTAATTCCCACTTCGTTGCGAAGCTACAGCGGCGCATGAACCTACGACGGTTTCCGATCGAGGTGGTGCACCTCCCCGTGCCGCGACCCGAATCCGTTGAGCGGTCCCCCACGCTCCGCGCCGAACTCGGCGCCGACGATCGGCACGTTCTGGCCGTACTCGCCGGTCGCTTGCAGCGGTGGAAAGGACAGGATGTGGCCATTCGGGCGATGAGTGCCGCGGCGCAGCGGGCCCCAAACCTGCGTTTGGCCATCGTGGGCGACGCGCTGTTTGGGCTGGAACAGACTTACCGCAAAGAGCTGGAACAACTCGCCGCCGACATTGGGGTCGCCGACCGTATTCGGTTCGTCGGTTTCAAAGAAAACATGACTTCCGTGTACGCCAGTGCCGACATCGTGCTCCACACAAGCCGTAAGCCAGAGCCGTTCGGCCTCGTCGTGGCGGAGGGGTTGGTGCATGGGCGCGCGGTAGTCGCGAGCAACGCCGGTGGGGTGCGAGAGCAGATCGAGAACTGCCGTACCGGCCTCCTCGTGCGACCGGACGACCCGGTGGCGCTGGCCGACGCCCTAGTGCGCGTCGCGACCGATTTGCAGTTGCGTGAGAACCTGGCACGCGCGGCTCGCACCGCGCCGATCCCAACGCCGCAGGCAGCCGCCGCTCGACTCGAGATGCTGTACGAACGAACCCTGGCAGGTCACATGTGAAGATCGCGCTGGACGGGACTATCGCCTTTGGGAAGACCCTCACGGAGACAGGACGCCATGCCTGACGCGCCGTCTGTCGAGGAGCGAGCGCTGGCCAGCGCGGGCCGCAGCAATACGGCCATCTACGAGATGGTCGCCGACGCGTTTCACGGCCGTGACGTCAGAGGCGAGCGTCTCATCGACGTCGGATGCGGTCACGGCGCAGCCTGGCAGTACCTCAAAGGCCGTTTCTCCGAATACGTCGGTGTGGACGTTGTGCGGTACAACGATTTTCCGCCAGACGGGACCTTCATAACAGCCGACTTGGACGGGGGCCCCGTACCGGTTGCAGACGCAACCGCGGATGCGGTCGTCGCCGTGGAGACGATCGAGCACCTGGAGAACCCCCGGGCGTTCGTACGGGAGCTGGTCCGCCTCACCAAGCCCGGAGGCTGGGTTGTGCTCACGACGCCGAATCAACTCAGCCTGTTGAGCTTGCTCACGTTGATGACCAAGGGACAGTTCTCCCACTTCCAGGACGGCAGCTATCCGGCACACATCACCGCACTGTTAGAGGTCGATCTGGTGCGTATTGCCACGGAATGCGGTCTGGCCAATATCGGAACCGACTACAGCCGGCAGGGACGGATCGTGTTCACCGCACGGCACTACCCCCGAATGGTGTCGCGGCTGTTCCCCCGGGCGTGTTCGGATAATCTGGTGGTTGTGGGCCAAAAGCGTTGATCCTCACGCCGCAACCTTCCAAATTCCCCATCCATGCCCCGCGTCCTCCTCGTACCTGATCTCTCTCTTGAACGATGGCCCTCCATGGATCGGTACGCCCTCCGATTGGTGGATGGATTGGCGAAACTGGCCCCCGACGTGGACGTCACGCTCGCAACCGACGTGAACCGGCTCACGGCCGGCACCGAAGAGAAAGCCGACGGAGCCCGATCGCCCAAGAGCGTGGGGTTGGGATCGGATGCGGGCGCCAACGAACTTCGTCGTTACTGGTCGCGGTATTGGTCGTATCCGCGGCGTGTGAAGCGACATCGCGGGGGGGGGGACCTCATCCATGTGCTCGACCACTCGTATGCGCACACGCTGGCGGTCCGGAGGGACATACCGTCTCTCGTTTCGGTTCACGATCTGCTCCCCGTCCTCACGGTTCGACGCAAATCGGTCGGACTCCGACACGCGATTCGCAACCGCCTGCTCGAGTGGGTGTTGGCCCGGCTGCGCGACGCCTCCGGTTGGATCGTCGCGACCGAATGGCTGCGATCCGAACTCGCCGAATGGCTCGGCCAAGACGAGGGGATCCACGTCATTCCCTATGGGGTCGATGAGGCGTTTCTCAAACCCCCGTCCCAAGATCGTGGAGAGATACGGCGCCGGTTCGGCATTCCGGAAGCGGCGTTCGTGGTATTGCACGTCGGCAGTGTCGGTCCGCGCAAAAACATCGGCGCGGTTCTTGCCGCTGTAGATGGCCTCCGCACGGCGGGAATCGAAGCCTGGCTGCTACAGGTGGGTGGGACGTTCACACGGCAACAGCGTGCAGACATCGAAACACGTCATTTGCAGGAAGCGATGACCGCGGTTGGCGCTACGCCGGAATCCGACCTCCGATTGGCATACCGTGCCGCCGACGTACTCTTGTTTCCGTCTCACTATGAGGGTTTCGGTTTCCCAGTGCTCGAGGCCATGGCGTCGGAGTTGCCCGTGGTGAACTCCGGGGCCGGCGGGCTCACGCACGTTTCGGGCGACGCGGCGATCATCGTGGGCGGGCGTGAGGTCGAGCCCTACGTGAATGCACTGGCCGACATCGCCACCAATAAGGAAAAGCGGGAAGAACTCGTGCGAAGAGGTGTCGAACAAGCACGGAAGTTCCGCTGGGGGGAGACGGCGCGGAAGACGGCGGATGTGTATCGCGAATTAGTGGATAATGGCGTCTGAGTTGCGCGTTACGGCCATCGGGGCATCCGGCCATTTGGGCGGCACCGAACAGGTACTCCTCGATCTTGCAACACACACCGACGAGCTTGGTATCGCCCTGCGCGTCCTGGTACCGATTGACGGGCCGCTCATCAAGGCGCTCGGCAAGCATGGAGTGCCCGCTGAGGTCGTTGACGCGCCCAAACACTTGCTCAGGGCCTCGCAGCGAGAAGGGCACCTGTGGACCGCTGCACCTGCACTGCTTGGGCTTCACCGTTGGGCGAAACGACTCAAGACGCACGAGTTTGTTTCCACCGCAGACCTAGTGTATACGATCAGCTACAAGGCGCATTTGGCGGCGGCAATGGCCGGTCTCAAGCCCGTCGTGTGGCACCTTCACGAGTTTCCACCCGCATCGACCGGGCGGATTTGGCGATTTATGGCAAACCGCAGCCCCCACCACATGATCGCCAACAGCGTTGCAGCCGCCGATGCGTGGCGTTCCAGCGCGACCGTTCCGACCGACCGCATCACGGTAGTTCACAACGGGGTCGACCTCAATCGATTCAGCCCGCGACCCGCAACAAAGTGGATCCATGACGCACTCGGTATACCTCACGAACGCCGCCTCATCGGCATGCCCGCCGTTCTCGCACGGTGGAAGGGCCAACTCGAAGTGGCGGAAGCCTTCGGCATGATCGAGAGCGATTTTGCGAACGTCGATTTGGTGTTCGTGGGCGGGGCGATTTACGACACGGTGGCAGAGCGGAGCTATGGCACCGAGTTGGAGCGAATGGTGAGGAGGGAGGAGGGAGGAGGGAGGAGAGAGGAGGGCCTAAAAGGGGAGCGGGGAGCAGGGAGCAGGGAGCGGGCCGCTCTCCTCCACCGGGTGCACTTGTTGCCGTTTCAGGAGGAGATCGAGCGGGTGTATCCCGAGTTCGACGTCACGGTGCATTACTCACTGCGGCCGGAGGCGTTTGGCAAGGTCATCGTGGAATCGATGGCGTGCGGAGTGCCGGTCATTGCTGCAGACGAGGGGGGACCACGGGAGATTCTGGGCACCGAGCAAGATGGTGGTTGGTTGGTGGAGCCAAGAGATCCGTTGGCCCTGGCCGCCGCAATGCGCGAGGCGTTGCGACTCGACGCTGGAGATCTCACACAGACAGGCAACAGCGGAAGGCGGCGGGCCGAGGAAAGATTTTCGTCACGTCGGTTTGCGGAGGAGATTGTGGGTGTTTTTCAGCGCGCGACAGCAGACCTTCCGCCGTAAGTTGGTGTCTCACAAGGCCCTAGCG
>CAYLZR010000071.1:6691-9370 GCA_964388145.1 uncultured Gemmatimonadaceae bacterium | reverse complement strand
CCAAACTGTTTGGTCCGGGAACGTCGACCCGGGATATCGTCGCCTACATCACCGGGTGGGCGGAGCAGGCGTCCGAATGACTGGATCGTCCGCGGTGAAATCGAATCGGCTTCGCGAGCTGACGGACGAATACCTCGAACTCGCCATTCGTCTGCGGCAAGGTGGGGGCGCGGCCAAGATCGAAAAACAGCACAAGCAAGGAAAACTCACGGCACGCGAGCGGGTCGCCAAGCTCTGCGATCCGGACAGCCCATCTCTCGAGATTGGCCTGTTGGTAGCGTACGACCGGTACGACGGTGCCGCGCCGGCTGCCGGCGTGGTCACGGTCTTGGCGACGGTACAGAATCGACCAGTCGTCATCGTCGCGAACGACGCAACGGTCAAGGCGGGATCGTGGTGGCCGGAAACCATCAAGAAAATTCTACGCGCTCAGGAAATCGCCATGCGGCAGCGCATCCCGATCGTCTACTTGGTGGATTCGGCCGGGGTCAATCTTCCCTATCAAGGCGCCGTCTTCCCGGGGCAGTACGGTGCCGCGCGGATCTTTTACTACAACTCGATCATGCGACGGTACCTCCGCGTCCCGCAAATCAGCGCCGTGATGGGACAGTGCATCGCCGGTGGGGCGTATCTGCCGGCGTTGTCCGACGTGATCTTCATGGTCGAGGGAACCTCGTTTATGGGGCTGGGTGGTCCCAACCTCGTGAAGGGCGCTACAGGTCAGGACGTTGATGGAGAAACCTTGGGGGGAGCGCGGACCCACACGGTGACGAGCCACGTGGCGCACTACCGGGCCGAAGACGACGACGATTGCCTCGAGCAGATCCGGGCGTATGTCGATCGTCTTCCGTCCCGCAACGCCCGAGAGCCTCGTGCGCCGGAGGGTGAATACCAACCGGGCAGTCCTGCATCCAACCTCTATGATCTCCTTCCCCGAGATCATCGCATGGCCTATGACATGCGAAAGGTGTTGGCATGCATCATCGATGGGGGGCGGGGGCGGCTCGAAGAGTTCCAGCCGGATATCGCGGGTGAAATGCTGTGCGGCCACGCCACCGTGGAAGGGTATCAAGTTGCCCTGATTGCCAACCAACGCGGGATCGTGAAAGATCCGTCCGGGGGAGTACCGCGTTTCGGCGGTATCGTGTATACGGAGAGTGCCGAAAAGGCCGCTTACTTCATCGAAACGGCCGGTCGGCAGGGGATTCCGTTGTTATTCGTGCAAGACGTGAGCGGATTCATGGTCGGGCCGGAGGCCGAGCATTCTGGGATCATTCGCTCGGGGGCGCGTTTCGTCGAGGCGATGGCAACCGCCGTCGTTCCGAAGATCGTGCTGACGGTAAACCATGCGTCTGGTGCGGGGTACTACGCCATGGCCGGCCAGGGATTTGACCCGGATTTTGTTCTCTCCTGGCCGACCGGTCGCATGGGTGTCATGGAGGGGGAGTCGGCGGTGACGGCGGTGTTCGGGGACAAACTGGACGATCCCGAATCGGCCGGGGCCGTAGACAAGATGCGTGAAGATTACGAGCATCAGCTCGATGCGAAATTTGCGGGTGCGCGCGGCTTCGTCGACGCGATCGTCACCCCGGAAGAGACGAGAGATGCGCTCGCGTTGATCCTCCGCGCCGCGACGCAATACGACGGCCCCCATCTGGGACCGTTTGTACTTCCACCTTTGGATACACAGCAGCGATGAAGATGAGAACGAACACTTCCATTAAGGAATACTCCGCGTGGGCACTGCTCGCGCTGCTCGCCGCGGGCGCCTGCGCCCGCCCCGAAGGCGGGACCCAAGATCCGGCGCCGGCCGAAGCCGATGGCGAGGAGGCCGAGTCCGAAGATGGGCCGGTCGAACCGCCGCCACCACCACGGCGCCCCGACGATCCGGAGGTAGAGCCGCGCGTGGCGATGATGGTCGGGCTCATGCCACTCACCAGCACCGGCGTGGACGATTTCCTGGCACGCAATCCTACCGCCGACGGCCGTGGCGTGCTCATTGGCATTCTGGACAGCGGCGTGGATCTCAACCTGCCCGGCATGGACACAACCACTACCGGTGAGCCGAAGATTCTCGATGTACGCGATTTTTCCCGCGAAGGTCGAATTGCACTCGAACGTGTGACCGTCACCGGCGACACGGTGTCGTACGGGGGCCAGACGTTGACCGGTTTCGGTCGCGTCGCCGGCGTCGCGAGCCCGCCGTATTACGCCGGCATTTTCCGAGAGTTGCCGTTGGGCAAAGTCCCCGGGGCAGACGTCAACGGTAACAACAAGAACACCGATGAGTTTGCCGTTTTTGTGGTTCGTACGCAGAGCGGGTGGGCGGTGTTCACCGATGTCGACGGTGACGGTCGGCTCGACGACGAGTCTCCGATTCACGACTACAGCGTTGCGTCGGAGAGATTCACCTACACTCTCGACAATGAAGAACGTGAAAAGGGTCCGATGACCATCGCGGTGAACATCTCCGAGGATGGCAATCAACCCATCCTGGACTTCTTCTTCGACAATTCGGGGCATGGGAGTCACGTGTCCGGCATCGCCGCGGGGCACAATATGTTCGGCCAACGGAGGTTCAACGGCGTGGCGCCGGGTGCCCAGTTGCTCGTCATCAAGATCAGCAACAACGCACGGGGTGGGCTTTCGGTGACCGGAAGCATGATCCGAGCCATGAAC
>CAYLZR010000071.1:4583-6591 GCA_964388145.1 uncultured Gemmatimonadaceae bacterium | reverse complement strand
CAACAACGCACGGGGTGGGCTTTCGGTGACCGGAAGCATGATCCGAGCCATGAACTACGCCGCAAACTACGCGCAGCAACGGGGCATGCCTCTGATCTTGAACATGAGCTTCGGCGTGGGTAACGATGCGGAAGGCGGTGCGGCCATCGATTCGATCGTCACCGAGTTCACGCTCAAGCATCCCGACGTGTTGTTTGTAATCAGCGCGGGCAACGATGGTCCGGGGGTTTCGACCGTCGGATTTCCGGGGTCCGCCGACCACATCCTTTCGGTGTGCGCCATGATCCCTGGCGTGTTCGCCGGGCCGCGCCCGGCGGGTCTCGCCACCGATGCCGACGTCATTGCCGACTTCAGCGCGCGCGGTGGTGAGGTTGCGAAACCGGATCTCTGCGCGCCGGGCGTAGCGTTCTCAAACGTACCGCGGTGGAATCTCGGAAGCGAAGTTTCGGGTGGCACCAGCATGGCCGCTCCGCACGTCGCGGGTTTGGCCGCGCTCCTCCAGTCGGCACGCCTCCAAGCGAACCGACTCGCGCGCGCGACCGATTTGCGGCAAGCCCTCTTGGCGTCGGCGCGCAGGGCTCGAGGCACGACCTTCGTCGACATGGGTGCCGGCGTGCCCAACATCAACGCGGCAAACGCCTGGCTCAGGGCCGGCCACCAGGCGGGCGTGTATGCTATTCGCGCACAGCCCGATGGAGGTAATACGTCGCGGTTGGACGGCGCGTACCGGCGCAACGGTTTTGCATCGCCCGCCGACACATTGCAGCGCTTCGTCATCCGATCGGTCGCGGGGCAACCGGCCGCGCGATTCTTGCTGCGATCAGACCAACGCTGGCTCAAAGTGCCGGAAACGCTGGAGTTGAGTGGTGGCCCTGCCACGGTTCAGGTCACGTACAACACGCGGCGCTTGCGTTCACCCGGTCTCTACGTTGGCACCGTCTCCGCAACACCCGCCAGTGACACACTGGCCGGCCCGGCCTTTCGGCTCATCAACACGATCATCATATCGCAACCGCTATCCCAGCCTTTTGTCGAGGGGCGGGACCTCGGGCCTGGCCGTTTCCAACGATACTTCTTTGAGGTCCCGGACGATGCCGGAGGACTTACTGTCGAGATGGAGACGCGGTATCGAACCCAGCGCGGAGCGCTCTTCCTCTTCGAACCGAGCGGCCAACCTTTCCGGGGCGGAGGTAGGGAGGACGCCGAACCCGGGTCCCATGTCGTGCGGATCGAGGTACAGGGCGAGGATCTCATCCCCGGTGTGTACGAAGCAGTTGTCGTTGCGCCCGCGAATTCGGCTTTATCGTACGACATTCGCGCCGCGCTTCCGCGCTATGTGATTGACCGAATCGGCACCGGGCCGAGCGCCGTGATTCGAAAACGTGCTGACGTGCCGGAGTTGATTCAGGACGCCGCTGTGTTCCAGCGCTCCGACAGTTCGGGTAGCAGCACCGATGACGTTCGCGTAACCGCCGCTGACATCGGTGCCGTTCGGACGCTGACCATGTCGGGACCGGGTGACGACCCGCAAATCCTTCAGGTCGAAGTACCGAGTTGGGCGAATGAACTAATCGTCGATGTTCGATTGCCCGAAGGAGCCTGGAACACGCTGACGGACTTCGGTGTGACGCTCTACGACTGGGCCGGTGCCCAAATCGACGTCGGCCCCCTCACCTTTGGGTTCGGGCGGCACCGCTTCGAGTTGCACCGCTGGTACCGGGGCAAGACCCTCCAACTGGAGCTTTTCCCGGCATACGCGCATTTGCAACCGCCTCCGTCGTGGGAAGCCGAGGTCACGCTCTACCTGATTGCTAGAACGCCCACCGCGCTCAAACCTGCCAGCGCTGACACGGTGATGGTGGAGTTGGACGCTGGCGCGACGTCGGGCGTTCAGTTCTTGCCGTCCGAAGCACGTCAGATGCCCGACGGTTTCGTTACGTTGGTGGAAGTTCTTGCAACGCCGGCTGGCGGTGCGCCGGCAAAGCGTTGGGGAAGGCTGGACTGACGT
>CAYLZR010000071.1:0-4483 GCA_964388145.1 uncultured Gemmatimonadaceae bacterium | reverse complement strand
ACGTCTGACCACGAGCACGACGCTGGGACCACCTCCACGATATTCCACGACTTGAGACTTCAGACGTGAAAACCACCGTCCGCATCGCGTCGGGGCAGGGGTTCTGGGGCGATTGGCTCGAAGCGCCCGTTCGGCAGGTCGAGGCTGGGTCTATCGACTACCTCATGATGGACTACCTGGCCGAAGTCACGATGTCGATCATGCAGAAGCAGCGGTCGCGGAATTCCGAGCTTGGCTATGCCAAGGATTTCGTGCCGCTGATGGGGCGACTGCTTCCGACACTGGTGCGTAAAGGAATTCGCGTTACCGCAAACGCGGGTGGTGTCAATCCGGAAGCGTGTGCGAACGCGGTGCTCGAGCAGGCACGCGAGGCCGGCCTCGGTGGCAAAGTGACCATCGGCATGGTGACCGGCGACGATCTCCTTGCGCGACTCCGCGATCTCCTGGCCGCAGGCCATCTGTTGAGCAACATGGATACGGGTGAGCCACTCGAAGCGGTGTTGGATTCGGTGCAGAGTGCCAACGCTTATCTCGGGGCCTGGCCACTGGTGGATGCACTTCGCCAAGGCGCCGACATCATCATCACGGGTCGCGTTACCGACACCGGGCTCACACTCGCCCCGATGTTGCACGAGTTTGGCTGGGCGGCCGACGCCTGGGACCTGTTGGCGGCCGGTACCGTGGCAGGCCATATCATCGAGTGTGGTGCGCAATGCAGCGGTGGGAACTGCATGTATGAATGGGAACGGATTCCGGGCATGGCCGACCCGGGGTATCCGATCATCGAAGCACGCCCGGACGGCACGTTCACCGTGACCAAACACAAAGGAACCGGCGGGCGAGTCTCGGTGCAGAGCGTAACGGAACAACTTCTGTACGAGATGGGGAATCCCGAAGACTATATCACACCCGACTGTGTCGCCGATTTTACGACCGTCAACCTGAAGCGAAACGGCCAAGATCGCGTACATGTTTCGGGTATACGCGGGCGGCCCGCCACCGATTCGCTCAAGGTGTCGGTCTCGTATTCCTACGGCTACAAGGCTATCGGAACACTCGTGTATGCCTGGCCCGATGCCGTGAAAAAAGCACGCGCCGCCGACAAAATCATTCGTGCCCGCCTCGACCGGCTGGGCCTGGAGTTCGAAGAGACGATCACGGAGCTTGTCGGAGTCGACGCAACGCACGGCCGTCTTGCGGGTGCGCCGGATCCAGATATCGCCGAGGTGCAATTGCGCATCGGAGTGCGCGCACGCGACCGCGCTCCTGTCGATCGCTTCTCACGAGAAATTGCTCCGCTGATCCTGAATGGTCCCCCCAGCGTGACGGGATTCGCGGGTGGAAGACCAAAGGTGGAGGAGATCGTAGCGTATTGGCCGGCTCTGATTCCGAAATCGGTGGTTGAGCCCGCCGTCAGGATTCTCCGGGCATGATGGTTCTGCATGGCCATTAGCGTCGAGTCCCCAAACCAAGGTGTCAGGTTCCAGGTTTCAGGTTTCAGGGAATTCATTGTCGTCAGCGGATCAAGAAACTGAAACAACCCGCGTTGAAACGTTGCAATCGCCTGTTGTCGCTGACTGCAGAACTGGGACGTATGCTGACTGGACTAAGGCAGAAGCTGGCGCGACTCGACAGACGTCATAAGTTGAAAACCTGAAACCTGAAACCTGAAACCTCATACGCGATGCCCAAGAAGAAACCGCGGAAGACAACCAAGAGAGCTACCAAGAAGGTAGCGCTGCTGCGGATGGCGCATGCGCGAAGCGGAGACAAAGGCGATACCGCCAACGTGGGCCTGATCGCTCTCAAATCCGATTTCTACCCGATTCTCGAGAAGCAGGTTACCTCCGCCAAGGTGGCACGCCACTTTCGAGGCATGATCGACGGTCCGGTGGAACGCTTCGAGCTGCCAAATCTCAACGCACTCAATTTTCTCTTACACGGCGCCTTGGGCGGGGGTGGTACGCTTTCGTTGAAAACCGACGCGCAGGGGAAGGTTTTTTCTACCGCCTTGTTGCGAATGGAGATCGACGTGCCGCGGAGCCTCCGTGTCTGACCGACTGAAGGTCGAGCTAGGTGAGCACGGTGTCCTCACCATCCAGCTCAATAGGCCCGGCAAGCGCAATGCCATTGACACGGAGATGGTCGACGCGCTCCTCGACGAACTCGAAAATGCCGATCTGGACGCGGGAGTGAACGTGGTGGCGGTCAGGGGCGCGGGCAAAGATTTTTGCGCCGGCGCCGACCTCGCCGAGTTGCTCGCGTCGGTGGACAAGACACCTGAAGAAAATGCGGCGCACGCCGCTCGATTGGGCGACGTGTTCGTTCATATGCGTGACCTCCCGAAACCCGTCGTGGCGATCGTCCACGGGAACGTCTTGGCGGGCGGGTGCGGACTGGCGACCGCGTGTGATATGGTGTTGGCGCACGAAGACGCCGTCTTTGGATACCCGGAAGTACAGCGCGGTTTCGTACCGGCCATGGTCATGGCCATGCTGACGCGCGCCGTAGGGGAAAAGGTCGCATTCGACCTCGTGGCCACCGGCCGGACGCTGTCGGCGTCTGAGGCTCGTTCCGTCGGATTGATATCGCGCGTGTTCTCTGATGCCGAGTTCGAAACGGAAACGGCAACGGTCCTTGAAGAACTCGCCTCCACCAGCTCGACGACACTGGCGTTGATCAAGAGGCAATTATACGAACTAGAGGGCCGATCGTTCGCCGATGCCATTAAATTGGGTTCGGAGGTAAACGCGCTGGCGCGAGGTACGTCGAGCTTCAAGGAAGCCGTCGCACGATTTCTGAAAAAGTGATATGACACTCATCCCCTGTCCTGAGTGCGACACGCCCGTGTCGGATATGGCCGCGGCGTGCCCGAAATGCGGATTCCCTGTGGCCGCCGGCATTCGGCACGCGGTCAACCAACTCACCGACGATGAGTCGACGAAATCGGCACGCCAGCAACACGCCGCCGCGAGATTAAAGACTTGGGGAGAGCGGTATTTGCAGACGGGTCAGGCCGACCCCGACCACGCCCGAGGTGACAACTTCCTCGACCGGCATTGGAAGGGAATCCTGTTCATCTTCGTGGCGGTCATCGTGATCCTGCAACTGACCTGGGTGTTGTCGATGTTCGGATAGTTGATAGTGGTCACCGCTTCCGCGCGGGAATCGGCGGCCGCTGCCGCGGGATCACCATGCGGGCCACCACTCCTGCGTGGTCGGACGGCCACAGGCCCGAGGGCGTGCGGTCCTGTGGCTCATCGCCCACTACGATGGCATACACCGAGCCGAGAGTCGACCGGGGCTCGTTGCGGGCGAGGATGAAATCGGTGCGCTTGTGGAGCGTGGCCGTCTCGTTCCGAAGGTTGTCCGCGTGAATCGCCGTATATCCAGGATCGTCCCCGACATTGACTCGGCGGGTCCACACGTCCACGTACAAGGCGTCGAGAAACGTGTTGTAGGTCACCCCATCCGGTGCCGGCGTGTTGAGATCTCCCACGACGATGACGGGCAGTGGTTCGTTGCGAAGTGCGTCGATGAGTTCCGCGGCCTGTGCTTGCCGCACGGCCAACACTTCCGGTTCGAGGTGGGTGTTGACGAAGCGGTAGGTGTTCCGGCCGACGGTAGCGTCCACCGCTGCGAAGCCTCGTGGAATCTCAAACGCGACGCCGCCTCCCATCGGAACGGTCAGTTTGGCCGCATAGTTTCTTGCGAGAACATTCGATATCGCGACGTCGCCGCGGGCCAAGATCACGTCGAAATCGGTGAAGCGGATGTCGTCAAACGACAACGGGTCGACGCCCGTAAGCATCCCAATCTCGACATCGGCGTTTTGCACCACTGCGGCGACCCGATACTCGAGTCCCCGCGATCGGAGCGCGTCGAGCAGGATCTCCAGGTAATCGAACAGCACGTACTGCGCCGGACTCGTACCGCCGCCGAATGCGTCACCCTGTGACTGTCGCCGAATCGTGGAAATTTCCTGGAGGCCCACCAAGTGCGGTTCAGTCGCGGCGATCTCCCCCGCCAATGCTTCCGCTCGCTCGCGAAAATCGGTTGCGAGCAGCGTCAGGAACGCCTCGGCGACCAGCAGCGAACTCTCCTCGAGCGTGGACGCCGCGATCACGTTGTCCACGTTGGTCCCAAGGTAGACGTTGCGCGTCATGACCGTGATCGAGGCGTCGCTTTCGCCCGGGCCGAGCCAGTCGGCGGCTTGCTGCTGCGACAACAGATCGGTCCCGCCGGTGATCGTCGCCCGCATCCGATCGACCGCCCGCACTACGACTTCG
The DNA here is from genome assembly GCA_964388145.1 of uncultured Gemmatimonadaceae bacterium. Lineage (GTDB taxonomy): Bacteria > Gemmatimonadota > Gemmatimonadetes > Gemmatimonadales > GWC2-71-9 > B3T1B10. Next base: position 194 of record CAYLZR010000071.1, on the reverse strand, counting down.
GGTGCTTCTTCGTGCGGGAAGTGTCCGACCTCCGGAATCGTATCCACGGCGAACGCTGGCAGCCGTTCCGCGAGAAGACTGACTTCCTCCGGCGGGATCATGCCGTCGTGGGGAACGCGACCTATGAGAAGCAACACGGGGCTGCGGATAGCACCGAGATGCGGCTCCAGAGCTTCCGGCTCCCGCGATTTGGC
>CAYLZR010000070.1:3161-9424 GCA_964388145.1 uncultured Gemmatimonadaceae bacterium | reverse complement strand
CTTGGTTCTGGGTCTCCGTGAAAATTTGAATTGACCGCGAAGGCCATGCCGCCGAACGGGGGAACGGACACGGTCGATGGAAACAACCCCAACTCGATGCGCCCAACGGCCGTGTCGGAACCGGTTTCGTACTTCCACAGCGTGCCAAACGGAAAGCCATGTCCCAACGTGAGGTACCAGTGTTCGCCGGAGGGATCGACGAAAATGCCGTGCGGTCCCTCGATCTCGGTCGGCAGGGTCCCGACCGTGATGACCTTCTCGACCTTCAGACCCTCGTCTGGTGAAAAACGGAGGAGGGTGACTTCGTCCTCCGACTCCGACGCAACATAAAACAGATACGCCGGCGAGTCCGACTGGATGGCGGGAAACGTCGCCGCCCCCGCCCCCGCCCCCGCCCCACCGATCAGCAGGGCGGCCAGATACCGGACAAACATTATTGAGTGAGAATGACCCGGGGCTTCAGTTTGATCGCCCAAAGCCCGCTGTTGTATTCGACGAAGAACAAGTTGCCCTTGTACGGCTGCGCACCCCATGTCATGGGGGAGTTGGGAACGACACCGTTGGGATCGTATGCCATGTAGCGCGCAATCTCCCGACCCTGGTGGTACAAGTTCCCCTTCAGTTCTCCGGAGATATCGACCACGCGCATGCCACCCTGATAGAACGCGGCATACAGCTTGTCGTCTTCGATCCATATGTTGTGGGAACCGGCCTCGGGTACCTCATACCGCGCCACTTCCTCCGGGTTCAAGGGGTCGGTGAAGTCAACGAAGTGCATGTAACCGGCCATGAGGCCGGGCGTGCCGTCGCCAATCCCGTCGAACCGCGGGCCGCCCCGCTCGTCGCCCATGATGACGTAGAACTTCCCGGTGGGGCTTCTATAAGGAAAGGCGGCGTGGGTCGCTCCGCCAAAATCCTTGTAGCGCGCGATCTCGACCGGGTTCGACGGACTCCCACCACGGATCCCGTTCCCCACGTCGATCAACACAACGCCGTCGGCCCAATTGGACGTGTAGGCGATCCCATCCACGATCCAGATGTCGTGGATCCCGTGACCGGGCGTGTCCAATTCAAACCGGCCAACACGGTGCGGGTTCTTCGGATCTTCAATATTGATGACATCGAAGCGGCGCCCGTTGTTGATGGCGTAGACGTGGTTGTCGTAAATGAACACGTTGTGCACGCCACCGGTCAGCCCGTCGTCGAAGACGGCATGGATCTGCACATCGCGCGGATTCGTCACGTCCAACACCAGCAGCCCGTTGCGGCGGTTGGAAGCGCCCTCGCGTGAGATGACCGCGACGCGGCCGTCCTCCGAGATCTTCACGTCGTTCACCGTGCGGGCATCGACCACGATACTGTCGATCATCACCGGATTCGCCGCGTCGGTGACGTCCCAGAAGTACGCGGCGCCATTGGCGTTGTGCGTGCCCGTGACGGCATAGTCGCGACCGTCGACACCTTCCCAAATCCAAAGATCCGAGGTACGTACGTCGGTGACGGACGCATGACCGATGAATTCCACGTCTTGCGTCGCGAATCGGTTCGCGATCTGCACCGTCTGATGCGCCACGTGTCCGGCGGCGATGGCGATGATCGTGAACTCGCCCGGGTCTTGCGCCACGAAGCGACCTTCCTGGTCGATCTCGGCGGGCGGGAACTGTCCGACAATGGAGTCGTCGGGATTCGACACGAGTGTGAACATCACCGGCGCATCCGCCACTCGCTGACCGCGACCGTCCAGCGCGACGGCGCTGGCATGGATTACGTCACCCGTTCTGGCCGAGTCCTGACTCAGGGTGAGCGAGAGCGTGCGGATGGGGTTGGTAACGACACGGTACGTGTGTGAAGTCGACACGTCCTCGGCCTGCGCGGTGAGGGTGACCGTGCCCTCTTGATGCGCCGTCAACCGACCAAATCGGTCGACCGACGCGACCCCCGCATTGTTCGTCGACCACGTCACCGGCACCTCGCCGCGCTCCGCGCCGCTCACGTCGAACACGGCGGCATCGTGACGCACCGACGCCCCGACGAAGAATCGGTCGCCGGTCGGTTCCATCACCACATTCCGCAATACCGGATACTCCACGGCGAACACCAAGCTGTCCCGCACGTTGCGGGCGGTGTTCACCCTGACGTACACCACAAACTCCCCACCCCTCGCCGGCTGGAGGAGCCCGTCTCTGGAAATGGGGAAATCGCGGCGCGCACTGGAGAAAAACCGAACCGGCACGTCGATTTCGTTTCCATTGGCGTCGAATACCCGCGCGGTGAGCTGCAACTTGTCGCCGACCGCCAGCGACATCGTGGGGCCGGTAAGTTCCACCCGCACCGGCGTCTGGGCTGCCAGAACCGGAGCAAAAACGACGGCTAGGGTGAGAATCATCCAACAATTCCGTAAGCGCATGACACAAACCTCGATGGAGAAAACAGTTCCGAATCAGGGAAAGTACGGCATGGCACCGGAGGTTGCCACACCGATCCAAGGGTGGGAACTTCAGCCTGTGGCCTCAAGACCGGAGACGATCAGGATGCAACATCGCACCATGTTTCGAGTGCTGTTCCCGTTGGCTGTTGCCGGCCTGGCGGGGCCAGCCGCGGGGCAACAGGGAACGGACATCTTCGTAGGACGGCTCGCGCTGAGCGGTGGGCAAATCACCGTCAGTGATCTGAGAAACGCGACGAATCGAGACGGCTACGACAACCAACCGTCCTTCGACCTCACCGGGGCTTTCGTCCTCTACACGTCCGGCCGACCGGACGGTCAGACCGAGATTTTTCGGTACGACATTGCCGCCAGCAGCTCAGTAAACGTGACAAACACGCCAGAAAGTGAGTATTCACCCACACCGATGCCCGGTGGGGCAACCTTCTCTGTGATTCGGGTCGAAGCCGACTCGGCACAACGGCTCTGGAGCTTCGACATGGATGGTCGAAATCCCAAATTGCTGCTGGAAGACATCATGCCGGTGGGATACCACGCGTGGGGCAACGAGCGGATGCTGGCGCTGTTCGTGTTGGGTTCACCGCCAACGCTGCAGCTGGCCGACGCCAACACCGGACGCGCCAGCGTGATCGAGCAGAGCATCGGCCGTTCGCTGCATCGCATCCCCGGGGAACTGGCCATCAGCTTCGTGCACAAAATCTCGGACGACGAGTGGTGGATCAAGCGGCTCGATCTCCGAACGCAACAGATCACGCCCTTGATTCTCACGGTTCCCGGAAGCGAGGATTACGCATGGACTCCGGGCGGCGTGGCCGTGATGGGGAGCGGATCGGTGATCTATCAATGGAATAGCGGAGCGATAGAGTGGAGCGTGGTGGCCGATCTCGCGGACCAGGGAATCGAGGGGATAACGAGGATTGCGGTGAGTCCGGCGGGGGATCGGATTGCGATAGTCGGCGAGCGGGGAGCGGGCTGACACCTTTACTGCCCGCTCCTCACCGATACGAGCGTCCCCCGCAATACCTCCGGAGAATCCACAACGTACACGTTGTAGTCACCGTCCTCGTACACGCTAAACACCATCTTGTCCACGTCCTTGGCAACGGACAGCGCCGGACTCAGTGACGTGATGCCACTGATGCCCGTGAACAGATTCGTGACCTGGTAGATCCGGCCGTCGGTGAGATCGAGCCGGTAGGCGTTGGTGACACCCTCTGGGTTTCCGAGAAAATAGAGGCTCTTCCCGTCGGGCGACCACTGCGGATTCGTATTCTTCGCTTCGGGGAAGCTTTGTATCGCTTCGACGGAGCCCGTCGTCGGATCGATCATGGCGAGGCGATAGTTGCCGTACGCCAACCGTGATAGGTCGGTCGAGAAACGATCGGTGACGAACGCGATGCTTCTTCCGTCAGGCGACCATGCCGGGTGTAGATCGGCAAACGCATCGTTCGTGAGTCGTCGCAACACGTCACCGTCTAAGTCGTAAACGTAGAGATCCGAGAACCCGCCGACGACCGCGGAGAACGCTACGAAGCTTCCGTTAGGCGACCAAGTAGGATTGAAAATCTCACCGAGATCGGGAAACACTTTCTCGCGGACGGTTTTGCCTGTTTTCGCATCGACGATGGAGAGCAACGGGTCGGAGCCCGTCACCGCACCGAAGACGAACTGATCGCCCGCCGCATTCCACGCTCCCGCGGACCGGATGAACTGAATGCTCTCGAGATGCGGGTCTGTCGCGCTCTCAACCAGGCGGTTCAACACTTCTCCGGTTTCGGCGTCGGCCCGGAACATGTCGAGCGAGAACACGTCTCGGATGGAGAGGAAGACAAACTCCTTGCCGTCGGGGCTCAGTGTGGGACCGGTGTTGAGGCCGCTTCCGTCCTTCCGCTGCAGCAAGATCTTGCCATACGCCTCCGGCTTTTTGGTTGACTCGAGAAGGTCGCGGTACGCCAGCCGTATCTCCTCCTGCCACTCGGCGTTCACCGAATCGACCGGAATGAGCAACACTCGCTGGAGCGCCGCCTCGGCCCCACCGGATCGCACGCTGGCATTCAGTATTCGACCGACCACATCATCGCCAAAGCGACCTGCCACGTAGGCCCAGAACGCCTGCCCGAAGCGGTACGGGAAAAACCTGGGATCGTTGAGCTGCCGCATGTCAGGTATGCGGTCGTGTTCCGACGCATCGCGAATCCACATCGCCGTGTGCGGATCCGCCGGTCCGACCGAAAGGTATTCCGCCATGCCTTCGACGAACCACAGCGGAAGGGCCATCGCCCGGGGCAAAGCGCTCGCGCCCTCTCCGCGCTGTGTCATGTCGAACTGAAAGGCGTGCACGAGTTCGTGGCCCAATACGTGGTCGGTCTCCTTCAATGGACCCGCAAAGGGCATGATGATACGCCGCTTCAACACCTCGGTGGCTCCACCTGTACCCTCGCCCGGAGAAAAACCACCGAGCTGGGTGGTTTGCTTGAAGTGCGGATGACTGGCGTATAACATGATGGGCTGCCGGCCACGCAACTCGTGGTTCAGCAGCCGCGATAGCCGTGCGTACCAACGCTCCGCCATGCGGCCAGCTTGCCTTGTAGCTTCCCGCTCCTCGTCGTAGTAGTAGATGTCGAAGTGTTCGGTCTGCAGGATCTTGAAATCGAAGTTGTCGTAGCGAACGACGTTCTGGCCGAAACTTGTGCTGGGCGTACCCATGCACGCTGTCACCAGCGATATCGTCACGCCTGCCGCCCACCTCGTCGGTTTGCGTTCCCGAGAAGTCATCGTTTTATCCTTGTTGCTCCATCCTGTTATGCGACTCCGTCGTTCCGGGCGCCGGGAAGGGGAACGGATGCGCGCCGGTAGTGTCGATATTAACGAACCCCGAAGCCGGTCTGCGGTTCCAATAAGGGCGTAGGTCACAATCCTCTCGCACTTCGTCCTATATTATTGAATATGCGATACCTTCTCGTTCTCTCACTCTGTTTGGGCCTCACGCGGATGGCGGGCGCGCAGGAATTGGCGATGGCCGCCGACGTTCGCTGGGAACCCGAACAACCCGAACAGGGAACGCTGATCTACCTGATCGTGAATACACACCTAGAGGGCGAGGGGGTCGATGTCACCGGTCAGGTGGCAGGCCAGGAGCTGCATTTCACGCGAGATCCGTCGGGTGAGTTCCGCGCCCTCGCTCCAATTCCGGTGAACGCTCTCGAAACGATACCATTCACATTTGCGGTCATCCGGCGGTCCGACAGTTCTCACCGCATGGTCCGCGTGCCTGTCGAGCAGCGAGAATTCCCTTCCTCTCGGCTTTCCGTCGATCCACGATTCTCCACCCCTCCGGATTCTGCCTTGCAAGTTCGTATCCGTCGGGAATCCGCCCAATCCGTGGCCGTGTCGCGGCGCTCGCACGACACGCCGCGCATGTGGGACGGCGAGTGGATCCCTCCGCGACAAAGCCCGATCACGAGTGATTTCGGCGTGCGCCGCATGTTCAATAGTGAACTGCGGAGCCGGCACATGGGTGTGGACTTCGACGGCGAAACCGGCGACTCGATCGTGGCCGCCAATCGCGGGGTCGTGGCACTGGTCGGTGATTTCTACTACGCCGGCAACCTCGTGTATCTGGACCACGGCAGGGGGCTCATCACTATCTACATGCACATGACCGAGGTGGACGTCACCGCAGGCCAGGTCATCGAGCGCGGCGAGCAAATAGGAAAAGTCGGAGCCACCGGCCGAGTGACCGGGCCTCACGTGCACTGGACCGCCAGGTATGGCCGCGTTTCTGTGGACGGAATGAGCCTTTTCGATCTCCCCATCC
>CAYLZR010000070.1:0-3061 GCA_964388145.1 uncultured Gemmatimonadaceae bacterium | reverse complement strand
TTACTCGAACGGACGCCGCCTGCGATTGGCTACGGCGTGGGCCGAAATGAACCGATCGGTTGCGGCCAGAATCAGATCGGTCAGAGAACTGATCGTGTTGGTGCTTACGCTTCCAAGACTCTGGCCCGATCTCCATGTCGGCACAAAGACCGCCTGCGAGTCGCGCATCGTCACCGCCAGTTGACGCAGTTCCACTTCCGCGCTGTAGAGGTAGAGAAACGGTGACGCGCGAAAGAGGTTGATCCGCACGTGCAGCAGGGGACTGCCTAGCGTGACCTGCCACTCGTCCTCGCTGAGCACTTTGATTCGAGCGTCATCCAGCTTTTGGATGATCAAGGCGCGAACGCTGTCGCTGTTGAAGCCGTCCTGCGTTGCTTCGAGGCTCACCTGACCCACTTCGACATACACGCCCGGCAAGCGATCGAGACTCATCGTGTCCATCGCGAGGAACTGGCCGGCGACCGGTGCGGCAAGCACGGCGTGCACGACCAACGCTGGCAACCACTTCATTTGGCGAACCTTCCCAGCGCAAAGAACGGGTCACCAGCGCGGTCGGCAACAACGAGTCGCGCGACGAAATCGCCTATGACCGGGCCGAGCTTGAAACCATGCCCGGAACCGCCACCCACTATCCACACGTTAGCGGCACTCGGATGGCGATCGATGATAAAATGCCCGTCGGGCGTGTTCGAGTACTGACAAACCCGTGCGTCAACGAGCGGCGCACCTGCCATGGCAGGGAAACGCTGCGCCAGATATCGTTGTGCGCGCTGCACCGACTCAGCATCGGGCGCGCGGTCGTCGTTGGTCGGATCGATCGGGGGTCCGCGCGTATCGTCTGCAATCTTGAACCCGCGAGACGTCGATGCCGGAAAACCGTAGTACATGGTATCGGTGAAGTCGATCCACACCGGCAGGTGGTTTTCGTCAAATCGATCGTCACCGGCCGGTGTATCGAGGTAATACACCTCCTGCCGAGTCAGGACGATCAGATGAGCGATCACTTCGGGAAACAACTCACCCAACCACGGCCCGCACGCAAACACGAACTTGTCGGCAGAGAGTGTCGTGCCGTCACTGAGATCAAGATGCGACAGCGTGGATGTCTTCATGGCGGCTTGGGACACCACTGCGGCGCGTGGCGAATAGATACCCCCCTCGGACACGAAGCGGTCCTTCACCGTCCTGCACGCGAGGCTAGCGTAGAGCATCCCAGCATCGTGCTCGAGCAGGACCCACGCGACGCCATCAAAGTTGATTTGGGGAAAGCGACGCGCTGCGTCGCCTAACGCGAGTTTTTCGAACGGAAGACCGTGATGCGAAAGATCGGGTAGTGACGCGCGTAGATAGCGGTCGTCCTCCCCCGCCATCCACAAAACAGTCGATTGACTTAGCAGCGTCTCATCCGTGTCCGATTCGAGCGCCCGCCACATCCGCCGAGCCTTGGTTGTCCACAGAACGTACCCGCTGTCACCGCCGTACACACTTCGCATCGCGCGCGTCTCGCCGCTCGAGCTCGAACGGGCGTTCGCGGGCCCCCACGCGTCGAGGAGTGTCACCTTGGCCCCCGCCCGCAGCAGATGGAGCGCCGTCCAACCCCCGAACGCCCCCGCGCCGACAACCGCTACATGCAACGATCGAGCAGCGGCGGCATCGATCGCGATGTCGTCGTCGAAGACGACGGGCGCAGTGCCGCCAGCTGCTCCGCTGTCCCATTGTGTGGAAGGGTTCGAGCTAGTCGGACGAATCATCGGTACTGTCCGCCAACCGATCTTCCCCCGCATACACATTGAAGCTGTCGCCGCGCGAAAAACCGATCAACAACATGCCGGTCTCGTGTGCGAGTTGTACCGCGAGCGATGAGGGTGCAGAAACACCGACCAACCCACCGATGCCGGCGAGCGCAGCCTTTTGGACGACTTCAAAGCTTTGTCGTCCCGAAACCACCAATACACATGGTGGTAAGGGCCAATGCTTTCGTGTCGCCGCGCCAATAACCTTGTCTACCGCATTGTGGCGACCCACGTCTTCGCGAACCGCCATGAATTCCCCCCGCAGGTCGAACAGGCCGGCGGCATGCAGTCCACCGGTCGCATCGAATGTCGGTTGGTATCGGCGCAAGCGGTCGGTCAGCGATGCCACCACGCCCTTTTCAATGGTCCAATGCGGGACTGGGCGTCCAAAGAGCCGCACTTGCTCGATCGAGGCTTTGCCACACACCCCGCAGGAACTCGACGCAAACATGTTACGCTGGAACTGAGTGGGGTCCACGTCGATCCCGGGTGTGAGACTCACCGAGAGACGCGATTCGTCAATGCGTTCGATCTCTCGAATCTCCCTCGGCTCGACGAGAATACCCTCGGTGAGAAAAAATCCCCGGACGAGGTCGTCGTCATCCCCCGGAGTTCGCATCACTACCGCAAGCGCGGTTTCACCAAGGCGAATCTCGAGGGGTTCCTCGACCGCGACCGTATCACGTTCCTCGGCCGACGAACGAGCTCCGTGTCTAGTGATCTCGACGTCACGGCTCGCCGCCGCTTCACCAGATGATGTCATGGTTGGGAAAGTATAGCGTCGTGCGGATAGGGTCGAGCGGCTTACGCCTCGCTTGACTGCTCAGCGACAGACGTCCGCCGATCTTCGCCCCCCGACTCCTCCCAAGCTCGCATAGCGCGGACGAGCAGAGTTCCTCCGGCGGAGAGCGCACCGCCCGCGATCACGGCGGGGATGTAGAGCACCGTCGTTGGAAGTGGGAGAACAGTCCCAAACACTCCTGCGAGCTGGCCCACCGGGCCGTCAGCACCTGTGAACACAAGCAGCCCAACGAATCCAATGGTAGCCCCGGCCGCCGCGACCAGCCCCGGCCGGTCGGATGCTCGGACGATCGAGGCCCAAACTGCACCCACAACAAACACCGTCCACCACCCAAAGGCCAGCGACGCCATTGCATAGGCAACCGTGAAAAGAACGACTGCGACAGCATATTTGCCAAAACGCACGGCTTGTCCCCCAGTTGGCGCGACGGTGTTGGTTCAGGCTCAATCCTGCTGCCTGAACCGCC
>CAYLZR010000069.1:0-9432 GCA_964388145.1 uncultured Gemmatimonadaceae bacterium | reverse complement strand
GGCGACGGCGTGGGAGTCGGTGTGGCCCGCGGCGTAGGTGTAGGAGTGGGTATAGGGGTCGGCATCGGAGTGGGCATCGGTCTCGCCGAGCTGAACGTCTCGGCTATGGCCCATTGGCCCTGGGTACGGCCGACCACCGCGATGAACCACTCACTCGACTCACTCCGGTTCCGCCCGCGCAGCCGGTGGCCTTTGATGACGGCGGCGTTCCGGGTCACGACGGTGACCTCGGGAGCCTCGGCCCAAGTAATCCCGATATCGAGCCGGGCCAAGCTGTCGGCCAGCGCTTCACGATGCCGGCGGCTCAACTCCTGGCCTTCGGCGGGCAGCGTCGTGGCAGCGACCAGAGCGATGGTGAGAACTCCTCTTCCGATCATTCGGTTGTGCTCCTGAAAAGCTCTGTCTGTTGGACGCCGCGGTCGGACTAATTGTTGGAAGTCTCTAAAATATTGTGCGACATGGACTTACAAGCTAATCAGGCGACGCTGACCGAAAGCGACTCTTTCATGTCGGCCGCCTCCTTCCAACGGTCCTTCCGCTCGCGCATCAGGGCCTTTTGGATAGCCATGGCAAGCCCCTCAGGAACGTCTTTGCGTAGTTTCCGGATATCGGGCGCGATTTCTTCCAGATGCATCCTGAGAATGGCCTGCTCGCGAGTGGCGTGGAAGGGTGGCTGTCCGGCGAGGCACTCGAACAACACGCACCCGAGCGAGTACAGATCGCTCCGATGGTCGATGTCGGAGGCCCCCTGGATCTGCTCGGGACTCATGTAGCTGGACGTCCCGACCACGAACCCCGATTTGGTCAATCTGTCCATTCCGGCCGCCTGAATCGCCTTGGCGATGCCGAAATCGACCAATACGGGACCGGTTTTCGCCAACACGATGTTCTCCGGCTTCACGTCGCGGTGAACAATCCCCTGTGAGTGGGCGTAGGCGATCCCGTCCAGCAGGTCGGACGCGATCCTGAGGGTGTCTTCGATGGACACTTTCCGGACCTCGGTCAGGTGTTCCCTGAGGGTCGGGCCGCGGATGTAGTTCATGACGTAATAGATGAGCAGGTCAGTCTCGCCGAAGTCCAGGAACCGTGCGACGTTCGGGTGGTCCATGCGGCGGAGAAAATCCACCTCCCGAACGAAGCGCTTCCCGGTCACGGTCACGGCCAGCTGGGGGTTCAGCACCTTCAGGGCTACTCTTTCGCCCTTGTTGGTCTTGGCGAGGAACACTCGCGCGGCTCCTCCCCGGGCGATCTCGCGCTCGATGTTGAATTTGTCGCCCAGCTGGTCGTTAACCAGCGTCAGGAGGTTGCGTGCGATTTTTGGAGCCCCTTGGAAAAGAAAGGCCGCTCTAGCTTGTGCCCGGAAAGGTAGCTTCGCAAGGCCGTTTGACCCAACACTGTTGAACGGAGCCGGCCGAGGGATTTACTTGTGTCTCGACGATTTCTCCAATTTCCAGGACCCCCGCATGGTGATCAAACCCAAGATTCGAGGATTCTTCTGTCTCACGTCCCACCCCGTGGGCTGCGAGGCCCACCTCGGCCAGCAGGTCGCGTACGTGAAGGAAAAGGGCCGGATCTCGAACGGCCCGAAGAACGTGCTGGTCATTGGTGCGTCCACCGGCTACGGCCTGGCCTCGCGGATCACGGCGGCATTCGGATGCGGTGCCGGCACTCTTGGGGTGTTTTTCGAGAAAGAGCCCAGCGAACGGAAGCCGGGAACCGCGGGGTGGTATAACTCCGCCGCGTTCGAGCGGGCCGCCAAGGCCGACGGCTTGTATGCCCGTAGCCTCAATGGTGACGCTTTCTCGGACGAGATCAAGAACCAGACGATCGACATCCTCAAGAACGATCTGGGTACGGTCGATCTCGTGGTGTACAGCGTTGCCTCCCCGCGCCGCACCCATCCGAAAACCGGTGAGGTCGCTCACTCGACGCTGAAGCCGATCGGCGAGACCTACGAAGGCATGACGCTGGACACAGACAAAAAGATCGTGAAGCCCATCACGATCGAGCCCGCCACCGATCAAGACGTGGCGGATACCGTCTCTGTGATGGGCGCGGAGGATTGGGAGATGTGGATGGACGCCCTGGAAGCGGCCGGCGTCCTCGCGCACGGCTGTCGGGCTATCTCATTCACCTATATCGGGTCCGAGGTCACCAGGCCCATCTACCGGGCGGGGACCATCGGAAAGGCGAAAGAAGACCTAGAGCGAGGTGCGCGAAAGATCAACCAGCGGCTCAAAGCTCGCGGCGGGGGTGCTCACATCGGAGTAATGAAAGCACTCGTGACACAATCCAGCTCCGCCATTCCCGTGGTGCCACTGTACATCGCACTGCTCTACAAGGTGATGAAAGAGAAGGGCGTGCACGAGGGCTGTATCGAGCAGATTCAGCGCTTGTTCGCCACGCGACTCTACACCGATGGCGGGGTCGTGGCGGATGACGACGGATTGATTCGGCTCGACGACTGGGAAATGCGCGATGACGTGCAACAGGCCGTGGCGGAATTGTGGCCCAAAGTGACATCCGAAAACCTCCAAGAGGTGACGGACTTCGCCGGGTACCAGGCAGATTTTCTCAAGTTGTTTGGATTTGGGTTACCGGGTGTGGACTACGAGGCCGACGTGGATCACATGTGAGTTATAGACGGGCAGATGGGCAGACGGGACCGCACAGCCCCCTCCCCCTCCCGACGGTCCCACTCCCCCCACCACACCACCCGACGGGCGGACGGGCAGACGGGCCCCTCTCGGTACCGCCCGTCTGCCCGTCTGCCCGTCTGATCTTACTGTAATCCAACCTGACCGTTGGTGGATTCGATCAGCGCTGCCGGATCGAAGCCCAGACCTCGCCGGAACACGGTCACGACGTTCTTGATGGCGCCGGCGTCCGTCGTCGGGTCTCCGTTCAAGACCACCATGTCGGCTTGCATCCCTGGTACGATGGACCCGACCCGATCGTCGATTCCGAGTACCTTGGCCCCGTTCAACGTCATGATCTGCACGGCCGTCTCGGGAGCGAAACCCGCCTCGATCAACAACTCATAGTTCCGCTGGTCCGCATACCCGGCGATCGCACTGACACAACACGGGTCGGACCCGGCTGCCAGCACACCTCCAGCGCGTACGAACTCACGCTCGAACGCCATAGCACGCTGCAACACCCGAATACCAACTTCGTCGTCGCTGGTGCGGCCCCGCGCATAATAATCGGCGACCAACTCGCGCGCACCTGGAAACAACGCGTCGAGCACTCTCTGATCCACAGGGACGCGGCTGGGCGTGCTCAACTCCATTACCGCGAGCGTCGACGTCATCGAGACGCCGTTGTCGACCATCTCACGAATCGTCTGCTGAACATCCGGTCCGTAGATATCCAGATCGCCATACACGGCGCGCGTCGATACCGACGGGCACTGATCCAGCTGCTTTCCATCCATATAATCGGTGTTGGCCGTCAAGCCGTGCTCCAGATTGTCAATGCCAAGTGCCACTGCTTCCCGATACGTCACCGAACACAGGTGCGCCGTAACCTTGATCCCATGCTTATGCGCTTCGTCGATTGCCGCACCCAACTCGGCACGAGAAATCGTCGTGTACGCTTTGAACCATCCCACACCTTCCTCCGCCCAGTATCGCACGACTCGGCGAGCGTCTTCGGGGCCGGAAACCGAATACATGAGACCGGGCCCCGTGCCACCGCCTTGGAGATAGGGACCCGTTGTGTGGATTTCCGGTCCGGCGATCTGCCCCATGTCGATACTGCGTTTGAGGTTCAGCTCGCTGTACGTATTGATACTGCCGGTCGTGCGAATCGTCGTCACACCGTTGCCCAAAAAGAGGCGGGGGTAGCTGACCGGCATTTGTTTCATCGAGTAATACATGTGATCGTGGAGTCCAATGATTCCCGGGATCACCGTATGCCCGGTGAGATCGATCTCGCGCGCCCCCGGGGGAACCCGTACGTCGCTCGCGCTGCCGACCGCCACGATCAGCTCCCCGTCAATGACAATCGTCTGGTCGTTCCGAACCTGTCCACCCGTACCGTCAACGACTCGAACGTGCGTCAAAGCGACGACCTGTGCGTCGACGCTCACGAACCGACGCATGGCGTCGGACACCTGTCGATCTTGCGCCAGCACGAAGGATGGTGCGAGTAGTGCGATGAGTGCAAAACGCGTGGTCACCTGCATAGCCCCTCCGGACGTTATGGTGTATCGGGACTCCATGCGCCAGCCGGGTCGGCGGCACATTAACTCCTATATATATAAAGGAAAGCAATTAACGTTTTGCCCCCATCCCCTGTCACATGAGAAGTGGCATAGCATGCCGCTGTAGCTGATTCGACGCCAGATTCCTAGCCCGCCAGCCAAGCGGCAGGGGCTCAACGAGGAAACCGATGCTACAACCGACCGACACCCGGAGATTTCATGGATGCTGGATGGCCCTGCTAATCCTCGGGGTGTTGACCACTCCGGCTCAGGGCCAGATCGGCGGTACCACCGACATCCTCACAGGCCTGGTGCTCGGTCCCGACAGCCAGCCGATGGCCGGAGTCACGATCGAGGCGCTCTCGCTCGAGACCCAGATCACCCGGACCACGACCAGCGACGCCCGGGGCCGCTATACCCTGCTCTTCCCCGACGGCGGCGGACAGTACAGGATGACGGCCAAGTTCATCGGGATGTCGCCGAGGCAGTTTTCGCTCGTGCGGTACGCCGACGAGGACCGGCTCGTGTGGGACGTCCAGATGTCGGACCAACCAATTCGGCTCACCGACGTCGAGGTCCGGGCGTTTCTCACACCGGTGCGCATCCCCGATCGCCCCACTCCGGGATCGGTGGAGCGAAGCCTCACCGCCGCACAGATCGCCAACCTCCCCATCGACGCGGACGATTTGAACCTCCTGGCAACGTTGGTGCCTGGTGTGGTGGGAATCGACGCGACGGACAGCACGGCGGCGGCCTTTTCGGTAGCCGGTCTACGCGACGACGCCAACGCCATCACGCTCGACGGAATGACCTTCGGCACGGGACAAGTACCGCAGGAGGGTTTGCGCAACACCCGTATCGTGACGAGCACCTACGATGTGTCGCGTGGGCGTTTCAGTGGAGGGCTCATTTCGGCGGTCACCCGCACCGGGACGAATCGCGTCCAGGGTTCGCTCAACTACTCGCTGCGCGATGACGATCTGGCATTTCAGACCGGAGAGGCGTCTCCGTTCACGTCGGGGTTCACACAAAACCAGATCAGCGGTGGACTCGGCGGGCCACTCGTGTCGAACCGGTTGTTTGTCTATGGATCCGTGCAAGGACGACTGCGCACCGACCCGCTGACATCGTTGACGGGCGCAACGCCGTTGGACTTGCAACGACTCGGCATTTCCCCAGACTCGATATCGCGATTCACATCGATCGCGGACGGTTTCGGCGTATTGGGCGGCGTACCCACCGATACCCGATCGGATGAGAACGTGTCAGGATTGGTGCGATTCGACTACCTGATATCCAACAATCACACGCTCACCGTCCGCGGCGACTGGCAGCGAAGCAACCAAGATCCATCCCGCTCTTCGCGACTCGGGTTACCGGAAACCGGCGGTGTGTCTACATCATCCGGTAACGGCGTGATGGCGAGCCTCGCATCCCGACTTGGACTCGAAGTGCTGAACCAAGCGCGGGCGTATGTCAGCACGTCTCGGCAGAACAGCGATCCGTTTTTCTATCTGCCGCAGGGCCGAGTGCAAGTGGCATCCGACCTCGCCGACGGCTCGGTTGGGATTTCGACGTTGGTCCTCGGCGGAAATCCCTCGATGCCAACGAGTTCGCGAAATACGCTTTTCGAAATCACCGACGAGCTATCATGGCTGCCCGGCAATGGAAGGCACCGATTCAAGTTGGGCGCTGTGTTCACGGCGCAACGGGCATCGAGCAACCGGTCTAACAATCAACTGGGCACGTTCACCTTCAACTCCTTGGGTGACCTCGAGGCAGGGACACCAGCCTCGTTCCGACGAACGCTCACACCCAACGAGCGAGTTACCGACAGCTACGAGGCCGCGATCTACGCGGGTGACGTGTGGCGCACCTCACGGGCTCTCCAGTTGACGTACGGATTGCGATTGGAGCGCTCGGCTTTCTCCAATACGCCCGACTACAATCCCGCGCTTGAAGCGGCTTTGGAACGTCGCACGGATCGACTTCCGTCGGAACTGCACTTGAGCCCGCGCGCCGGATTCACGTGGACCGTTGGCCAGGGCGCGTTCGGCGTACCGCCGACGGTCGTGATCCGGGGCGGGGTTGGCTTGTTCCGGAGCCCGATTTCCAGCTCGCTCGTTGGACTCACGCAATCTTCCACCACCGAATCCGAGCTCAACTGCATTGGCGCGGGTGTACCGACGTCGGACTGGCTGACCTATTTGCAGGACCAGACAGCGATCCCCTCGGCGTGTGCCGGTGCGCCTTCGGTCGTGCTCGCACGGACGCCGACGGCAACGGTATTCAGCGAGTCATACAGTTCCCCGAAGGCCTGGCGTGCGTCACTGAGTCTCCAGAGAAGTCTCACCTCGTTGCTACGGTTTACGCTCAGCGGCAACTACGCGCGCGGCGTGAGCCAGTATGGTTTCAATG
Source organism: uncultured Gemmatimonadaceae bacterium (assembly GCA_964388145.1). GTDB lineage: Bacteria > Gemmatimonadota > Gemmatimonadetes > Gemmatimonadales > GWC2-71-9 > B3T1B10. The sequence goes on along the minus strand of CAYLZR010000069.1, from coordinate 2,807 downwards.
ACATCAACTTGAACACCAACCAGGGATTTACTCTCCTGGGCGAAGCCGATCGACCCGTCTTCGTCGATCCCGCGAATGTAGTGCCGCAAACGGGCGCCGTGCGACTCAACGATTCGCGCATCGATCCGGCCTTCGGGCAGGTGTTGCAAGTGGTTTCAAGCTTCGGTTCCGAGTCGAAACAGGTAACCGCATCGCTGGGTGGCCTGACGAGAAACGGCGTCGTGGTGCAAACCTCGTACACGTGGTCGAGTGTTCAAGACCAGGTCTCGTCGTCGGCCAGCGGCGGATTCGGTGCTCGCGCAGGACGCGGTGGTGGTGGTGGTGGTGGTGGTAGAGGAGGCGGCGGAAACCTGGGCAGCAGTACGACCGCGGGTAATCCCAATATCAAAGAATGGTCTCGCAGCAGTCTCGAGCGGAAACATTCGTTGCTCGCCACCGTGCGATATCCGTTCGGGACGACGCTCGAGGTGACGGCCATCGGCCGGTTGACGTCCGGAACACCGTACACGCCGATGGTGGCCTCGGACATCAACGGCGACGGCGCGCGGAACGATCGCGCGTACATTTTCGATTCCGCGAACAGCCCGTCGGCTTCGGTTGCCAACGGAATGTCGCGGCTACTGGCAACCACGTCTGCCGGCGGCCGGGCGTGTTTGGAGCGGCAGCTCGGCCAACTCGCCGAGCGCAACAGCTGCATCGGACCGTGGCAGGGATCGTTCGACCTGCAATTCAACTACCGACCCAATTTCCTCGGGCTCAACGGCAACCTGGCTCTCTCGATCACGACGATGAACTTGTTGCGTGGGATCGACGAACTCGTGCACAGCAGCGACAACGTCAAAGGATGGGGCCTGCGCTCACGCCCCGACCAGACTTTGCTCTTTGTGAACGGTTTTGATCCGGTTACGAGAGCCTATCAGTACTCCGTCAACGAACGCTTCGGCGCAACCAATCCAAGCGCCCAGGCTCAGCGCTCGCCGTTCCAGATTGGTATCCAGGCCCGCTATTCGTTCGGTCCCAACCGGGTGCGCGACGCGATCGATCGCATACGCGGCGGCGGCGGTCGTGGCGGCGGGTTCGGTGGCGGCGGCGGCTTCGGTGGCGGTCGCGGTGGTGGTTTCGGCGGCGGGGGCGGGGGCGGGGGCGGGGGCGGACCTCGCGGCGGCGGCATCACCGGGCCCGACTTTCTCGACCGGTTCCGGTCACTTCTCGTTAATCCTGCAGACCTGGTGCTCGAGTTGAGTGACTCTCTGGATCTCACCGCCGAGCAGCGTGAAGCGATCGAGACGGTGAGCGACTCGTTGGAGGCCCAGAACGAAGCATTGGCGTCGGAGTTACAGCAGGAAATCGAAGAGGCCGGAACGCAGCAGAACGCACGAGTGCTCCTCGGTCTGATTCAGCCCAAGTTCGAATCGGCACGCGAGATCGCGCAGAACAGCCTCGAAGGATTGCGAGACATTCTCACCGAAGTGCAGTGGGAAAGGCTTCCCGACGCCATCAAATCCGCGGCAGACGCGGTGCGGCTGCGTGGTGGGAATCGGCGGCGGGATTGAAAAGCGAATATCCAATATCGAATATCCAATATTGAATATTCAAGATGGAACATTGGATATTGGATATCGGATACTGGATATTCAATCACAGCGTCGACTGCTCATCAAGCCGCCGCACCGCGTGCTCGACGCCAACCCGGCGTGCCTCCTCTTCAGAAGCATGTTCCGTCATGGGGCCGAAGAAATCGTAGAGCCGCCGACTCCCGTCCGTCCGGTCCTCCTGAAGCACGATAGCCACGATCCAATTACCGTTGTGGAGCTGCTTGGTCTTCGGAATGACGGTGTACCGCCCATGGGGCACCCGGTGCGACTCCGGCACGGCATCGACCTCGAAGGCATCGTCGGCCGCGGGGTCCGGACCGCTGGGCTTTGTTTTCTTTCTTTTGAAGAGCATCGGATCACCTCCAGGAAAAATTGAATACTGAATATCGAGACTGAATACTGAATACTGAATACTGAATATTGAATATTGAATATCGAATATCGATATTGGATATTGGATATTGGATATTGGATATTGAATTATTGGATATTGGATATTGAATAGGTGGTGATTTCCGGTTTCGCTTTGGCGTTGGTCGTGGGCCTAGCGATGGGATTGCTGGGCGCCGGCGGATCCATCATCAGCGTACCGATCTTCGTCTATCTGCTGAATTTCGAGGCCAAAGAGGCCATTGCCATGAGCTTGGCGGTCGTCGGCGTGACCAGCCTAATCGGCGCGGCGCGGCATGCCCAGTCGGGCAACGTGAACATGAAGGTCGCCCTCATCTTCGGGCCCGTTGCCATGGTGGGCACATATGCCGGCGCCCGACTCTCCGTGTTCTTCAGCGGCAACGCCCAGCTCGCCCTGTTCGGCGCCGTCATGCTCACCAGCGCGTTCTTCATGCTGCGCGACCGCAAGCCCGAGCCCTACGAGAAGCAGCACCCGCGCCTTGTCTACGAGGTCGTCGTGATCGAAGCGCTCGCGGTGGGGGTGCTCACCGGCTTGGTAGGCGTCGGGGGCGGGTTCATGATCGTCCCGGTGTTCGTGTTGTTGCTGGGCCTGCCCATGAAGCAAGCGGTCGGAACCTCCCTCCTCGTCATTGCTCTCAAATCCTTTGCGGGTTTCGCCGGCTACCTCGGACAAGTAGAGGTGGCGTGGGGTTTCGTGGCCGGCTTCGCGGGCATTGCCATCGTCGGGATCTGGATCGGGGCGCCCCTCGTACGCTTCCTGTCACCCCACACGATCAAGCGGGTATTTGGAGTGTTCATTCT
>CAYLZR010000068.1:0-9475 GCA_964388145.1 uncultured Gemmatimonadaceae bacterium | reverse complement strand
TACTCGATGGGCTTCTGCGGACCTGGGACGATATCGGCGAGATCGGGGTCAACCCCGGGGTCGACGCCTTCGGCGGACTCCAACTCCAGAGCCTTCTGTTCCTTCCGCTGGACTCGACGCTCCGCCTTGAGCTTGCGTTTCTCCTGCTTGGCCAGCTCTCGCTGCCGTTTCTTATGTGTCTGCGGGCCTGGTCTTGCCAAGAATCACCTCTCCGTATCGATCGTATCATAAAAACCTAACACGACGAGCCACCGATCGCCAAACCCGTAGTTGACCGGGCGTCCGGGGACCGTTATTGTTTGTCAGCTTGAAAATGGGCCCTGTTTGGGGGCCGACCATATTCGAACGTCGACGGGGGACCCTGCTACGATCGGGTGCCCCAATTTTTTTTGAGATTTCGCGTCGCGCACCGTCGCGCGGCAGCCCAACGCGGGGGCATTGATCCGCGGAAGTGTAGTCGGTTGGTACGGCATTACCCGCACCCCGGCCACGTCAACACAAAGGGAGTACGTAATGCGTACCAAAGGAACAGTAAAGTGGTTCAATGACAGCAAGGGCTTTGGCTTTGTCACGCCCGAGGACGGTAGCAAGGACTGCTTCGTCCACCACAGTGCCATTCAGGGAGAAGGCTTCAAGTCGCTGCGCGAAGGTGAGCAGGTCGAGTTCGACATCGTCCAGGGTCAGAAAGGACCGGCGGCCGAGAACGTGACTCCTGTCGGCTCGTAGCCGACTCGAGTGGATGTGACTGATGGGCCGTCCCGATCCAGTATCGGGCGGCCCGTCTCACGATGGGTCTATTAAAGGGAGAGCCGGTGACGGAGATAATCCTGGAGGAGAATGATCGTGTGGAGTGGGCCATCAAGACATTCCGGCGCAAGGTTCAGCGCAGCGGCGTTCTCAGGGAATTGCGGCAAGGCCGTTATTACGTCAAACCAAGTCTTGCCCGCCGCTTGAAGGCAGCAGCGGCCAAACGGCGTCGCCGCCGCAGCGTCCGGCCGCGCTGAGCCGGCTCTTGCGGAGCCTTCGGGCTTGGACCCCAACGTTCGTGTGAGCGTTGGGGTCCTTTGTTTTGTCCAGTCGTTACCTTCCTGAGGTGGGCTCATAGGTGCGGAACCCTCTTCGTGGTGTGTGCCAGTGGAAAAGCGAGAGAGTGCAACGACGTGTATGGAGCGCGAGCAGGCGAGATACGCACCGCCGAGGACGTTGTGACCGGGCCAGACTCACGCTCAACCACTGCACCGTTCTCGAAGGAAGAGATCCAGCTGATCAAGCAGGCGATTCTGACCCCAGGTGCCCTGGTGGAGTGTCCCCGATGCGGCACGCTCTTGAAAACTGATCCTTACCTGGCAACGGAGAAGCACAAGCCGAAGGTTCTCTGGGTGTTTTGTGAGACCTGCAAACGCAATTTGATTGTCCGTGACTTGCCCACCGACACTGATGGTTCTTCGTAGCCTGACGCCGTGCCGCCGCCCAATGTGAAAGTCTGAAGGTCGAGTTTTCTGGATCAGCAGCTTACTGCGATAGGAGACGACCGCATGACGACTGAGAAGACATTAAAGATGAAGGTGAGCCTCCAGCCGTTGGCGGACCGCGTGGTCGTGCGCCCAATGGAAGAGACTGAACAACAGCGTGGTGGGGTGCTCATTCCGGCCATGGTCAAAGAAAAGCCCCAGCGGGGCGAGGTCGTGGCGGTGGGGCCAGGGCGCTACGAGAAAGGTGTGCGGGTTCCCATGGAGCTGTCCATCGGTAAGACGGTCCTGTACGACAAGTACAACGGCAGCGAAGTTACCGTGGACAACAACGAATATCTCATCATCGAAGAATCGAATATACTCGCTATCGTGAGTAGGTGACCCATGGACGCTATCAGCTTGTTGACTGTACCGATCATTGTTACCGGCGTCGTCGGCTTCGTTTTGGTGTGGCTGCTGCTCAGCTACATTCCGCTTCGGCTGTGGATTGCGGCATGGGCGTCCGGCGTCCGGATCAGCTTGGGGTCGCTTGTGGGGATGCGGCTCCGAAAGGTGCCGCCGCGTGTCGTCGTGGAGCCCCAGATCAACGCGACGAAAGCCGGCCTTCATCTCAATATCGGTGAGCTCGAGGCCCACTACCTGGCTGGCGGGCAGGTGAACCGCGTGGTCCAGGCACTGATCTCAGCAGATAAGGCCGGCATCGACTTGGAGTTTAAACAGGCAGCGGCTATTGATCTCGCTGGTCGGGACGTGCGAGAGGCCGTGCAGGTGTCGGTCAACCCCAAGGTGATCGACACGCCCAAGGTCGCCGCAATGGCCAAGGACGGGATTCAGCTCATTGCGACGGCGCGGGTGACGGTGCGGGCGAACATCTCGCGCCTGGTGGGTGGAGCAGGAGAAGAGACGATTCTCGCTCGCGTCGGCGAAGGTATCGTTTCGACCATCGGTTCGGCCGAGAGCCACAAAGCGGTCCTGGAGAGCCCCGAGAACATTTCCAAGACCGTACTTGGGAAGGGCCTGGATGCCGGTACGGCCTACGAGATTCTGTCCATCGACATCGCGGACGTCGATGTTGGCAAGAACATCGGCGCTGAACTACAAACCGACCAGGCCGAAGCCGACAAGCGGATTGCGCAGGCGAAGGCCGAAGAGCGCCGCGCCATGGCCGTCGCTCAAGAGCAGGAGATGAAGGCCCGCGTGCAGGAAATGAGGGCAAAGGTGGTCAAGGCCGAGGCGGCAGTGCCGCTGGCCATGGCGGATGCGTTTCGCGCTGGCAACCTCGGCAGGTTGTTCCCAACATCCGGATCGGACGATGCCCAAAAAACGTGATCGGCGCAGGGAGCTGCGAGGGCACGAGCAAGAGGCCGGAGAAGGGCTTGTCACTCGGGATGTCAACCGGACCTTGAAGTGCACTCGGTGCGGTGGCCCGCTCGAGCTGGGGACAATACCCATGACCGGCCAGGCCATTGAGGTGTGCCGCGGCTGCGGCACGAGCCGCCCCGTTGTGCGGTTCCGGCCGGTGGAAGAGGAAGAGTAGCCGCGACCCACCCCATGGCGTTATGTTCCGAAGGGGTAGGTAAGCTCCTAACGGACCTTCACGCTGCGGTGCGAGCGGCGCTCGCAACACCCCTGCCGGCTGACACCCCCCCGCTGCGGCGCAATCCCAAGGGCGACATCTCACAGTCGTTCGATTTGGCTGCAGAGCGCTGCGCGCAAGAATTTCTGCAGCGCGAGGCGCCACCGGGCCTGTTGCTGTCCGAAGAATCCGGCGCGCTTGTGCTGGGTCAAGCACCACCAGAGTTGCGCTTCGTTCTCGATCCGGTGGATGGCTCCGACAACTATGCCCGCGGCCTGGGACTGTCCGCCGTGTGTGTGGCCGTGCTACCTGTGGGGGAGCCACTCACGGTCAGCGAGGTTCAGTGGGCTTTAGTCGGTGAGCTCGAGAGGGAGACGCCGCTGCTCGCCTGCCGGGGCCGAGGAGCCTACCGTGGGCAAACGCGGTTGCGCACTTCGGGTGTGGAACACCTAGAGGAGGCCTTCGTGTCAGTGGAACTGAATCACTTCGCGCCCCCACCAGCGCTGGGTGCCCTCATGGCGCGGGCGCGTGGCGTGCGGTGCTTCGGCAGCGCATCGCGGGCCCTGTCACTCGTGGCGACCGGCGCACTCGACGCACATATCGACATTCGGCAAAGGGTGACACCCGAGAGCTTCTTCGCTGCTGCCTTGGTAGTCGAGGAAGCAGGAGGCTGTGTAGTGAAGCCCCGGGGGCAGCCCCTCTCGCCTGCCAAGAAGCTAACAGACCGATTCTCGGTGATCGCAGCAAGTACTCGAAAGCTGGCAGACGAGATTGTTGCGGCCCTCGCATGAGAAGAGACATAACGGTGTTTGCCGAGCTGCCGCCCGTCGTCATACTGGCCGCCGGCGAGGGCACGCGCCTCCGTTCCAACATGCCGAAGCCTCTGGTGCCGTTGTTGGGACAGGTCCTGATTGAGCGAATATTCCGGAGCTGCGCCACCGCCGGGGTGCAGCAGTTTTTGGTGGTGGTGGGACATGCGGAAGAGACAATGCGCGCCCACCTGGGGGCCCTGGAAGAGCGCCTCGGTGTCAGTGTTACCTGCGTGCGCGCCGCCGACTGGGCGCTGGGCAACGGGGCCAGCACGCGCTCGGTGGCTAGCCACGTCGGCAACCGGCGGTTCTTCCTCGTAATGGCCGATCACCTCTTTGACCCGGAGATTCTGAACAAGCTGCTCCACGATCCTCCGGGGAGTGGTGAGGTGTGCGTGGCCGTCGACTACGACAGGCAGCGGGTCTTCGACCTGGACGACGCAACCAAAGTCCGCTGTGCCGATGGCCGACTCGTCGCGATCGCGAAAAACCTCGAGGAGTGGGATGGTATCGATACCGGTGTGTTTCTCTGCACACCGGAGTTCTTTCCGGCCCTGGGGAGGGCTCAGGACGCCGGCCGACACTCGCTATCCCACGGGATCGCGGAGCTGGTATCTCGTGGGCTCGCCCGCGCGGTCGACGTCACCGGCTGCCGCTGGCTGGATGTCGACACGCCTGCAGCGCTGGAGGAAGCCGAGCGGCGGCTGCTCGACTCCATGCACAAGGACGCGCAGGACGGCTTCGTCTCTCGATGGATCAATCGTCCGCTGTCGGCTCGCCTATCCAAGTACCTGGTGCGAACCCAGATCACACCAAACCAGATCACGGTGGTCTCGTTCGTGATATCTCTGATGGGTGCGGCACTTCTTTTCCTCGGCACGTACGCTGCCGGAGCCTTGGGTGGCGTGCTGATTCAGGCCGGGTCTGTCGTCGATGGTTGCGACGGGGAAGTGGCGAGACTGAAAGGGATCGCGACGCCGAGGGGAGGGTGGTTGGACACGATGCTCGATCGGTACGCGGATCTTGCCGTCACCTTTGCGATCGTCGCCGCCTACGCAAGGCACTTCCCCGGGGCCTTCCCCTGGGTCATCGGCATGGTCGCGGCAACGGGCTTCATTCTCGTCAGCTACGTCACCAAGGAGTTTGCGCTGCGGCACAAGACCGACTACCCCCACGACTTTCTCGACCGCGTCAAACACCGCGATCTGCGTGTTCTTGTTATCGCGGCCGGAGCGATGGTCGGATTCGCCTTCGAGGCCCTGTGGGTGGTTGGAGTGCTCTCCCATGCGGTCGTCGCCGGCATCATGGTGCGGGGCTGGCGTCGCAGCTCCGCCCCACCCGACAGACCCGATTGGGGTTACACCAGCCGCGGTTACCCGGACCCGCTCCCTCGGCGGGACCCGCTATCGTGGCGAATACCCGGGCGTAGCCGACACGACGGGGTAGGCGCAGCCCAATCGGGACGCCTCGACCTACCCGAAACGCCGGCAAGTCCTCTTCGGTAACTTCGCGCGACAAGTTGCCTACGTAGATTTTCCCCCGCGGGTCTCCGCACTCAGTCCGTGATCATCCGCGGCTGATCCGTGAGATCCGTGGCCCGGGTTAGAGCGACTGATAGCGCACGTCGAGGAACTGGCTGAGCAGGTCGAAGTCCTTTCGATTGGCGGTTAGAACCACGGCATCGTAACTGACCGCAGTGGCCGCTAGGAGCGCGTCGTTGCGCAACACTCGCAGCCTCGCCGCACTGAGGCGTCGCCTGGCAGCGATCTCGGCGAGTACCTGACCGGACACGATCCAAGCGGCTGTTGGTGGATTCAGCAAACGCCCGTGCATTCTGGCCAGGGTCCCGAGAGCGGTCAAGGTCTGACTCACCGAGTCGGTCTGCGCACCCGCCCACAGCTCCTGCAAAGCCATGCTCGCAACCAGGCAATCCACTCGCGGCGCCTTTCGACGGACCGTATCTTGGGCGGTCATGAACGAGCTTTTGAAAGACTTTCGCTACGGTCTTCGCATGCTGTACAAAACGCCGGGCCTCTCGCTGGTGGCGATCGTTACCATCGCGCTCGGCGTCGGTGCCGTCACGCAAAATTTTAGCGGGTTTTATGGAATGCTGATTCGCGGGCTGCCCTTCGAAGACGGCGACCGCCTCATGAGTATATCGGAAACCCTCGTTGCGGACGGTATCACGTCGAGAAGTGTGCCGATCCACGACTACGTCGCTTGGCGGGAACAACAGACCGCGTTCGAAGACCTGGCGGCATTTCTCAACAGTAGCATCATCCTCGCGGACACGGAGGAGCGTCCGGAACGGTATCAGGGTACGTTCGTCACGGCGGGCATGTTTTCCGAGGTGAACGCGCGGCCGCTAATGGGACGCCTGTTCCTCGAGGACGAGGATACCGGCCACGCTCCCCCGACGATCATTCTCGGATACAGCGTGTGGCAGAACCGCTATCATGGCGACCCGAACATCATCGGCAACACGGTTCGAGCCAACGGCATCGCGACGACGATCATCGGCGTGATGCCTGAGGGCTTCCGGTTTCCTTTCGATAACGACCTTTGGGTGCCCCTCGCAATCGATCCCGCCGAAGTGCCGCGGGGACAGGGCGCTCGCGTGTGGGTCATCGGCCGGCTCAAGCGAAACGTAAGTCCGGAGCAGTCACGGGCTCAAATGGCGGGGATCGCCCAGCGCCTCGCCACCGAGTACCCCGAAACCAACAACGGCGTAGGCGCGTCCGTTCAGCCGTATGTCGACGAATTCATGCCAACGGAACTCCTCGCCATGACCTGGATCTCGATGGCCGTGGTGTTCGGAGTGTTGATCATCTCGTGCCTGAATGTGGCCAACCTGTTGCTGGCCCGCGCCGCCGCCCGCGTCAAGGAAATGGCGATTCGCTCGGCCTTGGGCGCGAGCCGCGGGCGCGTGATTCGTCAGCTCATGGTCGAAGCCGCCATCCTTGCGCTGATCGGCGGCGTTGCAGGAATGCTCATTGCGGCCACGCTCATCGACATGTTCAACTCCCTCATCGCGGAGGGCATTGAAAAACCATATTGGATGGAGTTCCGGTCGGATGCTCCGATACTGCTCTTTGCCGTCGCGATGACCTTGGTGGCCAGCGTCGCCTCCGGTGTCATTCCCGCCTTCAAAGCGTCCGGGATCGACGTGAACGAGTTGCTCAAAGACGAGAGCGCGGGGTCGTCGAGCTTCCGCATGGGCCGGGTCGGCACGAGCCTGGTCGTGACCGAGATCGCGGTGTCCGGCGCATTGCTGGTGTGTGCCGGCATGATGATCAAGAGCGTGATCAACCTCAAGACCTTCGACATGGGGTTCCAGACGGAGAACGTGCTCACCGCGCGCGTGGCGCTGTTTCCGGCCGATTACCCGGACGGCGAGAGCCGGCTGCAATTTTACGACGGGCTGGCCCAGCGCCTGAACGCGCTGCCGGGCGTGGAATCAGCGGCGTTTGTCGACCGTCTCCCCGGCACGGGGGCCGGCGAATGGTGGTTCGGGGTGGAAGGTGTCCCGTACATCACCGACCAGGACTATCCCGCGGCCAGCCGAGCGAGGATGACTCCAGGGTTCTTCGACACGTTCGGCGTGAAGCTCCGAGAGGGGCGGGACTTCACGCTTCAAGATCGCGAAGGAAGTCTGCCGGTAGCCATCGTGAACCAAAGCTTCGCGCGACGGTACTTCCCTCAGCAGTCGGCGGTGGGCAAACGGTTCCGCCTCGGGCGGTCGGATTCCCGGAACGCCTGGATGACCGTCGTCGGCGTCGTGCCGGACCTCCACGTCGGCGACGACATCATCGGCGGCCTCCGCAGCGGCAGCGTGATGCCGGAACAGTTCTACACGCCGCTCGCCCAGGGCCCGCCCCGCGCCATGAGGATGGCGATGAAGACCCGCGGGGATCCGTTTGCGGTCGCGCCGCTCGTGCGTGACGCCGTCGCCGAGCTCGATCCCAATCTGCCCATCTACGAGGTGGACTCGATGGACGGCGTCCTCCAAACCGCGACATGGATGTTCGGCATCATGGGTTTGTCGTTCTCGGTATTCGGCGTGATCGCGTTGTTCATGGCGGCCGTGGGCCTGTACGGGGTGATGGCATTCTCGGTCAGTCGCCGCACCCAAGAGATGGGTATTCGCATGGCCCTCGGCGCGTACGGCAGGGACATTATCGGACTCGTGCTCAAGCGGGGCATGGCCCAAACCGGCGTCGGCATGGTGCTGGGGATGGGCTTGGGCATGGCGATGAGCCGGCCGCTCCAGATGGTATCGTTTCGGGTGAACCCGAACGATCCCACCGTGTACGCGGCGATCATCGTCACGCTCACTCTCGCCGGGTTGCTCGCGTGCATCGTTCCCGCGCTGCGCGCGACGCGGGTGAATCTGGTCGATGCCTTGAGGGCGGAGTAGTCCGAGCTTTACTGTGACCGCTCTAATTGCACCTCCGCGGCACCCGTCTCGTCATACCGCACCGTGACTTGCCAAGGCCGGCAGCAAACCTCACAGTCTTCTACGTAGTCCTGTTCGGAGCCGCTCGACGGGTCGAGCACGATCGTGACCGTTTCGCCGCAATAGGGACATGTCACTTCGGTCTCACCGGTATTCAGATGGGCCATTGCAACTCCTCGATTGCGTACCCTACCTTGGAGTCGCAATATGCACTGCGATCGAGGCTGCCGCCCCATTGATTGTTGTTAGAACGAAGGATAATGCTGACTAAACTAGTCGATCCCAACGACTTCCCCGCCAGCCGCAAGAGCGCGTATCTCAACACGGCTTCGGTGACCCTCATGTATCGAGGTGCCGAAACGGCTGCCGCAAAGTGGATGGCCGATCTCGCAACCGACGGTACTATCACGTTCGATGAACCTGCCGAGGAGAGCGTGTTTGGCGAGTTGCACCGCGCCACCGCGGAGCTTCTCAACGCCAAGGAAGAAGATATCGCGGTCGGCTCCAGTGCGACGGAGCTGATGGCATCGTTGGCCTGGGCGGTCCTCCCCGATCGCGGGAGCAATATCGTGAGTACCGGTATTGCGTTTCCGAGCACGATCTATCCGTGGATCCGCGTCGCGCAGCATACGGGAGCGGAAGTACGGTTCGCGAAGGGGCAGGGAGAGTACGTCGATCCCGATGAGATCATTGCGCTGATCGACGATCAGACTGCCGTCGTCTGTGTCTCGCACGTGGAGTACAGCGGCGGCCAGCAGTACGACCTCGCCAAGCTCGCGCACCATGCGCACGACCACGGTGCGCTATTCGTTGTCGATGGCGCGCAATCACTGGGCGCCATTCCCGTCGACGTCAACGCTTCGGGTGTTGACGCGGTGGTTGCGTCCGGTTACAAGTGGCTTTGCGGGCCATTCGGCGTAGCCGTCATGTACCTTGCGCCGCACTTGCAGGCCCGGCTCGACCCCGGTGTGGTAGGGTTTCGCAGCCATGAAAACATGTGGGACCTCCAGGCGACCAGACTCGAACTCCCGGAAACGGCGCGGCGGTTCGAGCCCAGCACGATGGCCTACGGCTGTGCGCTCGGACTTGCGGCATCCATCAAGTACTTGTTGCGCGTGGGTGTCTCGACGATCCGCGATCACAACCTGCAGCTTGCGGATCT
>CAYLZR010000067.1:0-9766 GCA_964388145.1 uncultured Gemmatimonadaceae bacterium | reverse complement strand
AGACTGTCGCCGATGAGGCTGGTCGCAACGACCGCCATGACCAAGACTATTCCCGGCAATATGGCGATCCATGGTGCGTGTACCAGCGCATCGCGGCCGGTGGCGATCATGTTTCCCCACGACGGTGCGGGCGGAGGCACCCCGATCCCGAGGAACGAGAGTCCCGATTCAAGCGTGATCGCGTTTCCAACGGCCAGGGCGGCGGCGACGATCACCGGCGTCATGGTGTTCGGGAGGAGATGATGCCACACGAGGCGCGGGCCGGAAACACCCATCGCCCGGGCTGCATCCAGGTAGGGACGCGCCAGGATCCCTTTGACCTCGGCGCGTGCGAGACGGGCAATGCCCATCCAGCCGGTCAAGCCGAGTACCAGCACCACCAGCCACAAGCTCGGCTCCCACAGTGCGGCGAGCGTGAGCAACACCACCAGACGGGGCATGGCTAAGACGGTATCCGTGATCGCCATCAGCACGCGCTCGATCCAGCCTCCTCCAAGCGCCGCCGAGATTCCCACCGTGCAACCGACCAAGACCGAGACGGCCACCGACAGGATCCCAACCGTCAACGAAATCCTGGCCCCGTACATCAAGCGTGAGAGAATGTCGCGGCCAAAACGGTCGGTGCCGAGCCAGTAGGTGGTGCCGTCCGGCCCGGAGCTGAACGGCGCCAGAAACCGCGTGCGCAGGATGTCCGGTTGCGCGTTGGGATCGAACGGTGCCAGGATGGGTGCCAGGACGGCCACCAACGCGAAGGTTGCGAGAATAGCGAGCCCAACCACCGCTCGGCGATCGCGAACGAGAGCGCGTGCGCTGGTCACCTTTCGTCCTCTCGCATCCGGGGGTCGGCCACTGCGTACAGCAGATCGGCCAGGAGATTGCCTCCCACCACCAGAACGGCGAAAATTGCTGTGGTTGCCAGGACGACGGGATAATCTCGAGCCGTTACGGCAGTCACGATTTCACGACCCATCCCCGGCCAGGCAAAAATGACCTCGACAAACACGGTGCCGGAGAAGAGAGCGGGCAGGGAAAGCCCGAGGAGCGTGATGACCGGGACCAACGCGTTACGGATGACGTATCGTCCTTCTACCACGGGCCAGGATAAACCGCGGGCTCGTGCCGCGTGGACGAACGCGTGACTCCGCGTTTCGAGCACGGCGCCCCGCACGAAGCGGGACGTGCCGGCGATACCGATCAAACTCAACGTGATGAGGGGGAGCGTCAGGTGACGAACTCGATCCACGAGCCGGCCCCACGGTGTGAGGAAATCCGCGTCCAGCGAGGCGACGCCCATCGCCGGAAATTGCAACCACGCTGGCCAGCCGTACCGCGCCGACGCGTACGCGAACGTGAGCACGAGCATGATCGCGATCCAATAGGCGGGCATTCCGAACACGATCAGGTTTCCCACGGTGAGTGTGGTATCCCATCGCGTGCGTCGTTTGGCAGCTTGGAACGCTCCGATGAGTATGCCAATGACGTAGGTGAGCGCGAGGGAACCGCCAGACAGCAAGAGAGTATGGGGGAGGGCGTCGCGAATGATGCTGGATACCGGGCGTTGTTGCGCGAGGCTCGTTCCCCAGTTTCCACGAGCGAAATCGGTGAGCCACGTCGCGTACCGCACCGGGAGTGGCCGGTCGAGTCCCAATGCCTCTCGCGCGCTGGCCAGATCGGCCTCGGTGGCCCCAGGCGCAACCCAGAGGCGCGCCGGATCACCAGGAGCCAGGTTTACTAAAAGGAACGTGACGGTGACGACCGCGAAGACCAGGCCGATCCCAATCGCCATCCGACGTGTGACTTTGTGCAGCATCAAGAAGACTTGGTGGCGCCGGGCGACCGCGTCAAGCTTTGGTGGGAGATTTGCCTGCGCGATCCTGCTCGGAGTGGCAGCGTGCGTTTCACCGCCGCGGCCGCCGCTCACCACGGTATTCTTCGCGTCGGGGGCGGACCTGCAATCCATCAACCCGCTGGTTACCGTTCATCCGTTGGCGAAGCAGGTCCAGAAGCACGTGCTGTTTATGACCCTTGCCACGTACGACAGCACGCTCGAACCGAGGCCTAGGCTCGCGTCCTGGCAGTGGAATAGCCGTCGAACAACGTTGACCTTCACGCTGCGGGACGATATCACCTGGCACGATGGCGTGCAGACGACCGCAGACGATGTTGTCTGGACCTTGGAACAAGCACGCGACCCCGCCGTGGCGTATCCGCGAGCGCGCGATCTCGCCGCCGTGGCCGCCGTGGTAAAGCTCGACTCGCTGTCGGTGGAGTTACGCTTCGACCGCGCACAACCTGTTTTTCCGGACGTGCTCACCGATCTTGCCATTCTGCCCAGGCACCGTTTCAACGGCGTGAGCGGGGCGAGCCTCCGCACGGCGGCGTTCAACTCCCAGCCGATCGGCAACGGTCCGTTCGAGTTCGTCGAGTATCGGCCGAACCAGCGTTGGGTCTTTCGACGCGCCGAGGGGTTTCCCGAATCCCTGGGACGGACGCGGCTGGAGCGTTTCGTTGTGGTCGTGGTGGACGAAGCGACGACAAAACTGGCCGCACTCACGTCGGGTGAGTTGGATTTTGCAGGGATCAACCCTGCACACGCGTCGTTCGTAGAGAGCGATCCACACCTCGCGGTCGTCGACTATCCCGTGCAATTCGCGACCGCGTTGTTCTGGAATCATCGACGCGCGCCATTCGACGATCCACGGATGAGGCGGGCCCTTACGCTGGCGCTGGACCGAGAGCTGCTCGTCGAGGCCTACCTGTATGGTTTTGGGTCACTGGCGGACGGGCCGGTATCGCCGGACCATCCCTGGTTCGAAGCGCCCGACCGATCGACGTACGACGCGGCAGAAGCGGAACGCCTGCTGGATGAATTGGGCTGGCGGCGCGCGGGCGGGGGCGGGGGCGGGGGCGGGGGCGACGAAATCCGGAGTCGCGACGGGAGGAGGCTAGAGTTCACGTTATTGGCCGTCGGCACCGGGGACAACGCCCTGGAGCAAATGATCCAGGCGCAATTGCGGAGGGTCGGTGCTGCCGTACATATCCGGCCGTTGGAGCTCACGACGTTCCTGGGGCTGGCACAGGGAGCGGAACGAGACTTCGATGTTCTGGTGAGCGGCATCTCCGGTGACTTGTCGCTGGGGCACGTTGCGGCGCTCTTTGGAAGCGACGAACCCGGGCCGCTGGCGTATTCCGGGTATCGGAATGCTAGCTTTGATCTTGCGGTGGAGCGCGCGGCGCGCGCCGAATCGGCGTCCGAGCTCGAGCAGGCATGGCGCGATGCGCAAAGGATCCTCGCCAGAGACATGCCGGCGACGTGGTTGTTTCACTCCCGGGGAGTGCAGGGTGTGAACCGGAGAGTGCGTGGTGTGCGCCTCGACCTCCGCGGCGAGTTGGCCGGCGTGACGAATTGGTGGATCGCGAACGAGGAGGGTTCGGAGTGAGCTTTCACGCGAGGGCGCCGGTACGAATCGACTTTGCCGGTGGCTGGACGGACGTTCCAGACTTCGCCGACACCGAGGGCGGCGCGGTCGCGAACGCGGCCATCACGCTCTACACCAGCGTCGAGTGCATACTCGGTGGCAACTGCTACAGGATTCACGCGCGCGACATCGGCGAGCGCATCTTGATCCGGACTCCTGCGGACGTGTCGTACGACGGAAAGCTCGATCTGCACAAGGCGGCGTTGAATATGCTGCCGGTGGTTGGCGGGGTGGAAATCATCACGTGGTCGGACGTTCCCGCAGGGTCGGGCCTCGGCGCATCGGGCTCGTTGGACGTTGCATTGTTGCAGGCGTTGGCGCGGTGTAGGGAGGAGGAATACGACGCCGCGGAGCTGGCCGAAATGGGGTTCCTGCTGGAGACCTCCGAGCTCAAGCTGGCAGGTGGTCGGCAAGATCAGTACGCGGCGGCGCTGGGCGGCTTTCACGAGCTGGTGTTTGGTGCCGGCAGTGGGGTCGAGATGCGGCCCATGCAGATTACGGAAGAAGCGGCCGCCGATCTCGCGAAACACCTGACGCTCGTGTACACGGGACAATCACACTTCTCCTCGCAGACCCACGACCGTGTGTGGGCGTCCTATCACGACGATCGGGATGGCGTGAAGGAAGCCATCCTCACGATGCGAGATCTCGTCGGCCCGGTCAGAGACGCAATCAACGCCGGCGATTGGCAAAAGCTGGCAGGATTGATCGACGAGAATTGGCAACAACAGCAACGATTGGATGCGACGATTTCGACCAATGCAACGCAGAACATCGAGTCCGCCGTGCGCGATGCAGGGGCATGGGGGGTAAAGGCGACGGGTGCGGGCGCCGGCGGGTGTCTGATAGTTGCCGGGCCCGCGGCGAAAGGTGGCGAGATCGCCGCGGCTGCCGAGTCCGCCGCCGGCCAGGTGCTGCAATGGGCGTTTGATTTTGCCGGTGTGACCAGTTGGCAAGCCGAGGACGATGCCGGTCACGACGCCGGATGAGATTCGGCAGCGGCGCGAGGCGGTAGAAAACGCGGCCGACGTTGCACGATTGGCACAGCGATTGAGTGGGTTCGCCGACGAGCTGATGAACCGTCCGCTGTATCTTCCCGAACAAAAGGCGCTACTGTCGAAAGACGGAGGGGTGTGTCCAACCGACGCCTCACGTTTGTCGTTCAATCCGTTACAGCCTTGGCGCCACCAATGTTCGGTGTGCAGCTCCGTGTACGAAGGTGAGCGGCACCACCGGGCATGGGTGTGGCGATATCACCTTTGGTTGACCGAACGCGCGATCCACCTCGCGTTACTCGAGGCGATGGGAGTGAAAGAGGGAGCCGGGCAGTGCGCTGCCGACATCGTCAACGGGTATGCCGAGCGTTACCGTGACTACCCGAATGTTGACAATGTTCTCGGACCTACGCGGCTTTTTTTCTCGACGTATCTCGAATCGATTTGGCTGATACAGCTGGTGATCGCGACATCGTTGCTCGAGTCGATGAGCGTTGCAGTCAATGTCGATGCTGTCAAGACCGTTGTCGAGGAGTCAGCGTCGATCATCGCGTCGTTCGATGAGGGCTGGTCCAACCGCCAGATATGGAACAACGCGGCGTTGATTGCGGCCGGTCGCTGGTTGGACGATCCGGATCTCGTGACGCGGGGGTTGAGCGGCGCTCATGGCATAACCCCTTTGCTGACCGACGCCGTTTCAGCGGGCGGCCGCTGGCACGAAGGGGAGAACTATCACTTCTTTGCCCTCCGCGGTTTTCTGCTTGCCGGAGAATTGCTACGGTCCATCGACGTGAATCTCTACGACGACGATCAGTGGAACGGTCGGCTCGGCGCCATGTATACGGCGCCGTTGCAAAGTGTGTTGCCGGATCTTTCGGTTCCGGCGCGTGGGGATTCGCCGTATGGCGTATCCCTCCTGCAGGCACGATTCGCCGAGCTTTGGGAAATCGGTTGGGCTCGCACCGGCGACCCGCGGCTCGAAGGGGCCCTCGCCGCGATATACGCCAGCGACGCGCAGCCCGGCGAAGAGCACGGGTTCGAGGAAATCGCGGAGGTCGAACAGAATCGTGAACCGCAACATCAGTCGCGGCACGATCTCGGGTGGAAGGCCCTGCTCTGGATGCGCGCCGATCCGCCAGTGACCGTCGCGGATTGGCACGAGGGTTCGGTGCTCGTCGATGCGACCGGACCCGCCATTCTCCGATCCGGTTCCGACCGCTATGTCTCCCTCGAGTGCGCCGGTACGGGAATGGGCCACGGACATCCTGACCGGCAACACCTCACCATCTATTGGGGTTATCCGTGGTTGATGGATTTGGGCACGGGATCGTACGTTGCCGAATCGCTGCACTGGTATCGGTCGACGCTCGCTCACAATGCTCCCGGCTTGGCGGGTGTCGGGCAAGTGGGGGGCGAGACGTGGTGTTCCGCGTTCGATCATCGCGGTGAGTGGGGGTGGGCACAGGCTGTCGCGGACCGGGCACTCGGACCGGACACGCGTGTGACGAGAAGCGTCATATCCTGCAATGACTATCTCGTTGACGTGGTGGAGGTCTCGGCACCGCCAGGGTGCGTCGTGGATCTGGCGATTCACCCGCTCGGCGAGATCGAAGGAGTCGGCGGAATCGTGGCGCCCGCTCACGATTTTCTTCCGGCGGAAGGGGCGAGGGCGAGGGCGAGGGCGAGGGCGAGGGCGGGGGCGGGGGCGGGGCACGAGACCGGGTACGACAAGGTTGAAGACGTTCGTGCATTGAGCGTCACTCCGGAGAGGTTCAGATCGGTAGCCGACCAACAAGCGCTGGATATCCTGTTGGTGCCGCGGTCGGAGGAGACGTGTTTCTTGATGCGGGCTCCTGGCCCACCCGGTTTGGCGCTTGGCGATACCCACTTGCGAGAGTTCGTAGTGAGACGCGCGTCGGGGTCCGGCACGTGGGTGCAGGTATACGCACCGTCAGCGGTCGGACTGTCAGGTGCCGAGATCGATGCAAATCGTGTTCGCATCGTGCGTGCCGACGGATCCGCCGACACCATCATCCTAGAGAACGGGCGCGTGCGGATCGACGGGGTGCACGCCGACGTCGAGTTGACGGGGTCCTTACCACCCGCCACACCCCGCTCGAGGCCGGCCCCCGGCCCCGCCGCCCGGCTGGTCGTTCCGTGCGCGTTGCTGGAGCATCCGCCTAACTTGGCCGGCTATTTTGACGAACTGTCCTCCGACACCATCGTGGAGTTGGGCAAGCAACACTACCGACGTTCCGAAGCCGATTATCCAGGCTACGATAAATTCAGGGCAAGGCTAGCTTTCGGGGCCCATGGCGAATCCTTGTACGTCGGTATCGACGTCCGAAAGGACGACCTCATCTTCCGCGAGCGTGACGCACCGGACCCGCGGCTAGATAACGAAACGCCGGACATCCACTCGGATGGCGTGCAGTTCTATGTGGATGTCGAAGGATGGCGTGGTTTTGTTGTGATACCGGAGCCAGGTGCTGACACGGTACGTGTGGAACCAGTTGCCGGCACGTCTGCGGAGCCGGGTCAACTTTCGGCCAAATGGGAAACGACATCTGAAGGATACGCGCTGCTACTTCGCTTCGATGCCGGTGCTCTGTTTGGTGACGGATCCCAGGTGTTGGTTCAGGTGGTCGTAAACGAAATGCGGTCCGGCCGGGTCCGTCGCGCCGGGCAATTGGCGGTGGCTGCCGGTGGCGGGTGGACGTATCTGCGCGGGGACAGGGAGTCTCCGGACAACGCAGCGATACTGGAGATCAAGTGAGCATCACAGTCGTTCTGCACCGACCACAGGACATCATCAATATCGCGGTCGTGATCCGAGCGATGAAGAACTTCGGCTTCCGTGACCTCCGGCTGGTGTCGCCATCGGAGTTTGACGTCCGGCGTATCGAGGGCATCGCGCACAAAACCGGCGACGTCGTCGAACGGGCTAAGGTGTTTGACGAGCTTGATGACGCATTGAACGACTTCACGCTCGTGGTTGGGATGACCGCCAGGGGACGCACGGCCAAACGCAACGTCCAGTCCATCGAAGACGCGGCGAAGGATCTGTGCGCGCTGGACGACACCGAAAAGGTGGCGGTCGTGTTCGGTCGGGAAGACAAAGGCCTCACTAACGAAGATCTCGATCGGTGTCACCGGATCGTCACGATTCCGACGACTCCGGATCACGCGTCGATGAATCTCGCCCAGGCGGCGACGGTGACGTTGTACGAATTGTTCAAAGCCCGTGAGCCGCTTCCGGAGCTCAAACCACCACGACGCGGCGCTCCGGCCACCACACGAGAGCAGCTCGAGTATCTCTTTCGCGACGCGGAGACTGCACTCGACGCAATCGAGTTCTTCAAGAGTCGCAATGAAGACGCGATTATGCGGACAATTCGGGAGATCGTGCACCGCGGCCCGATCGACGAACGCGAAACGAAATTGCTGAGGGCGATTTCGCGCGAGGTAGTCCATTATCTCGAGCGAATGGGTGTGCGTTCGTGATTCCCGGCTTTACATCGACCGGTAGCAAACGTCCGGACGTCATGTTCGGCGATGAGCCCGGCGTACCTCTCCGTATGACCAGGGCCAAAGGCTGCCGGGTGTGGGACAGCGAGGGGCGCGAGTATCTGGATACGACGATGGCCCTCGGAGCGGTGTCATTGGGATACGGCCACCCGGCCGTGCAGGAGGCCGCGGCCAAGGCGTTGGAAGACGGTGTCGTCGGTCCGCTGTCGCCCATTCTGGAGCAGCGGCTGGCTGACAGATTGTCCGAGATGATCCCGGGGCTGGAGAGTGTGCGGTTCTTGAAGACAGGAGCCGAGGCGGTGGCGGCAGCGGTGCGGATCGCCCGCGTGCACACCGGCCGTGAAGCAATTGTGACGTGCGGTTATCAGGGCTGGTTGGATCTGTTTTCCGATGCCGCCGGTGTACCGCAAGGCGTGCGTGACGCTCGACGCGAGGTTCCCTTTGACGATGTCGCCGCATTGCGCGAAGCCGTTTCGGCGGAACCGGTGGCGGCCTTGGTCGTCGAGCCGGTTGTAGACGGAGCGCCTTCCGATGAATGGGTGGCGGCGATCAACGAGGCGCGCGAGCGGTCGGGCGCGGTACTCGTGCTGGACGAAATAAAAACCGGGATACGGTTGGGATGGGATGGGGCACGCGGCCGGTACGGATACCGAGGTGATCTAATCGTCTTGGGGAAGGCGCTTGGAAACGGATTCCCACTGGCGGTGGTGGGTGGTACCGCAGACATCATGGATGCCGCGACCCGAACGTGGATATCGTCAACGCTCGCGACAGAATTCGTGGCTCTGGCGGCCGCGGAAGCGGTGTTGGACGTCTACGAACGGGAGGACGTCGCCAGCTATCTCGCGAATGTTGGGGAGCGGTTCTATCGAGGGTTGGAGAGCGTCGTTTCTGACTACGGTGGCGTGACGAAGGCCGTGAGGGGGATCGCCGAATTTTGTTACTTGGAATGTGTCGACGACCAAACGTCGGCTGTGCTTGCCGCCAAGTGCGCGGCAAGGGGGCTCATCTTCAAGCGCAACGCCTATAACTTCGTCTCTCTCGCGCATTCGGACGCGGTGGTCGACGACGTGTTACAGCGCGTCGGTGACGCCGTGAACGAGATAGCATCACGGCCGGCATGATCGACAACAAACTGATCGACGTGCACGCGCATTTCTACACTGCTAAGTCCGGGCGCCGTGATTGGCGGACCGTCAACGAAGCCCGTTTCACCGCGGGCGACCAAATGGGAATCACCGCGCACGTCGCGTCCATCCTCGGGACTTGGGGGGGCAGTTCCCCCACGTATTTCCCGTCGCCGGCCGACGTCAGCCATGGCAACGAGGCCATGCTCGAGCTGACCAAGGCGTATCCCGGACACGTTTTTGGATACTGCGTGGTGAATCCCAACTATGCCGACCATGCCATGGCGGAGTTGGCCAAGCGATTAGACGAGGGCATGATCGGTGTGAAGTTGGCGGCAAGCCGTCGGGCGAACGACCGGTTACTCGATCCGATAGCCGCATACGCCGCCGAACGAGGTGTCCCGATACTCCAGCACGTTTGGCAGCACCGCCGGCGCGAGTGGCCCGGGCAAGAAGCGTCCGATGCGGTTGAGTTGGTGGAACTGGCGTTACGGCATCCCGCAACCAAATTCCTCCTCGCCCACATCGGTGGGGGAGGTGATTGGTCGCATTCCCTTCGCGCGGTGCGCGAAGTCGCCAACGTCTGGGTCGATCTATCGGGTAGTGGTGTGGACGGTGGCATGTTGGAGGCGGTATT
>CAYLZR010000066.1:8586-9938 GCA_964388145.1 uncultured Gemmatimonadaceae bacterium | reverse complement strand
TTGTTGCTCTCGCTCGTGTTTCTGGTGATCGCGATTTCAGACGGATCCGCGCCCAAGTGCGCGGCGAGACCCTGCCGGCTTTGATTTCTGAGGCGGCCGAACTTGCTGCGGTTCTGAAACGACACGTCTGCGTCGACGTCACGTGTGAGTTGTGTAACCGTATCGATGACCACAAACGGTGATGGGCAGAGATTGGCCGCGTTCATCATCGCAAGACCGGGCTTCGCGGGGAATTCCCGTTTGACGAGTTGCCAGTACGCTTCGTCATCATTCTGCCCCGCTCGAGCGAGGCGGTCCAGTCGGGCACGGGGCGGGGGCGATATCCCGGTCTCGGGGTGAGGAATCGAGGCGCCGGCGGCGATGCCACCAGCCAGGAGGCCGAGAAACCGGCGGCGGTCTTGAAGGGACATGGGTGGCTCCTACCCGGGGAAAAACGGTTCATACAACATACCGCGGTGCAAACGGACTTGCGAGGCGGCTATGGTGCCCTCGCGCGTGTGAAGCGTCCCTCGGCGTCGAAGATCGACGTGCCCAAGTCCTCTCGCGACAGGCGTCTGACGATGTCCACGGCCCGTCGCTGTAAGTCGGGCGTGGGCACGCCCGGGTCTTCAAGGAGAATCGGGTTGATCTCGGCGGCCGTCACCACCCCGTTGATGGCGAGCCTCACGTTGAGTATCACGCTCAGCCCCAACGGGCCGCGCAGGTTGAATCCATGCCAAGCGGAAAAATTCCCCAGCGAGTATGCGATCAAGCGCCCGCGATAGATCTCCATTGCACGCACCACGTGTGGGCCGTGCCCGAGCACGAGATCGGCACCGGCATCGACCGTGGCCCGTGCAAAGGCGTACACGTTGCCTCGGTCCTCACCGAATGCCACCTCCGTAGTCTTCGGAACGTGTGTGGCTCCGGCCCCCTCCGCTCCCCCGTGGAAGGAAACGATCACCAGGTCGTGTGTTCGATCGGCTTCGGCGACCAACTCGCGCGCCCGGGCGATCTCTGGAACGCGATACGGGCCCTCACCGGTAGAAAACGCGATGAGCGCAATGCGGAGTCCGTGTGTCTCCCACGACGCGATGCCCGACTCGGAACCGGCATGCTCGAGACCGGCTCGGTTCAGGGCCGCAACAGTCGCGCGTCGACCGTAGTCTCCAAAGTCGCCGGCGTGGTTGTTGTTCACCGAGAGCAGGTCGAAGCCGGCGCGCACCAGGGTTCCGGCGTAAGTCGTTGGAGCGCGGAACGCGTAACAGTTTGGTGAACCGCGGCGGCACTTGGTGCTGTCACCGGAATCGGCGAGAACGGTTTCGAGATTACCGAAGGTGATATCCGCGGCCCTGAGCCAGTGGGCTACGCGG
>CAYLZR010000066.1:3377-8486 GCA_964388145.1 uncultured Gemmatimonadaceae bacterium | reverse complement strand
GCCCCCAGCTCCCAGTAGGCGTGGGTATTGAGCGAGTCGGCCTCGAGGGCCAGGAGAAATTGCCGAACCGCCGCTCGGTCGTCGGAGTCCTGGACACGGGCGCGGCCTTCGGCAACGAGTTGGCGTGCCGCCGCCTGTCTTGAAGGCGGGATTCCGGTGTCGCTTGGCGTGCCGACCGATTCGACTGGCACCGGCGAAGCGGCTGGAAACAGAGGGGTGGGAGCGGGGATGGGGGCGGGGGCGCCACACGAAACCAGTACAACGGCGGTGAAAACCCCCCACGAGCGTGGCCTCACGCCTTACGCTTCCCCTTCCGGAGTGCCGGCGGACCCGCCGTCGTCGGCCCTTGCCCTCCAAAACCCGGCATCGGCGATGTGCACCTCGAGTTCCAGCGCCTCTACCTCTCCGGTTCGCTCGTACACGTGGACGGTTGTTTCGGGGACGACGTTCCCCTCCGGATCGATCACTTCGAGTTGCAGGGCGTCGCGGGCGTTGTAGTACCGTTGAAGCTTTTCGGGGTCGGCCACGGCGCCCGGGGTCTCCGGTACCGCGTCTGCGTACAGGCGAAACACATCTTGCACCAGCTGATAGCCCGTGGCGGGGGTGAACGTGCCTCGAGCGAACCCCGCTTCGGGGTCGACGCGGTTCAAATCCGAACGCCCGACGGCGATTCCGTGCAGTCTCACCGTGTAGGTCATCTCACATGATAAGCCTTGACCCGTCGACTGTCGCCCCTACAATTGGTCCCGAATGCGGCGCGAACCTTTTGTCACAGGTTGGGTGTACGGCAAAGTGTTGTGGGGCGTGCTGCGACGGATTTCCCACCTCACGCCGTCCGGAGGACGATCCAACTCGGGATGCCCGTTGGGCGTATATGGTTGGCGAAAGTCCCGTGTTATTCAATATTTAGAGGTGGCACCTCGGAGGCACCGGGTTGCCCTTGGACATATGCCGGGAGCAAGCGGGTGCGGCTGATTCGACCGACAATTCCATTATTTCTCGTGTCGTGCCTCGCGGCCTTCCAGATCGGCAGTACCGGCGCGGCCCACCTCCCCTCGCCCACCGACCCCAGCCCTGACGTCCTTTCGTCGGCGGACCGGGCCCTGGGCGGCGATCCGGCCGATCTGGCCTTTCCTCTCGTACGGAGGCAGTGGGGGCAGCGAGGCCGGCGTGGCTGGTTTGTCACGCCGCCCGATGACTCCCTGGGCAAATACGAGTTCTATTTCACGCGGGCGATATACAGCGGATTCCGGCGTGGATGGAGCTGGTCGATCGATTTCCCTCGGGCCGATCGAATTTTCCTCGAGGGGCTCCGGCGCCTGACCGTGATCGACGCGTACGACATGGAGAATCCGGTTCGTCTCGACGATCCCAAATTGTTCAAATTCCCGTTCCTCTACGCCCTCGAGGTTGGGGCGATGGGGCTCACGGACTCGGAGGCGCGAGCCCTGCGGAACTATCTTTTTGCCGGTGGGTTCCTTTTCATCGACGATTTTTGGGGCAGCTACGAGTGGATGAATTTCGAGCGCGAGATTTCACGTGTGCTGCCCGAGTTTCCGATCCAAGAGCTGCCGCTCGACCACCCAGTGTTCACCACCGTGTACGA
The DNA here is from genome assembly GCA_964388145.1 of uncultured Gemmatimonadaceae bacterium. Taxonomy (GTDB): domain Bacteria; phylum Gemmatimonadota; class Gemmatimonadetes; order Gemmatimonadales; family GWC2-71-9; genus B3T1B10. The sequence continues at coordinate 6,880 of CAYLZR010000066.1, read as the reverse complement.
TATCGACTCGATCGTGCAGGTTCCCAACGTCGGGAACGGCACTCGTGGCGGCCCAACGTGGGAACGCGATGGCTACGTTCCGCACGTGCGGGGGATCTTCGACGACAACGGTCGATTGATGGTGGCCATTCACTGGAACACCGATTTAGGAGATGCGTGGGAGTGGGCGGATAACCCATATTATCCGCTCAGGTACTCCAACTATGCGTGGCAGGTAGCGATCAATTTCATCGTATACGCCATGACGCACTAACCCCAATGGAAGCCCTGTTCGAATTCCTGTTCAAGTATCGACCGCTGCTTTTCGAGCGGGGAGATTTCATGTTCAGCGCGCCGTGGCCGGTGTATCTCGCGGCCGTGGTTGGGATCGCTCTGATCGTTCCGACCTTGTTGCTGTACAGCCGTGCGAGAGGTAAGAGTCGTCCGGTCGACCGGCTGGTGTTGTCGTTTCTGCGAACGTTGGCCCTCGCGCTCATCCTATTCTCGCTCTTCCGACCTGTGCTGATGCTGTCGACCGTCGTTCCGCAAAAAAACTTTCTGGGGATTCTGGTCGATGACTCGCGGAGCATGCGTTTGGCCGACGTGAATGACGCGCCTCGCTCGAACATGGTCCTCGAATATTTTGGCAGCCAAGACAGCGAGCTGTTAAAAGGGCTTGCCGACAAGTTCATTCTCCGCTTCTTCCGATTTTCGGCTGATGCCGAGCGGATCGACAGCGTCGGAACGATGCGTTTCATGGGGAACAAGACGGACATCGGCCGTGCGTTGGACCGTGCACGTCAGGAGTTAGCGTCGGTGCCGCTGGCCGGTCTGGTCATGCTGACCGACGGCGCCGACAACACCTTCGAGTCGTTGGACGAACCGTTGTTGTCTCTCCGTTCTCGGTCGGTGCCGGTGTACACCGTGGGGCTTGGGCGGGAGACGTTTGCACGCGATATCGAGGTAAGCCGCGTAGAGACGCCGCGATCGGTCCTGCAGGGTGCGTCACTGGTGGTGGACGTTACCGTGACCCAGTCCGGCTACGCTGGTGACAGTGTCGATCTGGTGGTCGAAGACGATGGCCGCATTGTGAACACGCAGCGCATCGAGTTGCCCCGTGAAGGGGAAGTGGCAACCGTGCGGATCCCGTTCAAGGCAACGGAACCGGGACCTCGAGTGTTCGGCTTCCGGATTACGCCTCTCGACGGTGAGCTGGTGACGCAGAACAACGAGCAGGAAGCGCTCATCGTGGTAGAGGACCGGCGCGAAAGAATCCTGTATTTCGAAGGGGAGCCGCGATTTGAGACCGGGTTCCTGCGGCGAGCCGTCGCAGACGACGAAAACCTCGAGGTGACGCTCCTGGCACGAACGGCTGACAACAAGTTTTATCGCATTCTGTTCAACAATCCGGATGAAGAATTGGTCGGCGGGTTCCCGACCACGCGCGAAGAACTCTTCGAGTATCGAGGGCTCATTATCGGCAGCGCCGAGGCCAGCTTCTTCACCCTCGACCAACTACGCATGATCGCCGACTTCGTGAGTCAACGGGGTGGCGGTTTGTTGATGCTGGGTGGGCGGCGAGCGTTTGCCGAAGGTGGGTATAGCGAGACGCCGATCGCCGATGTGCTGCCGATTGTGTTGGAGGAATCCGACGCCGAAGAAGATTTTCTGGCCGAGATCCAAGTCGAGGTGACCCCCGCCGGCCGCACGCACCCGATTACCCAGATAGCCGAAACGATCGAAGAGTCGGCTGCCCGTTGGGCGGGACTGCCGCCCTTGATGGCCGTCAATCGTATTTCGGGAACAAAACCCGGTGCCACGACTCTGCTGAAGGGCGAGGGCCCGAATGGTTTGGAGCACATTGTCCTCGCGTATCAGCGCTATGGAAGAGGCAAATCGCTGGTGCTCCCGGTGCGTGACGTCTGGGCGTGGCAAATGCGGACCCCGCTCGAAGACATGACCCACGAAATCTTCTGGCGCCAGCTGCTGCGTTGGGTGATTTCCGGCGTGCCGAACCGGGTGCGGGTTTCACCAATTGCCGATCGCGTGGCTCCGGACGAGGCGATAGAGCTGCTCGCTGAGGTGGAAGACAATACCTACCTCGAGGTGAACAACACCACGGTGATTGCTCGAGTGACGGCTCCATCGGGAGCGGTCGATTCGATTGCGATGGACTGGACGGTGGACCGCGACGGTGAGTACCGCGCCAACCTGATTCCGCGAGAAGAGGGACTCTATAAGGTGGAAGTGAGCGCCTTGCAGGACGGTGAGTTCTTGGCGAGCGCCGCGTCGTACGTGCGCGTGAAGGATCCTGCCCGCGAGTATTTCGGTTCCGAAATGCAGCGCAACACACTGGTGCGGATTGCCGAAGAGACAGGTGGTCGATTCTACACTCCATCCACCGTGTCGACGCTGCCGGAGGACATCAGCTTTACCGAGAGTGGCACAACGGTCATCGAGCGGCGGGACTTATGGGACATGCCGATCATCTTCATGATGCTCATGGTGTTGATCTCTGCGGAGTGGGGCTATCGCAGATTGCGGGGGCTCGCCTAGGTGCATCCATTCGTGTTGTTTGTTGCCGGCGTGTTCGCGGGACAGTCTCCCGTTGGTGACAGTCACATCCTCATCGTGAGTGGCATCGGTGGGCAACCGCAATACAGCGAGGCGTTTCATCGGTGGGGGCTGTCGATGGTTGACGCCGCGACGGAACGCCTTGGACTTCCCGCCGATCACGTGGTGTACTTATCCGAGCGTCCGGAACGGGATGCCGAACGAATTCGTGGCCGGTCCACGAAGGAAAACGTCAAAACCACCTTGGCCGAACTCGCCAGCCGTGCAGGGCCCACGGATCGCATCTTCATTCTCCTGATCGGGCACGGCAGCGGCGAAGGCGAAGAGTCTCGGTTCAACTTGCCGGGGCCCGACCTGACGGCAAAGGAACTGGCCGAGCAGTTAGCGATTTTCCCTACGCAGACCATCATCCTGGTGAACGCGTTCAGTGCGAGCGGCGACTTTGTGTCGGTGTTGTCCGGCCCCAACCGCGTTCTCGTCACCGCGACCAAGACGGGTTTCGAGCGCAACGAGTCGATCTTCGGAGAATTTTTCGTCGAGGCGTTCGCCTCAGATGGGGCAGACACGGACAAGGATGACCGTGTCTCAGTCCTGGAGGCCTTCGACTATGCGCGGCGTGAAACGGTGCGACGTTATGAAGACGACAACCGTCTGTTAACCGAACACGCGATGCTCGATGACAACGGGGACGGCGAAGGAACCACCGATCCAACGGCTGATTCTGCCGATGGCGCGCTCGCAAGAACGCTTTTTCTGGACCGGCGCGGCGTGGTCGGGGCCGGATCGGCCAGCGGGGATTCCGTGTTGGTCGCTCTGTATAACGAAAAGAGTAGCCTCGAAACTCGGATCGGCGAGTTGCGCAATCTGAAAGATCAGATGGAGGAGGAGGTCTACGAGGACGAGTTGGAGGCGTTGCTCGTGGAGTTGGCGCTGAAGAATCGGGAGATACG
>CAYLZR010000066.1:0-3277 GCA_964388145.1 uncultured Gemmatimonadaceae bacterium | reverse complement strand
AAATGGTTCGGGTGGGGGAATACGACGACGCTATTCGGGCCTACATGCGCATCGCGCGCCGCGAGGAATCGCCGGCCGCCGGGCGGGGTTTGGTACGTACCCTCATGGAAGTGGGGCGTCACGACGATGCGATCCGCGAAGGGCGCCGGTTCAACGAATCGCAAACGCCGCAACTCTCCAACGTCCTCGGCGAGGCCCTCTACCGGCGTGGCAACGTCGCGGACGCAGAGACAGCGTACCGAGCGGCGATCGCCGGGGCGTCTGATAGCCTCGTGGCGCGGGTCAATCTCGCGATTCTTCGATACGAGCGCGGCGAAGTTGACGCCGCGATGCAGGAGTTCGACTACTTCATCGATGTCTACAATTCCCGGCCTAGTCTGTCAGCCGAAGAGTTGGAGGCTGTCGCAACGGCTGGGCAGTACCTTGGCGAGCGAAATTTTTCGTTGAGCCGCGACGCGTTGCGCGTTTACGACGAGGCCGCGGCCGCAAACCCCGCCGACCTCGATCCCAGGATTCGCGTCGGCGAGTTGTTCTTTGCTAAGTACGAGAACACCGACGCAACCAGCACGTTCCGCGAGATACTCGAGATCAATCCCGAGCAGCCGCGCGCGCTGTTGGGCATGGCCCGGAGTATGCACTTCGACAGGTTGCCGGAGGCGATGGAGACCGTTCGAAAGAGCCTGGACGTCAACAGCAACTCGGTTCCTGCAAGGTTGTTCCTCGCGCGGCTATACATAGAACTCGAGCAATACGAACAGGCCGCCGAAGAGACCAATCGCGCCATGGAAGTCAACGCGTCATCACCGGAGATCTGGGCGATGACGGCAGCGATTCGGTATTTCCGGGGCGACGACACCTCATTCGCCAGCGCCGTACGACGGACGCTCGAGTTGAATCCCCGATATGCCAATCTGTTCAACACACTTGCGGAGTTGAGCGCCCGCAACCGACTGTATCAGAATGCCGTCGATTTCGCGAATCAAGCCCTGGCCTTGGATTCTCTGTCCTGGCGCGGCTACGGATTGCTGGGAATGAACCAGCTTCGAACCGGTGCGATCGAGGAAGGTCGCCGCAACCTCGAGAATTCGTTTGCGCTCGCCCCCTTCGACCTGTGGACCAAGAATACGCTGGATCTGCTCGACACCTTCTCGAACTACGTCAGCAGCGAAAGTAAGTATTTCGAATTGGTGATGCATCGGGACGAGTCACCGCTGCTGCGGTTGTATCTCGCCGACGTGGCGGACCAGGCCTATGAACAATTGGCCGATCGATACGGCGCTCGACCGGAAACGCCCATCCGCTTAGAGGTCTACCCACGGCACGCGGATTTCTCCGTGCGCACGGTTGGCCTCGCTGGCTTGGGCGCATTGGGAGTGTCCTTCGGCAGAGTGCTCGCCATGGATTCACCGTCGGCTCGCGGCGTGGGACAGTTCCACTGGGCCTCCACGCTATGGCACGAAGTGGCGCACTCGTTTCACATGACCATTTCGGAGTATCGGGTGCCGCGTTGGTTCACCGAAGGGCTCGCGGTGTTCGAAGAGCGGCGCGCGCGGGAAGGATGGGGTGACGACGTCTCCGTGCCGTTCCTGATGGCGTACATGGAGAATAAGCTCCACCCCGTGAGTCAGCTCAACAACGGCTTCGTACGGCCGTCTTACCCCCAGCAAGTCGTGTTTTCCTACTATTTGGCGTCTTTGGTATGTGAGTTCATTCAGCGGGACTGGGGAGATCCGGCGTTGGTGGACATGCTTCGCGCCTACGGGGCCGGCCAGAACAGTGCCCAGGCCTTCGAGACCGTTCTCGACATGGAGGCCAAGGAATTCGATCAGGCGTTTGACCGCTATATGAAGGAACGGTTTACCGGCGCGCTGACGGCGCTCCAGTCGCCGCACACGGAGGAGTTGCAATCGGGAAACATGGATATACAGACGCTGCTCGGGACGGCGTCGCGCAGCGAAAACGATTTTTCTGTGCAATTGGCGACCGGTCAGGCATTGGTACGCGCCGAGCGATACGAGGAAGCGATCTCGCACCTGACGCGCGCGAAAGAGCTGTTTCCGGAGTACGCCGGCGGCGATAGTCCCTATTGGTTTCTGGCGATGGCGTACAAAGCGCAAGGTATGCCGGACCGTGCCGCTGCCGAGCTGGCTGATCTCACGGCGATCAACGCCGGACACTATGACGCGTATCTAGAGCAAGCCGAGTTGCTCGAAGCGGTGGGAAACCCGGCTGGAGCGGCTGTCGCTCTCGATCGGGCCCAGTATGTCTATCCGTTCGATATGGACATCCACCGGCGATTGGGCGACCTCTATGAAGGATTGGGCGAGTGGCCGGGCGTGATTCGGGAGCGCCAGGCGGTGCTCGCGTTGGATCCGGTCGACCGGGCGGAGGCCGAATACCAGCTGGCGTTGGCATATTTCGAATCGGGAGATCTTCGCCAGGCCCGGCGCTCGATCCTCCGGGCGCTCGAGCGGGCCCCAAATTTCGAGAAGGCGCTCGAACTGCTGTTGGAAATCCGTTCTCGCCGAAACGGAGCAGAGAGATTTTGAAGCGATTTGTCTTACTTGCGTTACTGCTATTGGTGACGGTGCCGCTCGAAGCGCAGTACAGGAGGCGCGGCCGCGGCACAGCGAGTATCGAGGCAAATGTCGAGAACATCCACGAGTTCACGTTCGTGCGCCTGCGGTACTCGGCTGGTGGTTGGAATCCCGGTTGGTATCACGATTATCCGCGGGCCGAGAGGAACTTCGCGAAGATCCTCGATGAATTGACGCTTGTGGAGCCGTACTTGGGTGGCAGTAACATCTTGAGGTTGGACGACCCGGAGCTGTTCAAGTACCCGTTGGCTTATCTGTCCGAGCCGGGGGCGTGGAACATGAACGAACATGAAGTCGATGGGTTGAGGAACTATCTCCTCAAGGGCGGCTTCCTGATCGTGGACGATTTCGGTGGTTGGGAGTGGCAGAACTTCGAGTGGCAAATGCGGCGGGCGGTCCCCGAGCTTCAGCCGGTGCTGTTGGATAAGCAGCACCCGATCTTCAACTCGTTCTTCGACATTCGCGATACCGAATTCCCATATTCGTACCGGGGCTTTGCCGAGTTCTGGGGATACTTCGAGGACAACGATCCCCACAAGCGGCTGATGGTCATCGTGAATTACAATACAGATATCGGCGAGTTCTGGGAGTTTTCCGACCAGGGATTCATCCCCATCGATCTGTCGAACGAGGCCTACAAATTGGGTGTGAACTATCTCATGTATGCGATGCTGCATTGA
>CAYLZR010000065.1:5988-10015 GCA_964388145.1 uncultured Gemmatimonadaceae bacterium | reverse complement strand
ATGGGCTGGGCGGTGGGTCCGTCGCACATGATCGAGATGATGAACCGCGCCGCCAGCGCGATCGACGGCGGGCCGAGTACCGCCGTTCAACGCGCAACGCTCCAAGTGTTGGAACCCGCGCGCGCCGATCAGGAAACCAACGCGTTGCGTCAGGTGTTCACGCGCAAACGCAACCTCATGATCGAACGGCTCGAGGCCATGGGTATTCCGTGCGCCTGTCCTCCGGCAGGCACGTTTTACGTCTGGGCCAGCATAGCTTCTCTCCCGTCGCCTCTGAACGACGCCGACGTGTTCTTCCGCGACGCGTTGCAGCGCAAGGTCTTGACCGTGCCCGGGAGATTTTTCGACGTGAACCCGGGCGGCACCCGGCCGAGTCTCGAAGAGTATTCGCACTGGGTGCGGTTCTCGTTCGGGCCGCCGGAAGACAACATGCTGATGGGGTTGGGTCGGTTAGCGGAGATGATCGGTTGATCAGTGGCAGCGCCTGTCAGGTAGTAGGCCTCCGATATTTCTCGAACCACCCCAAGACGTAGGCCACCTTCGCCATGAGGTTACTCGGCCGCGCGGTGATGCCGTGTGACGCACCGGGGATGCGCACCAGCGATGCTTCCTTGCCTTGCAGCTTCAGCGCCTGGTAGAACTGCTCCGATTCGGACATAGGAGTGCGGTAATCTTCCTCGCCCGTGAGGAGCATGGTCGGCGTGGTGACGTTACCCACGAGTGACAGCGGTGACCGTTCCATGTAGTGATCGAGGTTCTCCCACGGCACGCCTGGGAACCAGTATTTCACACCACCTACGTACATGTCAGCCGTCAGCACCCAGCTGTACCAGTTGATCACGGGCTTGGCAACCACCGCTGCACGGAACCGATCGGTCTTACCCACGATCCAACTGCTCAACACCCCACCACCGCTGCCGCCGGTCACGAACATGTTCTCTTCGTCGACGTAGCCCCGCGCAATCACCGCGTCCACGCCCGACATCAAGTCGTCGTAATCGTAACCCGGATACGCGTGATGAATGAGGTTGCCGAACTCTTCACCGTAGCTCGTGCTGCCCCGTGGGTTGGTATACAGCCCCACATAACCTGCGGCGGCGTAGAGTTGAATCTCGGTGGAGAAACGGTCGCCATAGTTGGCGAACGGTCCGCCGTGAATCTCGAGCACCAGTGGGTACTTGTTATTCGGATTGAAGTTGGGCGGCTTGACGATCCATCCCTGCACGCGACGGCCGTCGTACGACGACTCGTACCAGATTTCCTCGACGGCGCCCAACTCTATGTGACCAAACAAGTCGTCGTTGAGATGAGTAATGCGCGTGCCTTCGGCGGATCCGCGCCGGCCCACCGCAACGTCGGCCGGGTGGTCGGGTGTCGAGTGGGTGTAGGCGAAACGGCCATCGTCGGAAACCGAGAACGCACCTCCGGCGTAGGGCCTGCCGAGTGAGAGTCCGCCCACGTTACCTACGTACGTCTCGACGCCGCCGTCCAGCGACGCATACGCGATGCTGGTGTTTCCTTCGCTGTCGTACTGGAAATAAATCCCTCGGCTGTCGGCGCTCCATTTGGGTTGCGCCACGTCGCGATCGAGATCCCGCGCGAGCATGCGCTTTCCGCTGCCGTCTCGATTCATGACATAGAGGTGCGTAACCTGATAACCCTGGTGTCTGTCGTCGTAGCCCTGGTAGGCGATGCGCCGTCCGTCGGGGGACACGATGGCGTTGTTGTCCGGCCCGTACCGGTCGGTGAGCGCGCGAAGCGAGCCGTCTTCCAGCGACAGTTCGTAGACTTCCGAATTCCGTCCCTCGAACTCCCAGTTGTCGTGACGGTTCGCCGATAAGATCAATCCCCTGCTGTCGGGCGTCCACGAGGGTGTGCCACCGTGGTTGAACGAGTCAGCAGTCACCTGCCGCGGCGTACCCCCCTCGGCGGGCAAGACGAACAGGTGCGTGTACCCTTCCTCGACGAAGCCTTGGCCGTCGGCGCGATACTGCACGCTTTCGATGTAACGCGCGGGTGGGGCCCACTCCGCACCTTCTGGTTTGTTCGGCAGCTCGACGAACGGTCGCTTTTCACTGGGAACGAACATCGAGAACGCAATCGAGTGGCCATCGGGCGACCAGGTCAACCCGCCGGGCGAGTTGGTGAGCTGCGTCAGCTTTGCGACCTGGCCCGTTTCCATCCATCGCACGTAGAGCTGCGTCGATCCTTCTTCGTTCGATGCATACAATAATCGTTTCCCGTCCGGCGACCAGCGGGGTGAGGTGTAGTTGTGGTTTCCCGTCGTTATGGGCTGGAGGTCGGACCCGTCGTAGTTCGTGATCCACAGGTTGGACCGCTGCCGGTCCTTCATGATATCCATGAAGTTCCGAACGAAGACAATCTTGCTTCCGTCGGGTGAGATCTCGGGATTCGAGGCGAACTCGAGTTGGAATACGTCCTCCAACGTGAGCCGTCCGTTGTCACTTTGATCTTGACGCACGATGCCTGAGGCCCAAGAGGGCAGCGCCAAGGAGAACAAGGCGGCGAATAGCAGGTAGCGGCTGGTCTTCATGGGTTCATCTCTCTCGAGGATCGTCGGATGGTGATTCGTGTTGGACTTGTAAGATAGCCCAGGGGTCCAACGACTCTCAACCAGGGCGGCTCTGTGGTCTCTTACTCCTGTGGCCGCAAATTGGCTAGCGATGCGCAGAGCCGTATGGTAAGGTTCTCGGACACAAGGCGGTTTTTGGATGACCCAGGCGAACGCTCCCATGCCGATAGCGGCGGCCCTGCTCGCGATTGCAGTCCTCGCTCCCGCGCAAGCTGGGGCGCAGGAAGACCCCATGGCGCTGGTCACGGCGGCGGGGGGTGGTCAAATGGAAACCGTCCTCGTGTTGTTGGAGCAGGGAGCGGGCGTGAACGCGCGTGGGGAAAACGGATTCACGGCGTTGATGGCTGCGTCCATGCTAGGGCACGCCGAAATCGTACAGGTGCTCCTGGCAAGTGGGGCCGAGACGGAGCCGGCGTCGGACGACGGCTGGACGGCGGTGGCGCTGGCATCTTTCGAGGGCCATGCGGAGCCCGTGCGACTATTGCTCGAACGGGGTGCCGATCCCACCGTCAAAAACGAGGACGGCCATACCGCGCTGCGACAGGCGATCGTCGCGGGGCACGGCGAGATCGCGAGATTGCTTGTCGAGAACGGCGCCGATCCGAACGAGGTCGACGCGCGGGGCCTGCCGGCAATCATGGATGCAACATTCGGCGGGTTTGCCGATGTCGTCGTTGCTCTCTTGGACGGCGGTGCTAATCCCGATGTGCAAGCAGGTCTCGGGATGACCGCGCTGATCAGCGGGACAAGGGCTGGTCACGTGGGCGTCGTTTCGGCGTTGCTCAACAAGGGAGCCGATCCAGACCTGCCAAATGCCGCCGGATCGACGGCCCTGCTTGTGGCCAGCGTCAGCGGCGTCGCGGGTATCGTCGATACGCTGTTGGCACATGGTGCGGACGTGAATGTGGCGAATGAGCTTGGCATGACGGCGCTGATGCTCGCGGCGCTCCAGGGGCATGCAGCGATCGTTCAGTCGTTGCTGGGAAAAAGCGCCGATCCCAATGCGAGCGATCCGGATGGTGCTACGGCGCTCACCGCTGCAAAGCTGAGCGGCAATGAGGAAGTGATACGGCTACTCGAAGAAGCGGGGGCACAGCCGGAACGTGTGGTTACGCCCGATGCCGCGCCCCAGGAACAGATCGAAACAGTGATGGACGAGCCTCCGCGGTTGCTGTCGTCACCGCCGCTCAGATACCCCGAGATGCTGAAGCAAGCCGGGCTCGAAGGTGACGTCGTGTTGGATTTTGTGATCGACACCACCGGCCATGTCGAGCCGAGATCGATACAAGTGGTGTCGTCACTCCATCCGTTGTTTGAGGCCGCGGCGCGGGATGTCATTCTTGGGAGCGTCTACCGACCCGCACAGGCCCGCGGTGTTCCGGTGCGTGCGCGCGTGCAGCAACCGCTGTCGTTTACGATCCAGTAAGCAGTGGG
>CAYLZR010000065.1:0-5888 GCA_964388145.1 uncultured Gemmatimonadaceae bacterium | reverse complement strand
TCACATTCGTTCGGGAACCTCGATCCCCAACAACTCCAACACCAACTCCAACGCTCGCACACACAGCTCCGACAGCCCGAGCCACGATGCCTGACGCGCCGGGTCTTCTTCGCTGAGGATGTGGTGCTCGTGGTAAAACCGGTTGAACACGGTGGCGAGGCTAAAACCGTACTCGCACAGGTGATTCGGGGCCCGCCCGTCCCACGCGCGGCGCAACACGTCGGGCAGCTCCGCGACTTTGAGCATTACGTCGCGATCGGCGTCGGTTTCCGGCGGCAGTAGGTCACCGGATTTGAGTCCTCGTTCCTTGGCTTTCCGCAGAATCGATTTCGTTCGGACCGTGGTGTACAACAGATAAGGGCCCGTCCGACCCTCGAACGACGAGAAGCGATCGATGTCGAAGACGTAGTCCTTCGTGCGGTGGTTCATGAGGTCGGCGTATTTGAGCGTCGCCATGCCCACCATGCGAGCGATCTCCGCGCGCTCGTCCTTCTCGTAATCATTGGCGACCTTGGCCTCGGCCATGCGCTCGGTGGCCTTCTCGGTGACGAGCCGCATCAGGACCTTGAGTCGCATCACGCCGCCGGCGCGCGTCTTGAACGGTTTGCCGTCCTTGCCGTTCATCGTGCCGAACCCTGCGTGCTCCAAGTGCATCGACTTGGGTGCGACGCCGGATTTGTGAGCCGCGCGGAAAACCTGACGGAAGTGATCGCCTTGCCGGTTGTCGACGACATAGATGGCGGCGTCGGCGTTCAACTCCTGTACGCGTTGATCGATGGTCGCGAGGTCGGTCGTACCGTAGAGCACCGCGCCATCCGACTTCAACAACATCAGCGGCGGCATCTCCCTCTTGTCGTCGGGCTCGGCGACGTCCATCACCAGTGCGCCTTCGCTCTCGTACGCCAGACCGCTTTCCCGAAGCCGCTCGATGAGCGGCGGAATGCGGTCCTGCGTGTCGCTTTCCCCGAGCCAGAGATCGAACTCCACATTGAGCGTCGAGTAATCGGCTTTCATGTCGGCGATGGAGACGTCGTGGAAATGCTGCCACAGCGCTCGGTAACCGGGATGTCCTTGCTGCAACTCGAAAGTCGCGTTGCGGGCGGCTTCCATCGCCTCGGAATTTTCTTGCGCCGTCGTACTCGCGGCGGGATACATTTCTTCGAGATCACCGATCGTAACCGGCGAGTCCTTCGGATACGGGCTGGTCGAATCGGCGTCGAAGTAGGGCAGGTCGGGTTGGCGTCGCTGGAGTTCGGAGATGAGCATACCCATCTGCAAACCCCAGTCGCCCAGGTGTACGTCGCCCAGTACATCATGACCGAGGAAGCGCGCGATGCGTTTGACGCTCTCACCGATGATGGCGGCGCGGAGATGTCCCACGTGCATGGGCTTGGCGACGTTGGGACCGCCGTAGTCGATCACGACCTTCAGCGGGGTCGGCACACTCTCGACACCGAGTCGATCGTCGTTCGCCGTGCTTTGTGTGTGTGCTGTGAGAAACTCGTCGGTCAGTTTGAGGTTGATGAATCCCGGACCGGCGAGCGATACCTCGCCAAAGGCATCGTTGTTGGTGAGCACGTCCGCGACCTTTTGCCCGATCTCCCGCGGGTTGGCCTTGAGCGCCTTTGCAGCGGTGAGCGCGCCGTTGCATTGGAACTGAGCCAGGTCGGGACGGTCGGAGACGTGCACCTCGCCGTATTGCCGATCGTAACCTGACTCGGTGAAGGCGTCGGACACAATGTCGGTGAGAAGGGCGGTGAGTGATGACACTTACTTGCTCCCCTTCAACCGCGTCCGCACTCGACCATCCAAGAACTGACTCTCTTTGCCCTGGCGCCAGAACCCGAACGGCACATTGATGAGGAGTACAACCGTGGCGATGGCCCAGATGTGTTGCATGGGCTAGAGGATACTCACCAACCGTGGTTTGTGGTAGCAGTGGGGGACTGGTGGCGTCTTTCAAGAAGCCTCGCGGCCCGTGAGGGACGCGGCAGAGCCCACGCAGAGCGGCGAGGCATGCCTCGCCGTTGCTGCACCGGGCAACGCACGAGCCGGGCTTCTCACGTTCTGGTCCAGCCGCCGGCCATCTGCAACACCTGGCCACCCTGCGGTTGGAACCGTATGCTTACGGTACAGCCGCGAGGGGTGGTGTCATGGATGAAACGCTCGATCAGTTGAAGGCAGCTCTTTCCGATCGATACGCCGTCGAGCGCGAAATTGGGCAGGGGGGGATGGCGAGACGCAGTACGAGTCGAGCGAGTACGTGCAGCGTCACCTGGCCGGCGATCAGAGCCAGGAAGCTCGCGATGGCCTATCCGTCTACTTCAATCACGATCCGGGCACCGGGCCCATTTACGGTTTCTATCTCGAGGAGAACGCCGGCGTTCGACCGATCTTCGATGCGTGGCTCGAACCGCTCTGCGACATCGGCGCGCGCACGAACGTCATCGACAAGATCGGCAGCACCGATCACCTCAGCTTCATTCGCGCGGGGATGCCCGGCTTCAATACCGTGCAGGACTACACCGATTACGACGTGCGCACGCACCACACGAACATGGATACGCCCAGGCACGACCGCCTTCCCTCACGCCGGCACCTGATTATTAATTCACCCCGTGCGGCTCTTCATCGCCATCAACTTCCCCGATGCCATGCGCCTGCGCCTGTGGCACGAGGCAGCGCCGCTTCGCGACGCTGGTTATCCGGTGAAATGGGTGGCCGCCGACAATATCCACCTGACCGTGAAGTTCCTCGGCGAGGTGGATGAATCCCGTGCCGGCGCCATAAAGGATGGTCTCCGGCGTGCCGCCGGCGACACCAAGACATTCGCTGTTCCCGTAGGGCAATTTGGCGCTTTCCCGTCGGCGAAACGACCGCGAGTACTCTGGGTAGGATGTGAGACGCAGCCGGTGTTGGAGTTGCTGGCAGATGCTGTGGAACAGGAGATGTCGCAGTTGGGCTTTGAGACCGAAGGACGCGCGTTCCGGCCTCACGTCACCATCGGCCGCGTGCGGCGGGAGGCCAGGCCGGCCGAGCTGAAGGGCCTCGAGAAGGACTTGGAGCGGTTGGAGTTCTTCGAGGAACCCCAGATCGCGTCGGTCGACTTGATGCGGAGTCATTTGGGACCCAAAGGTCCCCGTTACGAACGGTTGGTTAGCGTGGAGTTGGCGTAGTGTTTACTGGATGCTTGAAGAACATATTCGCGATGGCTGGTTGCGCGACGCTGTTCGTGGTGGTGGTGGTGGGGGGCTGGATTTACCGTGACCAGCTGGCGGATGCGTATCGGGCTTTCCGTGAAGATGAGACGACGGTCGCCGAGGAGGTGTTCGAGGCGGGGCCGGGAAGCGCATCTCCCGAAGCGCGCGAGTCGGCCGCTGCAAAGTATCTACGCATCGCCCGGATCGACGGGCCGGAGTTCGTCGCGCTCTCGGCGGCCGAGATGGCGTCGCTCATCCGCGACGCGCTCGATCCCATCGGGCGCCGCGCCCTCGATTCTCTCACCGTCACTTTTGAGCCGGGCCGGTTTATAATGGAAGCGCAGCTGGTTACTGCCGTGTGGGGGAAGGACCAGCTGGGGCTCTTGGGCGGATTGTTGCAAGACCTCGAGCCGATGCGAGTGGCCGGCCCGGCCCGCATCACGCGCCGCGGCGTGCTGGCCTGGGAACCGACGGAGTTCTCGGTTCGCGGCATCCCGTTCCCAGGACCGATGATCCCACCCATCGTAGATCGACTCACGGGTGGGGACGATGGGTTGATGCTTTTTGGCGTCCCCTCGACGATCGCCGAAATTCGTATCGAGCCGAGCAAAGCGACCTTCTTCCGGCGGGTGCAGTGATGGCCAAACGGGTTCTGGTGGTGGACGACGAGCAGGGGGTGCGCGAAGCGCTCAAACAGCTCCTGGAGTATGAGGACATGGAGGTGCGGACCGCAGAGTCGGGGTCCGAAGGGCTCGACGCGTACAACGAATTCCACCCGCACCTCGTGTTGCTCGATGTGAAGATGGCGGGCATGGATGGCCTCGAGACCTTGGCGAAGCTCCGGGAAGAGGATCCCAACGCCCAAGTCGTGATGATCTCGGGTCACGGAACCATTCAGACCGCCGTGGAAGCCACCCAGCTCGGCGCGTACGACTTTCTCGAAAAACCCCTCGACACCGATCGCATTCTCCTCACGTTGCGCAACGCGTTCGACCGCATCGCGCTCGAGTCGGAGAACGAACGTCTGCGCGCGAGCGTGGCGGATCAATATGACATGGTCGGTTCGAGCAAGGCGATCCGTGATGTGCTCGACGTGATCAAGAAGGTAGCTCCGACGCAGGCGCGGGTGTTGATCACCGGTGAGAACGGGGTAGGGAAGGAACTGGTGGCCCGCGCCCTTCATGCCGGATCGCCACGCGCCACGAAGCCGTTCGTGGAAGTCAACTGCGCGGCGATCCCAAGCGAGCTGATCGAGAGCGAGTTGTTCGGGCACATGAAGGGGTCGTTCACCGGGGCGTTTGCCGATCGCGCCGGCAAGTTCGAGCAGGCTGACGGTGGCACGCTGTTCCTCGACGAGGTGGGCGATATGAGCCTGGACGCCCAAGCCAAGGTGCTTCGGGCCCTGCAGGAAGGTGTCGTAACCCGCATCGGAGCTACAAAGACGGCCACCGTGGACGTGCGCGTGATTGCCGCCACCAACAAGAACGTCGAGGAGGAAATCGAGAGCGGGCGCTTCCGCGAAGATCTCTACTACCGTCTCAACGTGGTACCCATCGAGGTACCGCCGCTCCGCGCCCGCAAGGGGGATATTCCGCCAATGATCGAGCGGTTCGTGAGCGACCTCGCGGTGTACGGTGGTCTCGGCGCCAAGAAGTTTTCCGCCGATGCCGTGGCCGCGCTGGAACAGCGCGAGTGGGCCGGCAACGTGCGCGAACTGCGGAACGTGGTGGAGCGACTGATGATCTTATCTGCCGGGGACGAGGTAACGGTCTCAGACGTGCACCGGATCGCGGCGGCGGGTACCGAAGTAGCCGTCGGTGCGCTTGCCCAGTGCGAGACGTTCGAAGAATTCAAGATGGAAGCCGAGCGGGCTTTCTTGCTCGGAAAGTTGGCCGCGCACGATTGGAACGTGAGCGAGACCGCACGAAAGCTCGCCATGCCCCGCAGCAATCTCTACAAGAAGATCGACAAGTACGGCCTGCAGAGAGCCAAGTAGGCAGTAGGCAGTAGGCGGTGGTGATTGTCTCTCCGCATCGACTGCTCACTTCCCCACTACCTACTGCCTACTACTC
Source organism: uncultured Gemmatimonadaceae bacterium (assembly GCA_964388145.1). Classification (GTDB taxonomy): domain Bacteria; phylum Gemmatimonadota; class Gemmatimonadetes; order Gemmatimonadales; family GWC2-71-9; genus B3T1B10. The sequence continues at coordinate 616 of CAYLZR010000065.1, read as the reverse complement.
ACTGCCCACTACCTACCGCAAAAGTTCGATCCCATCCGCATAACCTCGCGTACTCCCTCTCTGCCGGTGACGACCATGTTGTTGGTCATGGGTTCGACAAATCTTTCCGTGGCCATCATCGTCAGTGCCGGCGGCGCTGTTTTGGATCATTGGGCGCTGCGTGAAATGCCGCAATGCCGCGTCATTGGGGCCGAGTTCGAGGCGTCCAACACGGCGTGTTGCGCCGCGGTACGGTTGTCTCATCGGTGCTCGCGCGCCGAGCTCCAGCGCGGATTGCGGACCTGGGCTGGCGGTCGGGGTTGGTCCGTGGCAGTTGCGCCTTGTCCCGAGAGCCGCTAACATAGTGTGACCACCTCGTTTAGAGCTTCGGAGCCTTGCGACGACTGAACCTTCGAAACCTTCAGGGAAGCGCCGCCCGTCACTCGATGACGTTGGGATTTCCAACGTCGGGATCTCGGGAGACTCCATACAGCCAACCGATTCTCTTCCAGACGTCGCAAGCGCTGTGCGACCGATTCTGGCGTCTTTCATATGCGATGGTTACAAACCCGGTACTCGCGACGGCAGTAATTGCTGAATGAATACCGGTGACTTGAGGCACACGGCTCTTGCGAGC
>CAYLZR010000064.1:0-10138 GCA_964388145.1 uncultured Gemmatimonadaceae bacterium | reverse complement strand
ATCTCCTCGCCCGCGCCGGCGCCGACCTCCACCGGCGGCCCCACGGTGATGTGAACGACGCCGCGCTCCACCAAATCGTCTTGCAGATCGGCAAGGTGTTCTTGCTCGTCTTCTCCCTCCTCCAACGCTTTGACGTCCAAGAGCCGTGAAACGAACTCTTGCCACTCGTTGCGCGACACCTCTTCATCGGCCTCCAGGATCCCCACTCCTGCGTCCTTGAACGTGTTCAGCACGTGTCCCAACGCAGCATGACGGTCCAGAGCTAGACGAAGCCGCGTTTTGTTGATGAATACTGATTCGTCGGCGATGTGCATCTCGAGCAAAGGATCGACCTGATGCAACGCGCGTGCCGACTCTACCAACTCATCGAGAGACCGTTGCACTTGCTCGTTTTCGAGCGGGTAGAGCTTGAGGGTGCGGAACGTCGCTCCCAGGTTCAAGAGAAACGTCTGCCCTTGCTGACGGTGGACCGTTTCGATGCGTTCTACGGCATCGGTGAGGGAGCGTAGCCGGTCGTTCACATCACCCGCTCCGCATGGCCTGGTTCACGGCGTTCCGAACCAGAGGATCTTTGTCATTGGCGGCCTGTTCCAGCACGGCGGTCGCCTCAGGCGTTCCAATCTTGCCCAAGCCCATCGCGGCGCATGCACGAATCTGGGAGTCTTCCCTCCTTTTCATGAAGCCTTTCGGCAAGAGCATCTCGGACAGGGTTGCTATTCCCAAAGGTCCGGCGAATACGCCGTACGCCTCCAAATACGCCTTTTTCTCTGTGAGGTCTGCGTTCTTGAATTCCTTGTCCGTGACCTTCGCTTCGACTTGGGGCAACGCCTGCGTGTAGTTGCATCCCACCAACGCACGAATGGCGGCCAGGCGGATAGCGCGATTCGGGTCGTCGATTGCCTTCGCCAGTTCCTCCATCGCGGCATCTGAACCGATCACTTCGAGCACGTGCACGACCTCGGCTCGTAGATCTTTGTCGGGACCTTCCAGCAACCGCCCGAGCGGAGGCACGACCTCCGGAAGCGCCAGGGTCCTCGCGAATCCAACGGCTATCTGTACCACTTCCCGGCTGCGTGACTCGAGCGCGTCCGTCAGTACCTTGGAATGCGCAATGGCCAGCTTGATGAGCGCGTCTTCGAGCAACGCCTGGATCCGTTCCGTGACAAGCTGCGGAAACAACTCGAGTGCTGGCTCGAATACCTGGGGACGCAACCCCGCAAAGAGCCGCTCCAACTCTTCGTCGCTCACGGCTGAACCGCTCTGATCGAGGGCGGTCATGAGGTTGCTGAAGGTTGAGGGCTCCGACAAGCGCGCCGGCAATTGATCCAAGGCGGACGCCTCTTCCTCCGTGAGGTCCTTCGCTCGCTTGCGGATCGCCTGCGCTTCCCGGAGCACGTAGATGACCGAGTCCGAATCGCCAGCTGCCAAGAGGCGAGGCACAAAGCTCCCCAGGATCGCGAGCACCTCGGATCTGATGCCCGGGTTCGCTTGGAATTCCAAGATGTCGCACAGAATTGCAAGAACGCTGGTTCGGAGGTCTTGGTCGTATTCGCGCGCCAGTTCGCTCTTGAGATATGCGATCTCATTCGGCTCGAGTTGATATAGCGACGAGTCGAAATCGTCGACCGACACGAATTCGTTTGCTTGCGCTTCCTGAGCAGCCCCCGCCATTTGCCGCTGAATTTCCTCCCGCACTTCCTCCGCCCGCATCGCCCCTCCCCCACCCGACCCCTCGATCGGCTCCCCCTCATCGTCGCCGATATCGGAGGCGATGTACCTCACGTGTTCGAACTCCTGCTCCCACAACAGGGTCAAGAGATCGTCCTCACCTTCCGGCGGGAGCGTCCGGACCCGATTCAACACCTCGAGAAAACGGATGGCTTCGGTTTCTTCGACCCCGGCCGAGAGGGTGATTAACCGGATACCGTGCTCGTAGAGCATCCAGGCGATGCTGTCACCCTTGTTCGGCTCGTTGTAGACCGCCCGATCCTCCCACCGAAACTCCGCATCGGTTACTTCGAGATCGATTTCGTCCGTTATCTGCCACACGGCTTCGAATGCCGCCGCGACATTGTTACACGCTTGCTCGTAGATGGGATTGTTGGGGAGATAGAGTTGGATGGCCCGCATTCCCTTGGAGAGGGTTTGCATGAGATCTTCGACCGTCTTGTGATCCGCGGCGACGGATTCCTGCACGCCGGAATGGTCTGGCGCAGACACGTTCACCCTCCTCCAGAGCCACAGGCTCGGCGATCTCTACACCGCTCTGCTGTGAACGGCCGCGACACTCCAAATCCGAATCCGGTCATCCAATCCTTTGATCTCGGAGGCGGTACAATATAACCGCCCCAAAAATGACGACCTACGCTTCTTTCGCATCATGCATTTCGACCAATGTGTTCATGTTGTGGCCTTGCACTCTCGCCCGCTGTGCACCTGGTCGCATCCCGATTCCCCAAAGGGGTTCCGGACACCGAACAGAGAATGGCCCGCACAAGGCTAACGGCTCGTCCATATTGCATTTCGGGGTGTGTTCGGGTATAATGGCTTTCGGATTACCTTCGGTACCGAGGAGGCCACATGCCTTTGACCAAGCGCCAGCGGGAGATCTTGGAATATGTCACGTCGTATATCGAGGAAAACCAATACGCTCCCTCGTTTGAGGAAATCGCACAACATTTCTCGTTCAATTCCCTGGCGACGGTACACGAGCACCTGACCAATCTGGAACAGAAGGGGTTCATCCACCGCAATCACAACGAGAGCCGTGCCATCGAGGTCGTTCCTGAACCCGGACAGGCGAAGGCGACCGAATTGCCGCTATTGGGTCGGGTCGCGGCCGGCGTTCCGATCGAGGCGGTCACTGTTCCGGAGACCATCGCCGTTCCCGACGACCTGATCCCAAAACGAGGATCGAGCTACGTGCTTCAGGTCGAGGGTCAGTCGATGATCGACGAGCACATCGACGACGGTGACCTGGTGGTGGTCCACAGCAGGAACACCGCTCAGAACGGCGAGATGGTGATCGCACTAATCGATGGAACGTCGGCCACCGTAAAGCGTTTCTATCGTGAGGCCGACGGCTGGATTCGTCTCCAACCCGCCAATGAGAAGGTCGCCCCAATCCGGGTCCACGAAGATGACCTGCTGATTCAGGGTATCGTTGTAGGGGTGATTCGAAAGTACTGAAACCAGCCAAGGCGCCGTCCATTTGCACGCAAGTCATTGTGGCGCTTGTGGATAGAAGGGCGCACCTGTAGTTTCCTCCCACATGGCGGATACGTCCTTTTATGCCATCCTGCAGTACGTGGGATGGGGCTTTGCCGGCTGGCAACGTCAACCTAGCGACAGGACCGTACAGGGGGTGTTGGAAGACGGCCTGGAGCAACTCGTGGGTCGTACCGTTGTCACGCACGCGGCCGGTCGCACCGATAGCGGTGTGCACGCGTTGGGTCAGGTCGTCAGCTTCGAGGCTCCCGACCGTTGGGTTCCGGACGACCTGCGTCGAGCCCTGAACGCCGTCACCCCAAAGGACCTGTGGATTGCGGATGCCGGTTCGGCCCCTGCCGGGTTTCACGCCCGGAAACACGCCTCGGCACGCCGGTACCGGTTCGTCATCGGGTGCGATCCGGCGTCGGTCTCACCGTTTCGAAGCCCATACGAGTGGGCACTGGGCGAGCCGATCGACTCCGAGAGGCTGGAGGCGGCGGCAAGCCTCTTCCGTGGCGAACACGACTTCCGCCCGTTTTCCACTGTGGGGCAAGAAAAGCCCCACTATCGGTGCAACGTCACACTCTGCGAATGGCGCGAGCGACCGGACCGGGAAGGGTTTATTTTTAATGTCGAAGCCAATCGTTTTTTGCACCGCATGGTCCGGTTCATGGTGGGAGCGATGGTCGATGTGGCGCGAAACCGGCGGCCGCTGAGCGACATTTCGGCGCTTTTGGAATCGACGAACAACGCCGAGGCGAGTCCGCCTGCCCCACCGCATGGATTGTACATGCTGGGTGCGCTGTACCCTCAGGCCGAGTTGAAACGAGTCAACGCTTTCGTAATCGATCGATAGAACGGAGGCCGGATGAAGGCACCACCGCCCTGCACCCCAATGGCCGGGCAGGCGTGCGCTTGATAACCGTTTTCGGCCTCGCGCTGGCCATCGGATGCACCGATGCGGACACCCCTTTGGATACTCCTGCCCGCGACGCTCTCACCGCCATCACGCCGATCGTCCGCCAGGATACGACTCGGCGGCGGTTAAACGACGCCGTCACCGGCGCGAGGCAATCCGCCATCGTCGACGCAGCCGCACGAGTCAGCCCCGCCGTCGTCAGCGTAAACATCATTCGGCGGCAGCGACCAATGGCCCGTCAATCGCTGTTCGACCTGTTCATGCCTCGGGAGTACAAGGCGCTGGTGGAAGCGGTTGGATCGGGATTCATTATCTCGGAAGACGGTATCGTCATCACCAACCAGCACGTTACCGCGGGAGCCCAGCAAATTGTCGTCACGACCCGCGACGGAACCGATTACCCAGGCCGGCTCTTGGGTGAGGATCCCCTCACGGATATCGCCGTCGTGAAGATCGATGCGACAGGCTTGCCGACCACACCAGTGGGATCGAGCCGCGATCTGGCCATCGGAGAGTGGTTGGTGGCCATCGGGAACCCCTATTCGTACCTGCTGGGGAACTCCGAACCCAGCGTCTCCGCGGGGGTCGTCAGCGCGCTGGGACGCAACCTCCTGCCGTCTCGGGATCAGCCCGGTGTGTACGTCGACATGATCCAGACCGACGCCGCCATCAATCCTGGTAACAGCGGTGGGCCCCTCGTCAACGTGATGGGAGAAGTCGTGGGCGTGAACAGTTCGATCTTCACCAATACAGGCGGCTCTGTCGGCATCGGATTCGCCATACCCATCGAGCGGGCTTTGCGTGTCGCGCGGGAATTGCAACAGCACGGCGCCGTGCGGAGGGCGTGGGTGGGACTTGGAGTGAGCGGCTCTGAACACCTGCGGCGTTGGAAGGAACTGGGCGGCCTCCAGGTGACGAGCGTGGCGCCTTCGAGCCCCGCGGCCGACGCCGGACTCCGACAGGGCGACGTGTTGACGTCGGCATCCGGCAGGCCCATTCGCACGTTCTTGGATTGGGAGGCGGTCAAGCTCGATGTCGGCCCCGGTGATTCGATTTCGGTGAGCTTCTTGCGCGACGGCGGGGCCCGGACCGCTCGCTTAGGGATAGCTGCCCTTCCCAGCGCCCAGGCCGAGCGCATTTCCGTGTTGGATATCGAGCTCATCACCGTGACGCCCTCTATTCGGCAAGAGCGGGGCCTGCAGCGCGAGGTGGGGGCTCTGATTTACTCGATTGGAGAACAAGCCCAACGTGTGACCGGTATGCGCTCGGGCGACGTCATCTTGCAGATCAACCGCCGGGTAATCACCGGCGCTGAAGATGTCCGCGACATCTTTGGGAGTGTGGGCAGCCGGATGGCGGTGCGCGCATATTTTGAGCGCGACGGCCGCGTCCGCATCAGCGATTTCTACGTGCAATGACGAATCCCGAAACCTACCAGTCTCCGCTCGGAACGCGGTACGCGTCACCGGCGATGCAACGGCTTTGGAATGCCCGGCATCGTGTCGGGCTATGGCGCCGATTGTGGCTGACGCTCGCAGAAGAGGAAAAGCGACTGGGCCTGGATATCCCGGACCAGGCCATCGAGGCCATCCGGTCGCAGCTCGACACGGCGGATCTCGAGGCGGTCGAGGAATACGAACGCCGGTTTCGCCACGACGTCATGGCACACATTCACCACCTCGGCGACCAGGCATCGGCCGCACGGCCATACATCCATCTGGGGGCCACTAGTGCCTTCGTAACCGACAATGCAGATCTCCTGCTGATTCGCGAGGCATTGCAGCTCTTGCTTGGCCGCCTTCGCTCGGTGCTCGACGCATTGAGAGCCTTCGCCTTGGAGCACCGCGCGGTGCCGGCGGTGGCGTACACCCATTTCCAACCGGCCCAACTCACGACCGTGGGCAAACGCGCTACCCTGTGGCTCCAAGACCTGGCCATGGACGCCAAGGGCATCCGCGACACGCAAGCAACGCTGCCTTTTCGCGGCTGCAAGGGAACGACGGGAACCCAAGAGAGTTACTTGGAGCTTTTCGATGGCGACCACGACAAAGTGCGGGAACTCGACCGGAGGGTAGCGGCCGCGTTTGGTTTCGAATCCATACCCGTCACCGGGCAGACTTACACCCGGAAGATCGATAGCCGGGTACTCGACTTGCTCGCCCAGGTCGCGCAGTCCGCTTCCAAGATGGCGACGGACTTGAGACTTCTTCAGCACGAAGGCGAATTACTCGAACCGGCTGAGAGCGAACAGATCGGCTCGAGCGCCATGGCGTACAAACGCAATCCGATGCGTGCGGAGCGTATTTGCGCCTTGGCCCGCTACACCATTGCATTGCGACAGAACGGTGCCTACACGACGGCGACTCAATGGCTCGAGCGGACACTGGACGACAGCGCCAACCGGCGGCTCGTGCTGCCCGATGCGTTCCTGGCCACTGATGCGCTGTTGATCCTGCTTCACAACGTCGCCCGAGGCTTGGAGGTCCGCGCCGCCACCACGCGTCGCAACGTCGAGCGGGTCATGCCGTTCATGGCGACCGAGCGGTGGTTGATGCTCGGAGTGAAGGCCGGCGGAGACCGGCAGGCACTCCACGAGGTCATTCGCCAGGAGAGTTGGGCCGTCACCGATGCGATGGAGCACGGAGCCGAGAACGACCTGCTCGAGCGCCTGGCGAATCACCAAGAGTTCAGTCGGGTGGACCGGAGGGATCTGCAAGCCGAGCTCGATCCGTCCTGCCATGTCGGCCGTTCTGCCGAACAAGTGGGAGAGTTCATTGAAGGTACTGTAGACGCGTTGCTGGAATCACTCAAAAAATTCACGGTCGAAGAAGGGAAGGTCTCCGTATGACCGCAGGGCCACTCCTGGAAAGCGCACTTCCGCTGCCATTGCATCGCAAGGGTAAGGTTCGAGAGGTGTACGACGTAGACGACGAAACCGTGTTGTTGGTGACGAGCGACCGGATCAGCGCGTTTGACGTGGTCATGAATGAAGCCATCCCCCACAAGGGCGCGGTGCTGACCCAGATCAGCGCCTATTGGTTCCGCGCACTGCAGTCGATCACACCGAGTCACTTCATTTCTGCAGACGCGAAGGAGATTGTAGAACGTGTCCCGGAGCTCGAAGGCCATGAGGACGAGATCATCGGCCGCGCGATGCTGGCCCGGCGTACCACGCCGGTCCTTTTCGAGTGCGTCGTGCGAGGATACCTCTCGGGCTCGGCGTGGAAGGAATATTCCGCCACCGGTACGCTGGCCGGGGAACCTCTGGCCGAAGGCCTGGTCGAGTCGGACCGGCTCGATCCACCCATTTTCTCCCCAGCGACGAAGGCCGAAACAGGCCACGACGAGAACGTGACGATCCAACACGTGCGAGACGCCCTCGGTTCGGAACTGACGGACACCTTGCAACAGCGCAGTCTCGACCTTTACCGCGCCGGCCGCGAGCAGGCGGCCCAACGAGGGATCATCATCGCCGATACGAAGTTTGAATTCGGACACACCGGCAATGGAGAGCTCTTGCTGATCGACGAGGTCTTGACGCCGGATTCATCGCGCTTCTGGCCGGCGGATGACTACGAACCCGGCCGGGGCCAGAACAGCTTCGACAAGCAGCCACTCCGCGACTACCTCGATGGTCTATGCAAAGCCGGCAAGTGGGACGCCACGCCGCCGCCGCCGCCGCTCTTGCCGGACACCGTTCGAATTACAGGTGAGCGGTATCGCGACGCCTACCGTCGGATTACCAACGAGGAGTTGCCGTATTGACCCTGAGAATTGCGCCGGAAGGCATCCCATTCGCAGCCGGGGCGTTCGCGATTCTCGCGGCACTCGCGGGTTGGGCCTGGGCAACCGATGGAAACTGGTGGATGGCCGCGGCCTGGATGCCGATTGCCCTGTGGGTGCTTGCCTTCTTTCGCAATCCCACGCGCACGGGCCCCCGCCAGCAGCGCCTCGTCATCGCTCCAGCCGACGGCAAGGTGGTGAGCGTCGAGGAAACGGACGAACCTGAATACCTCGGCGGAAAGGCTACGAGGATCTCGGTGTTCATGAACGTGTTCAACGTCCACGTGAACCGGCACCCGATAGCCGGAACCGTGGAGTACCGCGACTACCGCCCCGGCAAGTTTGTCAATGCGACCCTGGACAAGGCAAGCGAACTCAACGAGAGGATGTCGCTCGGTGTTCGGGGGGAACACGGGCCCATCATGATCCGACAGATCGCCGGCCTCATCGCCCGCCGGATTGTTACGGATCACGCGCCGGGGGACGTCGTCCAGCAAGGCGAGCGGCTCGGCCTCATCCGCTTTGGGTCCCGGGTCGATACATTTGTCCCGTTATCCGTACGAGTACAGGTTCGACCCGGCGACCGAGCCGTGGCCGGCAAAACCATTCTCGCGGAGTGGCCGCAATGAAGAGGCGAGAGCGTGGGAGACGCCGTGTGCGACGAGTCGTGGTCGTCGTTCCGAGCATCTTCACGCTCGCCAATCTGTTTTTCGGCTTTTGGTCAATGGTATTGGCGGCTCAGGGGGACTTCTACCGGGCGAGCTGGTGGATCGCCATCGCCGGCATTCTCGACACCCTGGATGGCCTCTCCGCCCGCGTGAGCAAGACCGGTTCGGCGTTCGGGGCACAACTCGACTCACTCGTCGACATGGTCAGCTTCGGTATCGCACCGGCCGTGCTGATGTTCTTCCTCCTCTTCTCGACCCAAGGGGCCTTTGCTTGGGTCTTTCCATACGCCTTCACGGTGTGTGTGGCGCTGCGACTCGCGCGGTTCAACGCGCAGCGGGGTGAGGAGCACAAACAGACCTTCACCGGACTGCCGTCGACAGCCGCAGGCATGACGTTGGCCGCGTACTATCCGTTTACCCAGAGCGCGTTCTACCAGGTGCAGCTGGAAACGCTGCCGTGGTCTCAGATGATGATCTTCCTCATCATCGCCTTGAGCTTGGCAATGGTGAGCAACGTGCAATACGCGCGCCTCCCGCGTATCGGGTTCAAAACCGCCCGTGGCATTGCCGGGCTGGTCGTGCACTTGACCATATTGTGGTTCGCCATCTTCAGCCGCGACATCTTCTTCTTCCCGCTGGGACTAGCCTACGTCAGCTACGGGCTGGCCCGTGGCGTCGTCCTCGTGTTCGTCGAGCGGGCTGACGACGAAGAGATCGGCGACACCCAACCGGAGCTGGTGGTCCACGAGATCGACGAACGCCTACAAAAGCCAGGTCCATAGACCAACGCCCGACGGCGAATCAGGCGGACAGCCTCGGCCAAGGCTTGGGCCCGAATTGTGATATCGTTCACTACCCGAGCGAAAAAGAGTGCTATCTTTCAGGAGCCAAACGCGGATGAAAATGCACGAAAAACCGCGCCCGAGGGGACTTTTCGCAGGAGGCTCAAGATGAAGTGGCGCTCTTTGGCGGTGGTCGCGGCGGCGGGGGTTATGACCCTCGGTTGCGACAAATTGCCGTTCCTGGGAGGTGGTGCGGACGACGCGGCTCCACCTGACACCGCAGTCTCCGTGACTCCGGCGCCGGCAACTGCGGCTCCGGCTCCTCAACCCGAACCCGTGGTCGAGCCGGTACAGGCGCAACCCGACCCGGTGCCGGTGCAAGCGGTTCGGGCCAGCACCAATCAGGTCGGCGAGGAACCCTGGTTCCCCTCCGACACGGGTACGGTGCGCCCCGGCATGACGTCGGACGAGGTCGTGGCGACTTGGGGACCTACGGTGGCCGACCGAGCGGTGGGCAACTGGACGTTTCTCTACTTTCGCAACGGCTGTGAGCAAGCGTGCGGCACCTTCGACGTCGTGATGCTCGAAGGTGGCCAAGTGGTCGACGCGATCGTGCGTGGTTTCGGGCACACGTATGCAGGGGTCTCGTCCTCTCCGGCTGGCCGGGCGGCCGAGTTCACCCCACCCGCATTTTCGGCGGACACGCTCAGAGTGATTGGATGACCGACAAGCCCAGTCGCAACGAAGAGGAGTTCTTTGCTCTGAAAGAGGCCGAG
>CAYLZR010000063.1:8832-10282 GCA_964388145.1 uncultured Gemmatimonadaceae bacterium | reverse complement strand
GGAGGGGCTGAACACAAGCATAAACATGGACTTCCTCGACCACTTCTGGGGCGTCCTCATGCGGGACTTTGACCATACCGCCGAGTACGGAAGGATCATCCGCACTCCAGTTTTGGTCATAGCGGGCAAGTACGACTTCGGTGCTCCATACTTCCTCTGGGACGATGTGGGTAGGGTCATCTCCGATTTTACGTTTCATCTCTTCGAGAACGCCGGCCACAATCCGATGCTCGAGGTCCCACAGGAGTTCGACCGAGTGGTGATCGACTGGATCGATAGCAGGAATTGAAGGTGGCGGACATCCTGCTTCCGCTGGTCCGCCTGCTGGACGCGGCTCTGCCGGTGGTCGTTGCTGTCACCCTGCGAAGCGCCCCCATCGCGTAGTCCCGGACGGCTATGTGTGGCAGTTTGATATCAAGTTTGAAGTGCAACATTGAAGATTATGGTTCGGCAAGTACTCGATCACCGTGGCTTTGAATACATCGATGTCCGGCGATCCGTGCGTCTTCACTGGTCGAGCATGGCAAAGGCGCGCACCGGAAAACTCCCCATTCCCTTCACGGCAACCGGAACCGCAAAGAACGTGAAACCGGTGTCGGGCAGCTCTGCGAGATTGCAGAGGTGCTCCACGACGGGAATGCCGGCCTTGAGCAGCGCGGAGTGCACAGGTCGTTGTCCGTCTTGATCGTCGTCGATGTTGAGAGAATCGATGCCGACCACCTTTGCACCGGCGTGAACCAGATGGCTCGCGGCGTCGGCAGTCAAGAATGGATAACCCTCGAAGTACTTGTCGCTCTGCCAGTAGGCGTCCCACCCAGTCTGCACGAGCACCGCGCGACCAGCCAGATCGGTCGATCCGAACGCATCACCATCGATGGCCCGGTCGCCACGGGAGGCCGCACGCACCACGACGCCCGGTACGGCAGCGACCGAGTCCAGCTCCAGCCCAGCAAGGTCGACGCCCGTCGCGTATCGGTGAAACGGGGAATCGATATACGTGCCCGTGTTGGCGACCATGTCGATCCGGCCAATGTGAAATCCGACACCCGGCGCGTAGCGCGCTTCTGCCTCCTCGCGTGTCACGTAGTCCGAGATCACCGGCCCAGGCAGGCCCCGATAGGTGATCATGCCATGCTCCACAGCGTGACTCACGTCTACGAACCTGTGTTGGTCGACCATCGGATTGTCCTTTCGCCAATGCCTGCGCGTCCTGCCGCGTCACGCCACGATCGCAAAGTGATGGCAGACAATATCCATTCCTTTGCGCAGATAGAACCGATGGGCGTCAAACCGCTGGACGCCGGAGTCGAGATGCACCTGCTCGCAGCAGGTAGTCCTGGCGTGCCGAATGATCCAATCGAGCAACACCGTGCCGTACCCACGCGACCGCTCGCTCGATTCGGTCACGAGATCGTCCACGTAGAGGTACCGGCCCCACGCCAACGACTCC
>CAYLZR010000063.1:2407-8732 GCA_964388145.1 uncultured Gemmatimonadaceae bacterium | reverse complement strand
CCTGTTCGACGAAACTCTCTTCGTCGAGATGCGGCCTCAGCTGGGCGATTACCCGAAAGCACGCCCGCACGTCAGCCTCGGTGTGTGCGATCCTCACGGTGGTGCTCGCTTCGGTAGCTGTCGTCATGCGCTCCTCCTCGTCACCCTCGTGCGACCCGCACGCGTCGCGGGGAGCAGGCCTACTCGATTGAGGTCCAGCTCGGAGCCGCCCACACGGTCGCGGGTGCGCTTTGGTATCAGGATTAGGGAAAGGCCTGCTATGATGCCTGCCGTACCCACGAACACCCGCCACCCTAGCGTCTCACCCAACACGAACCACCCGAGCACGATCGCCACCGGTGGATGCAACAGCATCATCGTCATGGTTTTGGTCACTTCCATCCGGCGGAGCAACCAATAGAAGAGGAAAAATCCCAGCGCCGATCCAACCAGCGCCAGGTAGACCACCGCCAACACGGCGCGGCCGGTCCATACGATCCGAAAAGGATTCCCCTCGAGCGCGGTACCGAGGCCCAGCAGCAACCCGCTGGCGATTGCCATCTGCAACGCGGCGAGCAGCATCGGATCGAGATGACCGGCCCGGGACTTGGTGATGACCTGCGCCGCCGAATACGACGCCGCTCCAAGGAGAAACACCGCCGAGCCCCAAGCGGCCATCGGATCATCCGCCGCCAATTGGTCCGAAAAGATCACCGCGACTCCCACCAAGCCCAGCAGCACGCCCGCGAACGCCGTCCGCCGCATGGGTTCGCTCGGCAGGGCGAAATGGGCGAAGACCATTGTGAAGAGTGGAACCGTCGCGAAGATCACGGCGGCCAAACCCGACGGTACGAATTGCATCCCCCAGAACTGGGCCGAGTAACTCACAGCGAAACCGAATACCGCCGTCGTTCCAACGAGCGCCCAGTCCGACCGACGTCGCGGTAACCGCGTCCCACGGACCCATAACACGGCGAACAACACGACCGACGCCACCAGGAACCGGATCCCCGCGAACGTGAGCGGCGGGAGATCGTCGAGCCCGATGCGAACGCCTAGCCAGGTGGTTCCCCAGATGAGCACCAGGGCGCCCCACGCCACCTGCGGCAGGTTGTTCGAACGTGCATCGGGCTCAATTGTATGCATACATTCATCCATTGAATGCGTGGAATAACACAAACAATATGTTGCATTGAACCCAGTCAACTGATACCATTGTACGTATGACAATGTGGCAACCCGATCTCACGACAACTACCGGCCCGATCTACTTGGCCATCGCGGACGCAATCGCGCTGGGCATCGACACCGGTGGTCTGGCAGCGGGCGAGCGGATGCCGACGCATCGCGAGCTGGCCGACGGCCTCAACGTGGCGCTCACCACCGTGACCCGCGGATACGGCGAGGCGGAACGCCGCGGCCTGGTGATCGGGGAGGTGGGTCGGGGCACGTTCGTAAAGGGGGGTCGGTCCCGACAGTCCGTAACCGACAGCGAACGGTCGTCGAGTGTCATCGATCTCACGGTGAACGCGCTGTTTCCCTACGCACACGCCGAGCAGTTGGCCCTGAGCATGGCCAACGTGATCACGCGACGCACTCCATTGGAATTGCTGGACTATCAACCACAGGCTGGAACCGAACAGCAGCGCACCGCCGGCGCCCTCCTCATGGAGCGGTCGGGCGTGGCGGCGTCTCCCGATCGCGTGGTGATCACGAGCGGCGCGCAACACGCCATGGCCGTCACGCTGAGCACGCTGGCCAACCCCGGCGACACCGTGCTCACCGAGGAGCTGACCTACAGCGGCATGAAGTCGCTGGCCAACCACTTGCACGTGCGCCTGCGCGGCCTGGCGATGGATCAGGACGGCCTGCGACCCGACGCGTTCGAGGCGGCGTGCAAAGAGGGATCCGCCAAGGCGCTGTACACCATGCCCACGCTGCACAACCCGGCGGCAAGCGTGATGCCCGAGGACCGGCGGGCCGAGATCGCAGCCATCGCCGACCGCTACGAGTTCCCGGTCGTGGAAGACGACAGTTACGGCTTTCTGCTACCCGAAATCCGTCCGCTCGCGGCCTTCTCACAAAACATTTTCTACCTCATCGGAACATCGAAAACGCTCGTACCGGCGTTGCGCGTTGGGTTTCTGCTCGCGCCGCTCGATATGGTGGATCGGCTGACCGCGGCCATCTCGAGCACTACGTTTATCGCGTCGCCACTCATGGCCACCGTGGTCGCCGAGTGGATATATGATGGAACGGCGGATCGGATCATGTCGTGGAAGCGTGCGGAGATTGCCGAGAGACAGAAGATGGCGCACACGATACTCGGCCGATTCGGTTACGGCGCGCATGACAAAGCCCAACATGGATGGCTCACCCTGCCCGATCCGTGGTGTACCGATGACTTCGTATCTCAGGCGCGGATGCGAGGCGTGTTGGTCTCTCCCGCCGAAAGCTTCGTGGCCGGTCGCACCCCTCCACCGTACGCCGTGCGCATCACGTTGGGATCGGTGCCCACCCGCGCCTTACTCGAGCGTGGCCTGTCGGTTCTCGCCGACATTCTAGACCACCCGCCGGAGCCATGCGCTACGGTGGTGTGAAAAAAGACGGGCGGGCGGGCAGACGGGCGGGCGGGCAGACGATCCAGCAGCCGGTGTGCCCGTCTGACCGTCGGGTGGGGTAGTGCGGGGAGGGGGACCGTCGGGAGGGGAAGGGGGCGGTGCGGTCCCGTCGGGAGGGGGGAAGGGAGGGGGTGGTGCGGTCCCGTCGGGAGGGGGGAAGGGAGCGGCTGGCATCGAGCGGTCTCCCGCGATAATCTCAACGTGTGAACGCTCGACCCGTCGCGATCCGCTTGTTGGCATGCGCCCTCGTCGCTGGGTGTGGCGGCGGCGCTGAGACCCCGGCTCCCGATCCGGTTCCCGTCCCTGGCCCGCCGGTAGCTACCCCACCGCCACGAGTCGATCTCGCCCCGGTCTGTCGTGGCATCGACAACACATATCAGTGCGGCAGGGCCGTCGAACGATACCAGATCCGTCGAGCGGCGCGGTGGGTCTCGAGGAACGGCAAGACGCTCACCATCGGCCTTTCGGGCGGCGGGCGCAAAACGTTTCTCGACAGCGATTCGGTCGACGTCGACGCCGTCTTATACACGTACCGCGAGTTCCTTCCCCAGGTTGGCTACCACCTCGTACATGCCCATCTGAACGAAGGAACCGTATACCTGTTGGCGCATCATGCCTCGGGCGACGTCGTGCGCATCCACGCGTTGCCGATTGTGTCCCCCGACGGCGGCCGCTTCGCAACGGCTTCAGAAGATCTGGAGTCACGCTACAACCCCAACGCGATCCAGATCTGGAGAATCACCGAGAATGCCGTGGTCTTGGAGTGGAGCATCCAACCCGCGGGCGACCCGGTGGTGATCACGCCCGACGCGTGGGGGCCGGCGAATCTCCGGTGGATCAGTCCGACGGAGATTCGTGTGCGGAAGGTCACCTATGATCCCGAGACCTTTCAAAAGCTTGTTGGAGACGAAGTGGCGATCCGCCGGGTTCGCGGACGTTGGAGGCTCTCGCGATCGCCTGGTGGCGCTGATCAAGACCTCAACGAAAACAAGCCGGATCTCGAGATCCATCTCGACTTGCGTTTAGGCGCCGGCTCGGCTTCTTCCTCGAAGAAGAACCTTTCCTCGCCGAAGGCCGGCTCCAGATCGTCGAGCCACGTGGCGGACGTGTCGTACTTCGCAAAAAACGTCTTGCCGACCAAATCCACGTCGCGCGCCTGCAAGAACTTCAAGACAAACACTTCTTCGCCGTTGATCGTGGCGGTGCCGTCCACCAGTACTTTGCCGGGCGTGGCCGACATCGACGGGCCGCGCACCGTGCGTCCTAATCCGGAAACTTGGGAGTACGCTTCGTTGAAGACGTCGAGCGCTCTCGCGAGTGGGACCTCGAAGTACCGCTTCGGTCCGGTGTCGCGCTCGACAAACATGTAGTACGGCACCGCACCGAGGCGCACTTGGCGTCGCCACAACTCGGCCCACACGTCCGCATCGTCGTTCACGTGACCGATCAGCGGCGCTTGGCATCGCACCGTCGCACCCGCCGACCGTATTCTCCGAATGGCTTCTTGCGCGATCGACGTCTCGAGTTCGCGCGGGTGACTGTAGTGAATCATCACAGCAATATGGCGACCGGCGTTCGCCACCAGCTCGAACAATCGAAGCACGTCGTCAGCGTCGGAATCGGTAACGAACCGGTACGGCCAGTAGGCGGGCGCCTTGGTGCCGATGCGAATGCTCTCGATGTGATCGAGAGACGGTTGCAACAGCGGCTCGACGTAGCGGCGCAGCAACGTCGTCTTCATCACCATCGGATCGCCGCCCGTGAGCAGCACGCTGGTGATTTCGCGGTGTGCTTTGAGATAATGCACGAGCGACGCCACTTCTCTGTTTGCAAATTTGTACTCGTCGTCACCGATGAATTGCGCCCAGCGGAAGCAGTACGTGCAGTATGCGTGACAAGTCTGCCCCGCCTCCGGGAAGAACAACAACGTCTCGCGATACTTATGTTGCACCCCGCGTATCGGCTCGCCGTTCAGGCGTGGCACGTTCAAGTCCATCTGCCCTGCGGGATGCGGGTTCAACGTGTGTTGAATGCGGCGTGCCTCGGCTTGAATAGCTTCTTCAGGCGCTTCACCGGCTACCAGGCTGTACATGCGACCGAAGTCGTCGCTGTTCAGCATGGCTGGTTGGGGGAACGTGAGCTGGAACATGGGGTCGTCGGGAATGCGCAACCAATCGATCAACTCCTCGACCACGTAGTTGTTGACGCGGAACGGCAACACCGCAGCCACCGCCTTCATCGCATTGAGATCGCTCGTCGACAGATGTGCAAGCTGCGGAATCTGATCGATGTGACGCCGCGTAAACACCTTGAAACGGCGTGCGTCGGCTTCTATTCCCGGGACGTAGCTCTTTTGAAGCGCCAATGATGTCATTAGTAGCTCCGTCCTTTATCTCGGTCGTGAACGGTTTCCGATCGGCGCGAACCACTACGCGCAGCCGCCGAACGAGTGTTTTTCCTACTACGACTGGAGCGATACAGAGCAACGGCGACGTTCAACTTCCCGTCGTCGCAGGGATCGTGGATGGCATCGACCATTGTTGACCGGCCTTTGCCGCTTTGATTAGGCCCCTGAAAGGTAACCGCCGGTACATTGGGCCACTAGGCGCGTGCCTGCGATCGAAATCCAAGACGCCGATTACGACACGGCTTGGATTCATTCAACCGTAAGCGGATAAGCGCTGTCACGTCGGCGGCGCGATGAATCCGATGTTGTCGCATCGTTCTCGAGATCTCTATACGACACGATTGTCCGTCGGTCGGGTCGAAGACCGACAAGGTCTCAACCGATCGCACATTTTTTCACCAACGAGTGCGCAGCACGTGTGCGCTCTGTCACCGCAACTCGAGCTTTCTGCTCATGTATTGAATGCGACTTTGGAAGCGATTGTCAGAGCCCACCGAAAGGAGCCATCCATGAACACGTTGGGGAGGTTGACCCGCACAGCCGTCGTGGCCGCCGCCGCCGCAGGGTTGCAGGGCGCCGCCACCCGAGACCTCCACGCGCAGGGGCTCCCCTTGGGCCGGATCTCTCAGGGAATGACCACCACCGGGGCCGTGGCCTCGTACCAGTTCCGTGCCGAGGCGGCGGGTATCCTCACCGTGGTGATCCGATCGATGGACGAGAGCGACCTGGTGTTAGCCGTGACCGACGCCGACGGGCAGAACCTCCCCGACGGAAGGTCCGACCAGGACCTCGGCGGCGACGCCGGCGCCGAGCAGTTCGCCGTGACGCTCCCCCGGGCGGGGACCTACTACATCAGAGTCGAGCCGTTTGGCTCCGGCACGTCGAGCTTCCGGATCGGGGCCTCCTGGCTGGGCTTCCCCGAGGTGGAGCAGCCGGCCGACCCAGACGGAGCTCCGAGCACAGCCAAGACCATCGCCATCGGCCAGGACCCCCTGAACGACTGGCTCGATCCGTCCAGCGGCGACCACTGGGATTGGTTCGCGCTGCGGGCCGACCGGGCGGGCATGCTCACCGTGGCCATTCGTGCCGCGGAGGGCGATCTGGTGCTCGAGGCTTTCGATGACGGCGAGTACAATGCGTCGATCGAGCGGTCGGATCAGGACCTCCAAGAAGTCACCGGCAATGAGGCCCTCACGCTCTCGGTGACGCCGGGGCAGATCATGTACTTCAAGGTCTCGACCTTCGGGTCGGCCGGCAGCGTGATCGCCTACCGGCTGTCGCTCGGCTTCATCCCGGATTGACCGATGCCACGCGGGCG
>CAYLZR010000063.1:0-2307 GCA_964388145.1 uncultured Gemmatimonadaceae bacterium | reverse complement strand
GCGCTCCCCGATCGCGTGTTTGCGGGGGAGTCGCTCCCACAGCCCCTCTCGGGCCTCACCCTGGCCAATTTCATGCTCTCCCGGGGCATCTTGGTGGCGAGCTTCCACGTCCACCAGGCCAGCATTATCCAGAACTGGGATTACCATTGACGGTGCCGATTTGCTACTAAAAATATAGTAGTCAATCTCGTTAACCTTTCGGCCTCTCGGCGCATCTGGTTATAGGGGCGACCCTACCCATGGGGGCCCCGTTTGTGCCAAGCGTCACAGTTTTATGTGCTTTAATGGCACAGACTTAGGGGACGGTGTATGATGTGCCGCCGGAGCTTCGTTCCGACCGGTCACTCCTAGATCTGGGCATGGGATGCCAAACGACAACGACAAGAAGCCGTACCGACACGACCTCGGCCTCGGTGCCAGCGACCTGTGGTACCGGGAATTGTTCGAGCGCGGTCTGGGTTACTTGTGCACGCACAGGCTGGACGGCACGCTGCTCACCACGAACCCGGCGATGGCCGCAGCGCTGGGTTACGACCCGGCTGAGTTGGTGGGCCAGCCTTTCGAACGATTGCTCGCACCCAGCGTGCGTCATCTCTTTTCCGAATACCTCAAACGACTGATCGACGACGGTTCGGCCACGGGCGTATTGCGCGTGCTGACCAAGCAGGGGGCGGAACAGTTGTGGCTCTACCGGAACACGGTTGTCAACGAGCCCAACGGCGTGCCGTACGTGTTGGGATACGCGCAGGACATCACCGAGATACGCAAGACGATTCAGTCCGAGCGGCAGGCGGCGGCGGACTACCGCGCGCTCGTGGAGCACGCCGGCTACGGCATCTACCGGCCTACGATCGACGGCCGGTTCCTCATGGTGAATCCGGCACTGGTCGAGATGCTGCACTACGACTCCCAGGAAGACTTGATGGCGGTGAACGTGTCCGACGACGTGTACGCCGAGGACGAGAGCCGCGAGCTGCTCGTCGCGCGAAACCGCGTTGCCGACCGCATCCAGGAATTCGAGACCAAGTGGCGCACCAAGAGCGGCGAGGTCATCACGGTGAATGTCAGCGGGCGTTTGGTGCGCGACTCGACGGGCAGTATCGAATGCTACGAGATGTTCGCCAAGGACGTGAGCGAGCAGCGGGCGCTGGAGGAGCAGTTGCGTCACGCCCAGAAGATGGAGTTGGTGGGGCAACTCACCGGCGGGATGGCGCACGACTTCAACAACCTGCTCACGGTGATCCTGGCCAATGCCGCGTTGATCGGTTCGGCGTTGCCGGAGGATGCCGAGGCGACACGCGCCGATCTCAGCGAGTTGGAGGCCGCGGCGCGCCGTGGCGGTGCGATGATCAAGCGCCTCCTGAGCTTCAGCCGCAAGGTGCAGTTCCCGCCGCAGCCCGTGGACCTCGGCGAACTGTTGCAGGACCTCGTGGCCACGTTACGCAGCCTGCTTCCCGAGACGATCGACATCCAGGTGGAGAACGACCTGGCGTTGCCCCAGGTGCAGGCTGACCCCGGGGCGGTGGAGCAGATCGTGGTGAATCTCGCGACCAACGCGCGCGACGCGATGCCGAACGGGGGCGTGTTGCGTCTCGAGGCGCGGCACGCGCGGTTGGACGCGTCGCACCGCGCCCAGCACGGGTGGGGCAACCCCGGCCAATACGTGCGTCTCAGCGCCACCGATTCCGGCGTGGGCATGGATCAAGACGTGCTCGACAAGATCTTCGAGCCGTTCTTCACCACCAAGGAAGACGGCCACGGCACCGGGCTCGGCATGCCGATGGTCTACGGTTTGATGAAGCAGCACGGCGGTTTCGTGGACGTGCAGAGTGAGCCTAACAGGGGAACCACCGTGCAGCTGTACTTCCCGGCCACCACACAGCGGGTCATCCCCTTTGTGCCGGCCGAGACCCCCAACGGCGTCACCGGTGGCACCGAGACGATCTTGGTGGTGGAAGACGAGGAGCCGGTGCGCCGCGCGGCGCAACGGGTGCTGGAGCGGTACGGGTATCGCGTGTTGCTCGCGCCCGACGGCGAAGAGGGGTTACAGGTCTATCAGGAGAACCACGACAACGTCGGCCTCGTCATCTCCGACGTGATGATGCCCAAGATGAACGGGTCGGAGCTGTACCGCGCGGTTCACGAAGACCACCCGGCCAGCAAGTTCCTCTTCATCAGCGGGTACAACGCCGAAGAGCTGAAGAAGACGGTGAACATGGACCCCACCGTGCCGTTCCTGCAGAAGCCGTGGATGCCGAACGAGTTTCTCACCCGGGTACGCGAGGTGCTCGACCAGGCCCCGGCCTC
>CAYLZR010000062.1:0-10308 GCA_964388145.1 uncultured Gemmatimonadaceae bacterium | reverse complement strand
ACCGGCGACTATGTAGCCACGGTTCACGCCCGAAGTGTCAGAGAGGTGATTAGCGCGGTACGTGGGCGGCAGGTCAGTGCCGTCCTCGTGTCGCCGCGCTGCGTCTCCCTACGGGACATGAGTGAAGTGGCACGAATCGCCCGGGAGTTCCCCGGGGTACCAATGGTTGCGGTGCTCTCTCACCACGATGCAAAGTGCAGCGAGCGCCTCCTGCAGCTGGGACTTTCGGGGGTTCAGACGATGGTTGACTTGAGTCGGCGGGATGGGTGGAGCCAGCTCCGATCGTTTGTCGGACGCCAGATGACCCCGATGGCGTCTCACCTGCTGTCATGTATTTGCGACGCGCTGGACAAGCCCACACCCGGTACGAAGCGATTCTTCGAATCCTTGGTGGTACTGGCACCGAGAACAACCAATGCGCGTCTGCTGTGCAAGCGGCTCAATGTCTGTGCAAGTACGTTCACGTCGAGGTTCTTTCGCTCCGGTTTGCCGTCTCCCAAACGATATCTCTCGGCGATGCGGTTGGTGCACGCCGCCGCACTGCTCCAGGTGCGGGGCCTGTCGATTGGCGACGTGGCGTATCGGTTGGATTTTTCCTCGCCGCAGAGCTTCAGCCGGCATATAAGGGCGGTTACAGGCATGACCGGAGGGGAGTTTCGCGAGCGGGTCTCGTTTCGCGTAGCACTCAATGACTTCTCGTCGCATTTGATCCTGCCCCACCGGGCAAAATTCCGAACCTTCCATCCATTTTGAATCGGGATGGCCGAGCCTGGACAGCCTTGGTGAGGAGTGGTGTCCCGGTGGGCAGGATCAGTCGTGCTCCGCGCCGGAGTCGCTGGGATCCGTCACCGAAAAGCGGGCGATGCTCGCCCGAATTCGCTCGGCCAGCGCGGCGAGTTGAACGCTTACCGCTTTGAGATCGCCAATCGTGCGCTGCTGGCTGGCCATAGCCGAAGCGGCTCCATCGGCCTGTCTTGCAGATGTCGAACTGATACTGGCAACGTTGGCCATCCTCTCCGCTAACCCGGCCATGCGCGCCGCTTGTGTCTCGGAAATCTCAGCTGTCGCATCGACCAGATCCTTGATTCGAGATATGCCCCGCTGCAGATCCTTCAAAGCCGCCTGGGCTTGATCGGCAACCGAGTCCACGTTGCGCACTCTCTCTTCTCCAGACGTCATTGCGCGCGATACCGCGTCCACGCGGGTCAGCATGTCGCCCATCAATTCGGTGACCTCTCGCGCCGATCCGGAGGCCTCAGCGGCAAGGGAGCGCACCTCGTCGGCGATGGTTGCAAATCCTTCTCCAGCTCCCTCGTTGTGTGCGGCCTCAATCGCCGCATTGAGGGCTAGTACGTGTGTTTGCCGGGCGATCCTAGAGATCGTGCGCGCAAACGAACCAACGCGTTCGGACATCCCACTCAGCTCGTGCACCGATTCCGCCGTGTTGCGAACATCTTCGCCGATCGCAACCAGCACTTCACCGGCTCGTTCGACGCTCGAACGACTGTGCTCGGCAGCCTCCGCAAGGTTGCGCGCATCCGAGGCCACGCCGTCGGCCCGATTACTCAGCGTACCGGCTTCAGCGGCAGCTTTGGTGCTCTGCTCGCGGCCTTCCTGGGCTAACTCCCGCTGTTGAGCCATTCCTCGTGCCAGTTCCGCCGACGTCGCTGCTACAGATTTGCTCGAGTCGAGCACGCCGGCCGCGGCTTGCGACAAGACCTCCGCGAGAACGAACAATTCGTCCGTCTCGCGCCGCAGGGCGGCGATCGTTCCGGCAGTCCCGTCGAGCATTCGGTTGAACGAGGTTTCCAGAAAGCCGAGCTCGTCATCGACACCGGCAGGTGCCCGGACTGCCAGCGAACCCGTCTCCGCTTGACGCATTGCGGCTCGGGTAACGCGGATGCGTCCGAACAGAGACGCAGGCAAGCGGCGAAGTGTGATTGCCACGAGCAACAAGGTTGCCGACTCTAGAAATACGCCCGGCGGCACGTCGATAAAGCCAACTGTCGGTGTCGCGAGAAGTGCACCGTGCACCGAGGCTGCCAGCACGTAACAGATTGCTGAGGCCAGCGCCAACACTTCGCCAACCCAGCGGCCTTCGCTGAACGTGTAGGGAAGAGTGGCTACCAAGAAGCCAACCACGGCGCCGCCGGGACCGGCGAGCGAAACGAACGCTCCCACGATGAGAATGTCCGTAATCACCAAGCAGTAGACCAACCACCAACGATATTTCCCCGTTCGGTTGATCGAAATCACAGCGAGATTCGCAGCAATCGCGACTGCCGTGACCACGATCAGGGCGACGACGGGAATGGTCGCAGGATCCCCCCACTTCAAGAGCAGGAGGAGACCGGACCCAGCGGCGATGATCGCCCAGCGGCGCCTGATGCTGCTCGAGACAGTGGCCGCGGCTTTGAGGCGCTGCTCCTCGCTATCGGCAGCCGAAGACTCGGCTGTCCATGCGCGAAATTTGGCCTCAGTGGACGGGTGCGATGCTCCGGAGTGGGGCGGATCTTTTGTCACGGGCACATCGATTCTAAAGGTGCACTAGGGTGCTCAACCGCTGTCAGGCTCGACCCCCAAGTCCCGAATGGAGGCCATGGTCAAGACGGTGTAGCCTGCTTCTTCAATAGCCTCTCTGCCACCTTCCATTCGATCCACGACCCCCAGAACTCCTAACACCACGCCGCCGGCCTCCTCGAGCAGTCCGACGGCATTCAGCGCCGAACCCCCGGTAGTGATCACGTCCTCGACGACAACCACATGATCTCCTTCAGAGAAACAACCCTCAATCCGCCGGCGGGCGCCATGCCCCTTGGATTGCTTCCGGACGGTGAAAGCGTCCATGACAGGTGGTGTGCGCCGGCTTGCCGTCGATATGGCATAGGCCACAGGATCGGCACCGAGCGTGAGCCCCCCGACGGCACTTGGGTGCCACCGGGCCGAGGAAATCATTGCAACTCCAAGCGTGCCAATGACTTCAAGACCATCGGCCGACATGGTTGTCAGACGGGCATCGACGTAATATTTCGACTTCTTGCCGGACGAGAGAGTGAAATCCCCGAGTTGGAGCGAACGCTCCTTGAGCAGCGAGACGAGCGTCCCGTGGTCAGAATTTCCTAGAGAAACCACGTAAATTGTGGTAGTAGTATATACTACTACTCCTTTCCCATGAGCGATTTGAACACGCCGAGCAATCCCCCTTTTCCGGGGGCATCTTCGCCGTTTGCTACGGCCTTTGCCACTTCCTCCGCAAATTCTTCCACCGTAGCCGGCCGGTTGCTGGGCTCACGGGCCAACCCAGCCATGACGGCCTTTTCCAGAGCGTTGGAGAATTTTAGCCCCTTCACTGCTTGGTTTAGCGGTCGCGGCTCTGCGGTAAGGAGCTGCTGGAACAATTCTCGCGGTGATCTCCCATCGTATGGATGGAGGTCGGTCAGGAGGTGGTATGTAATGGTCGCCAGGCTGAAGATGTCCGCCGAGGGTCCCACGAGTTCGCCCGAAAGCGCCTCGGGGGCCACATATTGCAGCGTTCCCACGAAGAAACCGGTCCGAGTGAGCCGCTGCGCCGGGTCCGCCTGGGCGTCCCGAGCTATCCCGAAGTCAAGCAGCTTAACGTGCTGTGTATCGGGATCGTAAACGATGTTTTCGGGTTTCAAATCGCGATGAATGATGCCGGATGCATGAGCGGCTCCGAGCGCGCCGGCAAGCTGGGTGAGAATATGTGCCACCAGCTGCGGCTCGAGCCGGCCGCTGCGTTTGAGAAAGTCCGAGAGAGGCTCGCCGTTCGCCCACTCGAGGCCGAGGTAAACCAGTCCGTCTTCCTCGCCGTAGTCGTAGGTCTGGACGACACTTGCATGCTGGACTCGGGCGCCGTACTCGGACTCGCGGAGGAATCGCTTCCTCGCGTTCTCGTCGGTGCGTAGGCGGGGCTTGAGAATTTTGACGGCACAGAGTCCCCGTTCGGGGTGTTCTGCGCGGTACACCATCGCGGTACCGCCTTCACCAATGGACTCACTGAGTTGGTATCCGGCGACGTTGCGTCCGGAGAGGTTTTCTTGTGCCATAGGTCGGCGAAAGTAATCGTTGATTTTGAAATTCGGCAAGTTAGAAGGGAAACCTGGAGACTTGATCGCGTCATGGACGGCGCCTGGGGGAGCAAGTTGAACCAAGCTATTTCCATCCGGCACAGAATTGTGGGTCCGGCCGGCGTCGTGGTCGGGCTACTGGCCACGTGTTTTTCTGCCGCCGCCCAGGAGATGGATCACGGCGGATCGGGATGGCCGGGGCCATGGCATGCTTCGATTGGTTTGGCCGCGCGTATGTCGTCGGATTCCGTAGCGATGGCTGACGTACTTGCCGCCGCCGAGTCGGAGCTAGCCCTGGGCCGGCCCGAGAGCGCTCTCGAACTCCTTTCTCGCCATCTGTTGCCGGACTCAATGGGCGAGGGCGCCCCTTTGGCGGTGTATGCGGCCTCGCAATACGCGGTGGGCTCGTTTCTCGAGGCGGGTAGCGTGTTCGATCTAGCGGCAAACCACGCCACCGGACTGCGCCGAGGAACGTTGCGAGCGCGAGCGGCTCGGTCGTTCGAGCGCGCGAGTGTTCTGGGCAGGGCCGCCGAATTGTATCGCAAGGCTGCGTCGGATTTTCCCGACGTAGCAGGTTGGATGGCTCTGCGCGAGGCGGCGATCATCAGGGACGAGGCCCGTGCGCTTGAGTTGCTTGGCTCGGTGCCTGAGGCGGCTCGCCAGTTGGCTGCAGCCGTGCGGGCCGGCTGGTTGGAGAGAGCAGGTGATGACGCCGGTGCTTCAGAGGTACTCGCGGACGTGGGCCAATATGCTGCTGCGGGCCTACTCGCCCGCAATGCGGGTGAGAACGAGCGGGCTCGGGAGCTGATTTACCAAGCGGTAGCGGTGAGGGAGAGCGAGCAAGCCTTGAGTGGTGTGGAGACTGCCCTGTCCGATTTTCCTCCAACAAACGCAGACGAGCACACCGCTATAGCGCGAGCCATCCTCAGGTACGGCCGACCAGCCGAGGCGGTGTCGCACTCGGCAGCAGCGGTGGTGGCGTCCGACTCGGTGCTGGCCGCGCTGCTCTTCCACGGAGAGGCCACCGAGGCAAGCGGCAATCGCCGGGGGGCGCTCCCTATTTACGAAGGCGCCGCCAAACGTGACGGTGACGAAGCCGCTGAAGCGAGCTATCGGTTTGCCCGCACTTACGTGCGCCTGCGCCAACGTACGAGAGCTGCTCAAGCCCTCGGCGCGTTCCTCGACGCGTACCCGGAACATCCGCGAGCCCCGGCAGCGACGTTCTTGTTGGGAGGCATTAGGCAGGACCAACGGAGGGTACGCGAAGCCGATAGCATTTTTCGCGCTCTGCACCAAAGATGGCCCGCGGACCGTTTTGCTTCAGACGCGCGCTCGAGACTCGGTGCCCGTGCGCTGGCACGCGGAGATATCGATGCGGCAACCGCCATATTTCGCGCCGAGGTTGAGCAGAGTGGCTCGCGGTCGCGCGCCGCCCAGTACCAGATAGCGCGCCTCGCCCGCGACGCTGGTGATACCGCTACGGCGCTGGAAGAGTGGACGACGTTGGCCCGGCGCGATTCCATCGGCTACTACGGGACGATGGCACGACACGCCGCCGGCCTCCCTGATCCCGTTTTCGCTCCCAAGCCCACGACGGTGCCGTCAGCCCGTGTGGAAAAGGAGCTTGCGGTGCTCGATCTGCTCCGAGCGGCTGAATTGAACGACGAGGCGGCTGCGCTGATGAGTCATCTGGGCGACCCGGATCACTGGGAGGTTGTGGAGCTGATGGACGTCGCTGAGGGACTGATCGCCCGAGGGCAGGCCAGGTCTGCGGTAGCCGTTGGGTGGCGAATTGCCGGACTCCATCGACTAAACGATCCGCGGGTACTCCGCATCATCTTCCCCTGGCCGAATCGCGACCTTATCGAGCGAGAAGCCGCCGAGTTCAACCTCGACCCGTTCTTGCTCGCTGCATTGGTTCGCCAAGAGTCTGCCTTTGACGCCGATGCGACGTCGCGCGCTGGAGCGCGCGGCATGATGCAGCTCATGCCGGCCACAGCGCGGGGACTGGCTCGCCAGCTGCGGGTCGACTGGAACAACACATTCCTCGGGGTTGCCGACGCCAATGTGCATCTTGGGGCGGCGCATCTGGCCCAAATACTCAAGCAGTACGACGACGAGCTCGTGCTCGCTCTTGCGGCGTACAACGCGGGTGGCTCGCGTGTGCGGCGCTGGCGCAGGTTTCCGGAGGCGCAGGCGGGCGACTGGTTCCTGTTCACTGAACGGATTCCCTTTGCCGAGACTCGGGGCTACGTCCAGACTCTTATCAGAAACCGAGATCTCTACCGGGCTCTTTACGGCGAGAGTATCCATCCGTGAGCAGCAGCGCCCTTCGGCGCGCCATCCATGTCAGCACAGCATTTCTTGTCCTGGTCGGGGAATACGTCGGCTGGGGGACGTCGCCGCGGTCGTTTGGTTGTTGAACTGACCGCCGCTTGTTCTGGAGCGTCTAGCGGCGTACTGCTATGCCCGACTTCGTGTTACGAGCCTGTGCGCGTACGGCCGGTTGCCCCGCACGGATCAGCGGTTCTCATTGCGCGATAATCAACGCTTGACAGGTTGGCGTTCATCGCACCAGAATTGCCAGGGTCGATTTCGTGTGAAGATCGGCAACGCACCAGACACAGTCTACTTGCAGGAGGAGTACAAGATGTCGAAAGGGAAGGTGAAGTGGTTCAACGACGCGAAGGGTTATGGGTTTATTGAGCAAGAGAGTGGCGGCGACGACGTGTTCGTGCATTTTTCCGCCATTCAGATGGAAGGGTTCAAAACCCTCGCCGAGGGACAGGAGGTAGAATTCGAGGTTGAGACGGGTGACAAAGGCCTTCACGCCGCGAACGTACAGCACCCGGGCTGAATCCATACTCACCATCCCTGTCAAGAACCCCGCCGGTTTGCCGGTGGGGTTTTTTGTATAATCCAATCATGGTGAGTCTTCCCAGGCCTCAGCTTTTTCTCATCGACGGGTACGCGATCATCTACCGGGCGTTCTTCGCGATGATCGCGCGCCCCTTGACCACTGGACGAGGCGAGAACACATCTGCCGCGTGGGGCGTGTCAAATTTTTTGTTACGGATTCGAGAAAAGTACCATCCCGAGTATCTCGCGTGGGTTCACGACGCCGGGTCTTCATTCCGCAAAGAGATGTATCCGGAATACAAAGCCACGCGTGAAAAACTGGATGAAGAGTTGCAGGACACCTTTGACCGCTCGGTCGAACGTATCGAACAGTTATTGGCGGCATTCCACATTCCACTCGTGACCGTAGAGGGCTACGAAGCAGACGACGTCATTGGCACGCTGGCCACCACGGCGAGTGAGGCCGGCGTTCACGCCGTGATTGTCTCCGGCGACAAGGACTTTTACCAACTCATCGGACCAGCGATTTCGCTGCTCAATCCCGGACGGGGTGGTCCCGCCGCCGTTCAGGAAGAACTTGTCACGGTCGAGAGTGCCACGAACCGTTTGGGTGTACCTCCGGACAAGGTGATCGACTACCTCGCCATGGTCGGCGACTCCTCGGATAACATTCCCGGCGTGAAGGGGATCGGTGACAAAACCGCGCGGCAGCTCATCGAGGACTTCGGCGGCCTCGACACAATTCTCGAGCGGGCGGCGGAGGTAAAAGGCAAGCGAGCTCGCGAAGCATTGCAGAGAGAGCCGGAGGCGGCAAAACTGAGTCGCGATTTGGTCACAATCCGCCGCGACGTGCCGGTCAAGCTTGATCTCGACGCATTTCGATCTCAGAAAAGCGACCCCGCAAGGTTACGAACGCTGTTTACGGAACTCGAATTCCATACGTTGATCGACAAGGTCGGCGGTATATCTGAACCGCGCCGTGTTACATGCACCACCGTCTCATCCAACGCCGACATCGGAGAGTTGGTAGAGCAAGCGCGTCGATCGAAAATGATCGCCATCAGTACGCAGGGTCCATTTGGTGACGCCCGTGGCGCCGGACTAGACGGACTCGCGGTCTCGGTCGACGGAGACCGTGCCTGGTATGTGCCGTTGCGGCATCGGGCACCCGACGGTGATCTACTCAATGATGCCGCCCCCTTCAACGCTCCACCGTTCACGGATGCGGCAATGGTCAAACTGAAGGAGGTGCTGGAGGATCCAAAGGTGGCAAAGGCCGGCCACAACGTAAAGCGCGACTGGCTTCGCTTACGGACGGCGGGGGTGGAGCTGCAAGGCATCCAGTACGATTCGATGCTGGCGAGTTTTCTGTTGGATCCAGGAAAACGCTCTCACGCACTCAGCGCTCTCTGCGTCGAACACCTCGGCCTAACCATTCCGGCCTACGACCAGATTGTGGGAAAAGGAAAATCGAAACGGCCGGTCGCTGAAATCCCGGTCAGCGATGCGGGTGAGTACGTGGGGCAATTCGCCGCGGCCGTCCATGCGCTGCGCAGCCACTTTGCTCCACAGCTCGCATCGACCGGTCTACAAAAGTTGCTCGACGAAATCGAGATCCCGCTGATCGGTGTGCTGGTCGAGATGGAATGGCAGGGGATCACGTTGGACGCCGAGCGGCTCGCCGAATTGTCGAGCGTTTTCCGGGAAGAACTTCAGTCCTTGGAGCAGAACATTTACAAAGAGGCGGGCGCCGACTTCAACATCAACAGCACGCTGCAACTTCGTCATATTCTCTTCGAAAAGCTACAGCTTCCGGTCATTAAGAAGACGAAAACGGGAGCATCGACCGATGCCGACGTCTTGGCACAACTTGCGGGGATGGGGTTCGATTTACCGAAGGTGCTCTTGGAGTATCGGGAGGTGACCAAGCTACGTTCCACGTACGTCGACGCCCTGCCGCGAAGTATCAATCCGACGACCAAGCGTGTCCACACGAGCTTCCACCAAACCGGAGCGGCGACCGGTCGCTTATCATCTTCCGACCCAAACCTGCAAAACATTCCTGTTCGCACGCAGCGGGGTGGGGAGATTAGGCGCTGTTTCGTACCCGCAGCGGGTTGTGTGTTCGTCGCGGCGGACTATTCACAGATTGAGCTTCGTGTATTGGCTCACCTGTCCGATGACGCGGCCTTCATCGACGCATTCCAAAGCGGTGGCGACATTCACAGGGAAACGGCCGCGATCATCTTCGACGTGGATGCGGGTGACGTAACGGGAGACATGCGTGCGCGTGCAAAGACTATCAACTTTGCCACTATCTACGGTCAAGGACCGTTTGCGTTGGCCCGGCAACTCGACATATCGCAAGACGAGGCCAAGGATTTCATCGCGAAGTATTTTGAGCGCTTCGCGGGAGTGCGCACGTTCCTCGACCGCACGATTGCACGTGCGCGAGAGGACGGTTTCGTGGAAACACTCTTTGGACGCCGCCGCTACATCCCGGAATTGAGGGATAAGAGCTTCAACGTGCGATCATTCGGTGAGCGCACCGCGATGAACTCGCCGATTCAAGGCTCTGCCGCTGATCTCATCAAGATCGCCATGATCAAACTGGACCGTGCGTTGAAGGAGGTCGATCGCGGAGCCGCGATGCTACTCCAAGTGCATGACGAATTGGTGCTGGAAGTACCAACGGCCCATGCCGACGAAATAGCTGCGATAGTGCGCCGTGAGATGGCCGCCGCCGGTTCGCTGAAAGTGCCACTAGTCGTCGATGTTGGCGTCGGGCCGAATTGGTTGCAGGCGAAGCCGTGAGTGAGATCTTGGAATTTGCGAAGCGCCGGGAAGGCATGATCCACGCGCTTGACGGCGGTCTCTGGTTTCATCGCCACAACTACAACGGCGAATCGATGGCCCATCTGGTTTCTTCCGATAGGCAACTGCTCCTGCAAGCCGGCGAACGGATCGGCATGCGTGCTGAGTGGCTTCAGTATAAGCCGCTCAAAGACCCGCGCACCGACACAAGAGTCGACGCGTGGCATTGGGATCTGCGGGGCTGGTCGTTGGATGTCGGGCTTCGCCTAGTGTCTGAGAAAGTGAGTTAGGCGGAGGCGATTGACTTACTCGAGGGAACGTTCACGTTCGGCTGGCAATCGTACACCCGGCCACCAATTCCATCGACCGGCAATGTGCATCACCGCTGGTACCATCACCATCCGTATCAGCGTGGCATCCAGTAGCACCGCGACGGCCAGACTGAATCCCATCATCTGTGCGGCCAGCGTCCGTGAGAACGCGAACGTGCCAAACACGATGATCATGATGGCCGCGGCGCTGGTAATCACGGACGCGGTCACGCTCA
>CAYLZR010000061.1:4608-10406 GCA_964388145.1 uncultured Gemmatimonadaceae bacterium | reverse complement strand
GGGAACTCATTGGTGCCGGCGTCGTCCCGGTCGAAGGCGCTATCGTCACAGGTGATGAATTGAAAGCATTTACCCGTGATCGGATCGCCGATTACAAAGTCCCTGACCTCGTCCGTTTCTTCGACAGCTTTCCGATGACCGGAAGCGGGAAGGTGAAACGAGTGGAACTGGCGGAGTTGGTGCGACTCGAGACGAGTACTACGTGAATGAAAGCCTAACTGGGCGCGCGGCATCGCCCGAACAATTTGACAGACGCAATGTCGCAGGAAACGCAGCCCTACTGATTGACTTCGATAACGTGACCATGGGGATCCGATCCGATCTCCAGCATCAGCTGCACGAACTTCTCAACTCCGAGATCATCAAGGGCAAAGTGGCCGTGCAGCGCGCCTACGCCGACTGGCGGCGTTACCCGCAGTACATCGCTCCCCTCTCGGAAGCGTCGATCGACCTGATCTTTGCGCCCGCGTTTGGATCGAACAAGAAAAACGCGACAGACATCCGGTTGGCGATCGATGCACTCGAGTTGGTGTTCACTAGACCCGAGATCGGCACGTTCATTTTGCTCTCCGGTGATAGCGACTTCTCCAGTTTGGTGCTCAAGCTCAAAGAGTACGGCAAGTGGGTCATTGGTGTCGGAATCAGAGAATCCGCCAGCGACCTACTGATGCAGAATTGCGACGAGTACTACAGCTACAATGAACTCACCGGTCTGGAGCAGGAAACCGATGTTGAAGTACGGCGGCACGATCCGTGGAAGCTCGTGGTCGAAGCCGTGCTGCGCATGATAGAGAGCGAAGATACCATGCGGTCCGACCGGCTCAAACAGGTCATGCAGCAGATCGATCCCCACTTCGATGAAAAGGACGCCGGTTTCAATCGGTTCTCGAAGTTTGTGCTCGAGGCGGGCCACCGGAATTTATTGACGCTCAAGAAACTTCAGAGCGGCCAGTACGAAATCGCTGTGGGACCCGACGCCAACGTGCCCCCGGATATCGCATCGGTGATCGACGAACCGGGGAAGCAAGAACCGTCGAGAGAACGGCAGAGGCCCCCGCGCGGCAAAGTGGAGCGGGCAGCGGCCGGTGGCGGGTTGGCGCTTGCCGATGGATTCGCGTTGCTCAAGCAGGTTCTCGTCGATCTCGAAGCCGTGGCTGGCAATCCCATTGGGGGTTCGCAAGTGCGCGAGCGAATGAAAGAAGTGGCAACCGACGGAGACGATCCCATCTTCGAGCCTAGGCGCTTCAACCGCATGCTGCGGCAGGCTCACGACGCCAGCTTGATCGATCTGGTCAAAGAGGGCAGGGTATACAAGCTCACGTTGAATCCAGACGTGTCGACGGAACCCGAGTCACCTCCCGAAGAGGGGCCGCCCGCTCGACCCGAGCGGAAGAAAACTACCCGGCCGCGGGCACAGAAAGCCGAGGGAGAGCTGGATACCGCGGTCGCGACCGAAGATGGTGCAGCGGCCGAGCCGAAAAAGAAAGTCGCCAGGCGTGCGCCGAGGGGTCGCGGCGGCCGACGTGCCGCTCCCAAAGTGGAGGACGGCGCAGCGCCCGCGGCAGTGTCAGTGGAGGGGCCCGCCCCCACTCCCACCGTCGCCCCCGCCCGCGCCCCGGTGGCTGAGGAAGTTGAGAGGCCGACAGCCGGCGACGGGAAGCCCGCGGCGGACGCTCGGCCGGCGGGCAGGTCGGTGAGGGGTAGAGGCAGCTCTCGTGGTAGAGGGCGCAAACCGCCGACACCGCAGCCGGCGGTTTCC
Source organism: uncultured Gemmatimonadaceae bacterium (assembly GCA_964388145.1). Taxonomy (GTDB): domain Bacteria; phylum Gemmatimonadota; class Gemmatimonadetes; order Gemmatimonadales; family GWC2-71-9; genus B3T1B10. The sequence goes on along the minus strand of CAYLZR010000061.1, from coordinate 8,647 downwards.
GAGCCTGCTCCGGAAATAGCGCCCGTGCTCCCTCGCGCCAAGCCAACGGGCCGGCGCTCGGTTCGGGGCAGAGGGTCGAGCCGGGGGAGAAAACCCACCGTGGCTCGGAGTGAGGTCCGAACCCCCGACGAACCGTCGAAGAGCGATGCGACAGGCCGCGCCGAGAAGATGACCACATCCGAGCGGCGCACGCCTCGAACAGGTGGCCGGCCGCGACACGGCAAGCGCGTTTCCGATCCGGATGCAACGGACTCGAATGACGGGAACGCCAAGTCTCGAGGCCCCCGTCGGGTCACGCCTGGTAGCGGAAGAGCCGACGACAGGCATCGGGCGGCCGCCACGCGAACGGGTACAAGGGGGCCTGGACCATCGAGACGCGGGGCCGCTCGGGATGAGCAGGGCAAACCGGCAACCCGGACGTCACGCGAGACACAGGCGTCGGGGGCGTTCGTGGCCAAACGCGCCGAGCAAGCCAATCCCAAGGGTGGTGGGATCTTCAAGCGCATGTCCGAAGCGCTGTCTCGGGCGGTGCGGGGAGAAGACCAAGACGACTAGTGAATCCGTCCTGCCGATGAAATTCTACGCGCGCGACACGGTTTGTGTCGCGCGCGATCTTTTGGGCTGCGTGATCGAGACCCACGTCCGCCGGACACGCACCGCCGGCCGAATCGTCGAGGTCGAGGCGTATCTCGGTCCCCATGACCCCGCGTCACACTCCGCCAATTGGCGTCGGACGGCGAGGACCGATCCAATGTACGGTCCTCCCGGCACGGCCTACGTCTACCGCGCCTATGGGATCCACTGGTGCTTCAACGTCGTGACTGAGCGCGAGGAGTACCCGGCCGCGGTGTTGGTGCGGGCCCTCGAGCCGATGGAGGGTTCAGCGGCGATGTCGCGCCGTCGTAAGCAGAAGGACCCACGGCTGCTGTGTTCGGGGCCCGGCCGGTTGACCCAGGCGCTCGGGATCACGTCGGCATTCAATCGGGCCCCTCTCGATGACGCGCGGATCGTCGTGAAAAGAGGAACCCCACTTCCCAAGAGGAAAGTGGGGTTAGGGGTACGAATCGGCGTATCGCAGGCCGCGGATTGGGAGCTGCGTTTTTTCGAGCGCGACTCGCCTTGGCTGTCCCGACCCGGCTGACCTACCGTTCGGTCGAGACGACCTCTTCGGCGTGCAGTGATCTAGATCAACTTCAGCCGAGTTCCGACCTTGACGAAGGCCTCGAGGGCCTGGTCCATGTCGTCTCGCGTGTGGCCTGCTGAAATTTGGCATCGGACCCGGGCCTCGCCCTTCGGGACGACGGGGAATCCGAACCCGGTGACGAAGACCCCCTCGTCCAGCAGGAGGTTGCTCATCTCGATAGCCTTGGCGGTTTCCCCCAGTATGACGGGGATGATGGGGGTGTTGCCCTTCAGGGGTTTGAAGCCCCGGGCCGAGAGCTGGTCTCGAAAGTACGCCGCGTTCTCATGCAGGGTGGCGACCCGCTCGGGGTGGTTGCGCAGGAATCTGACCGCCTCCAGAGCACTGCCGGCCACCGTGCATGGAAGGGCGTTGGAGAACAGCTGGGGGCGGGCCCGCTGGGTGAGGTAATCGGTGAGGGCCTCCGAGGAGGCTGCGAATCCACCCGCGGCGCCGCCGAGCGCCTTGCCCAGGGTCGACGTGATGATATCCACCTGACCGAGCACCCCGGCGTGCTCGGCGGTGCCGCGGCCGGTGGCTCCCAACACTCCGGTGGCGTGGGAATCGTCGAGCACCACTGCGGCGTCGTACTGCCGCGCCAGCTGCACGATGTCGGCCAATTTCGCGACGTCGCCCTCCATCGAGAAGATGCCGTCGGTGACCACATAGCGCGTACGCTTGTCTTGCGTGGCCTCCAGTTTTGCCTTGAGGTCGTCGAGGTCGGAGTGCTCGTAGACCGCCGTTTCACACTTCCCGATCGCCTTGGCGAGTCGCATGGCATCGATGATGGATGCGTGGTTCAAGCGGTCGGAGATCACGATGTCGTCCGGGCCGGCGAGTGCAGCAAACAGCCCCTCATTTGCATTCCAGCACGATCCGTATGAGAGCGACGATGGGGTGCCGACGAAGTCGGCGAGCTCACGCTCTAGCTCGCGGTGAATGGTGAAGGTACCGCAGATAAAGCGTACGCTGGCCGTGCCGGCGCCGAAGCGATCGAGTGCGTCTTTGCCTGCCTGAACCACCGAGGGCTCGTTGCTCAGGCCGAGATAGTTGTTACTCGACAGGATGATGACCTCACCGCGTCCCTCCATCACGACACGGGGCGCTTGAGGAGAGTCAATATGATTGAGCCGCTTGTACACCCCGCTTTGGCGAAACTGGTCCAGCTCGTTGTGGAGCCGTTGAACCATCGTGGCGTTCATGCACTTCCTCCGATTTCGAGGATCACCTTGCCAGCCTCGCCCGATCGAATGGCGCCGAGCGCGTCATCGATTTGCGCCATTGGGAAGGTGTGAGTGATGACGGGGGAGGGGTCGAAGAGTCCGGACTCGATGAACGACCGCATCTGATACCAAGTCTCGAACATCTTCCGTCCGACCACGCCGTACAGCGTGAGGCCCTTGAAAATCACATCCTTTGCGAGGCGGATGGGGACCTCGCTCTTCGGAATGCCCAAGAGTTGCACACGTCCGCCAGGACGCGCGCATTCCAGACCTTGGCGGATGGCGACGGGGTGGCCCGACATCTCGCACACGACGTCGACGCCCTCGGAATTCGTCTCGTCCATCACCCGGTGCACGACGTCTTCGCGCGTGACATCGATGCACACGTGCGCGCCCATTTGCTCGGCGATTTGGAGGCGTCGGGGTTTGAGGTCGGCGGCGATGACGCGCGCCGCTCCGGCTGCCCGTGCAACGCCAACGGCAAAACACCCGATCGGTCCGCAGCCGAGAATGAGGACGGTGCTCCCCGGAATCTCGGCGGTCAGCACGGTGTGAAACGCGTTACCGACCGGATCCATGATGGCTCCCATGACCGTGGAGATGTCGCCGAGCGGCATCACATTCGACGCCGGCATCGCGATGAATTCGGCGAATGCCCCGTCGCGATCAACGCCGATGATCCGGGTGCTGGGGCACACGTGTTCTTGCCCCGTTCGGCTCTGTCTCGTGTGTCCCGAAACGATGTGTCCCTCCGCCGTCACGCGCTGCCCAATGTGGAAAGCGTCGCCCACATCTTGGCCGATTTCGATGATCTCACCGGCGAATTCATGTCCGACGACGATTGGAGGTTTGACCCGACTTTGGGCCCATTCGTCCCAATCCGCAATATGAAGATCTGTGCCGCAGACACCGGCGTGATGCACCTGTATCACGACGTCGGTGAGGCCGCAGTTGGGTTTCGGAATGTCGGTGAGAGTCAGGCCGGGAGCCCGTTCCAGCTTTTGAATTGCGCGCATCGCTACTCGCGGAAAAGTCGTTGAACAAGTGCCGGATAATATAATCGGCGGACCCGAAACGGCACGAAGTACGCGGGTGAATGGTGATTTTCCTCACAGACGCGGGAATCAAACACTCTACGTTGGGGACGGTCGCGCGATGATGGATACCAACGCTGATCGCGCGGCGAGGGGAAACTTTTTGGGAACGGATCGATGCTCGGTCACGCACTCGTAGTGGATTTATTTGCTCGCTTCACTCGTTTGGTTGTGGAAAAACCGAACGCTGGTCGGCGTTTGCTGTTGCCGAATCTGAAAAAAAGTATTGCGCGTTTCGATGGTATGTATAATATTCGCTTCGATTTACGCGCCGACCGGAAAACTAATTACATGAAGCGGCCTCGACGCTACAAACAAAAATGCTATTCCAAACGATGCCTCAAACTTGTGGCAGCGCCGGCTTTCCTTTCCGACGGCGCCATTTTGGTTCCCCTCTTTTCGATTTCCAAACCAGACACTGAACTCCACGAATCAGCGAAAGGACACCGGACAATAAGTCAGGCAAGCCGATCGCCGATGAAGGCTTCCACTCAACTGCTCGAGCACGCAAGAGTGGTCCGCGGCGGCAGTCGCCGCACAAC
>CAYLZR010000061.1:3204-4508 GCA_964388145.1 uncultured Gemmatimonadaceae bacterium | reverse complement strand
CCACTCAACTGCTCGAGCACGCAAGAGTGGTCCGCGGCGGCAGTCGCCGCACAACCTGAGGTCCGTCTAATCCGGACGGATCGACCCATTATTCCCGGGAGGACTTTCATGGCAGCTAGGCGAAGGAAGAAGGCCACCAAGCGCAAGGCGACCAAGCGCAGAAAGGCCACGAAGCGTAAGGCCACCAAGCGCAAGGCGACCAAGCGCAGAAAGGCCACGAAGCGCAAGGCCACGAAGCGCAAGGCCACCAAACGCAGAAAGACCACAAAGCGCAAGGCGACCAAACGCAGAAAGAAGGCCACGAAGCGCAAGGCCACCAAGCGTCGTCGCAAAACCGCGAAGAAGGCCGCGACGACACGGCCGAGGCGTCGCCGCCGCTAGGCCGACGCCGCAGTTTAGTACAGTACGTTGCACGGGGGCCGGCCGCTTTGCCGGCCCCGCGACGTTTAGGGGGTCAGGTCGGAACTAGGGTTGTGTTGCGAGGATCCAATGGGGACGGTCCGCCCGAGCCGACGAGTCCACCTCCCACCCCTCGTAATGCCGATACCACACTTCCTTGGGAATAGGGTCTTTCTCGACGACGGCAGGGAGCACCAGGTGCACGCCGCCCGGAGCGGTTTGCGACTTGAGGATCTCGACGAGCGTCGACGCTGTCGCCTCGCCGAGCGACGCGATCAGCAACGGATCGATCACGACGAGGTTGGGGGTCACATCGGGAAACCAACTGCCCAAGCTGATCACGAGTGCCTGGAAGTTATGGCCCAACGCCTCAGTCGCCGCGCGGGTCTCGTTGGCCTCGATACCGACGATATCTTGATCGATCAGCAGCACATTGGCGTCGTGAGCCGCAATCAGGAAACCAGCCGGCGCCGCCCTCGCCCCGACGACCAGCGCAAGTGCCGGGTGCTCGAGGCGCCTCGCCAAGGTGGCGAGCGGAGTGTCGGTAGGGAGCCCCCAATGTGTCGGCGACTGTTGCGCCCGCCGCAACTTGAGGTGGCGTTCGCGCCAGCGACGGAAGCCAGGAAGCCGCAGCCGTCGCTTGATGATTCGATCGACGTGATCGAGCATGAGTACTTCGGTGAGCACCAACTGGCCCTGTGGCCCCGCATCGAGTTCGCGGACCGCATCGTCCCCCAGACTCAACAGCTCCACACGCGAGAGTCGCTCCTTGTATTCCTCGATCCGCTGTAGGATGTATTCCTCGTACTCGTGGCGCAGCGACTGAGTCCTACGCCGCGGATGTTGGGATGGGGGATTGGTTTGCACGGTACCGTCAACCTCGCGATCGCCGGTCGGACGGTCAA
>CAYLZR010000061.1:0-3104 GCA_964388145.1 uncultured Gemmatimonadaceae bacterium | reverse complement strand
TCAATCCACCGCCCTGAGCAGTGCGCCTTTCAGATACCCGGTTTCGGGGATGGTGAGAACGCTGGGATGATCACGGCTCTGGCTGGTCGTCTGCTCGAGGACGAGGCGTCGGCCGCTGTCTGACGCTGCGGAAATGAGCATCTCGAAGAAACGGTCCCTTCCGATATGGAAGGAACACGAAGCCGAGAAGATCGTGCCTTTCGGCGCCAAGATGCGCATCGCCCGGAGGTTGATTTCCTTGTATCCCCGCAGCGCGCGGTCGATGGCGGATCGCTGTCGGGCAAACGCCGGTGGGTCGAGCACGATGGTGTCGAATTGCCGCCCCTCCCGTTCGTACTCGCGTAGCAGGTCGAAGACGTTCGCCTCCACCCACTCGATGTTCTGCACGCCGTTCAACTCGGCGTTCTTGGCTCCGACCTCGAGCGCAGCCGCACTGGAGTCGACGGCGACAACACTCTCGGCGGGTTTGGCCATCTGGAGGGCGAACAGTCCCTGGTATGTAAACAGATCGAGCGCGCGCCCGTGCGCGTGTCGGCCCATGAGCATGCGATTCTCGCGCTGATCGAGAAAGCAGCCGGTTTTTTGACCGGTATGCGGGGCCACCCAGTAGCGCACCGCCCCCTCGCGTGCTTCCACGAATTCGGGAACAGGGCCATGTATTTCGTCGACTTTGAGAGGCAGATCCTCGTGTCGTCGCACCGAGGCGTCGTTTCGCAAGAGGATCGATTTCGGTTTCACGATTTCGTCGATGGCACTCAGCACGTGGTCTCGGACCGCTTCGAGCCCCGCTGACAGCAGCTGCACCACAACGATCTCGCCGTACTTGTCCACGATCAACGAGGGCAGTCCATCCCCCTCCGCGTGCACGATGCGATAGCCCGTTGCGTCCAAGGTCTCCGGATTACGCACGGCGAGCGCCTCGGCCAGGCGATTGTGCCACCACTCGCCGCCGACCGGGGATTCTTCCGTCGTGAGAAAACGCAGGCTGATTTCCGAAGGTGGACTCCAGAGCGCCTGCCCGAGATAAGTTCCGTTGGTCTCTTTGGCACACACGACGCCCGGGGGCGCATTGGACGGTTCGATGTCCGAGCGGTAGATCCACGGGTGACCGCGCCGCCAGCGTCTTGCCCCTCGTGGAGATACGACAATCGTTTCCATCACGCTTCCGGATACAAGGTCTGAGCGGCGTGCAAGTACACGTGCTTGATATCCGCTGCGACGCGATCCGTGTTGACGTGCATCAAGATGCGGATGCATCGAGGGAGACCACCGGGGACGTCGGTCTCCGTCGCACCCAACACCGGCGTGTGTTTCCACCCGAGCCACCTCGCTGCCTGCGCCGGATAGACGCTTCGGAGGTCGGGAGTCATCGTAAACATTAAGCTCGCAATATCCTCTACGGCAACATCGTTTTCCTGGACGAGTGCCTCGAGCAGCTCTTTTGTGGCCTCGAGAATAAGCTCTCTCTCGTCTGCCTCAACCACTGTGGCTCCACGAATTCCCCGCACACCCATAATATTTAGTTGTGCCTCCCGATTACCGTTTGATTGCTGTGACCGCCCCGGAGCTCCATGAGGGGCAGGATGTCTTGGACGCTTGCCGTGCCGCTGTCGGTGGTGGGGCAACTGCCGTTCAAATCAGAATCAAACACAGTAACGCCGCCGAGCTGTGTCGTACCACCGAGCAGGTCATGCGCATCGTCGAGGTTCCCGTCTACGTCAACGATCGACTCGATGTGGCTCTGGCGGCGGGCGCTCACGGAGTGCATCTCGGTGCTGGCGACCTTCCGCCGGGGCGTGTGCAAGCGATCGTGCCATCGAGGCTCCGCGTTGGTCTTTCGGTGGGCAGTCCCACCGAAGCACACGAGGCCGCCGATGCTTCGGCGCACTATTGGAGTCTCGGTCCGTTTGCCCGAACCATGACCAAGGCCGACGCGGGCGCCCCCCTGGGCGCAGAGGGCTTTCGCACCCTGCGACGCCTCGCGCCCGAAGGCATCCCGGTCATCGGTATCGGCGGCATCGACGAAGAGAATGTATCCGACGTCGTGTCGGCCGGCGCTCGAGGTGTTGCGATCATTAGTGCCATCTTCGGTGCGGCCGACATCGAGCGTGCCACGCGCCGAATTCGCAATGCCCTGGATGCGTCTTTGTGTTGACGTAGCAGCTCCTTAACGGTCACGTATCTGCCGGATGGCTGCGATGTGTTCACGATAGGTGCGAGAAAAGATGTGTCGCCCGCCCGGTCCGGCCACGAAGAACAGAAAGTCACTCTCGCGTGGATAGAGCGCCGCTTCTATGGTTGCCGCGGATGGTTGTGCTATCGGATGTGGTGGGAGGCCGTCGATCAGATACGTGTTGTACCGCGAAGGGGTTCGATAGTCTCGTTCGAACAACCTACGCCGGGTTCCAAGAGCATAGATGACCGTCGGGTCGGCTTCGAGGCGCATTCCCCGCGCCAGACGGTTGTGATAGACCGATGACACGTATCGAAGGTCAACAGGATGTTGAGCCTCACCCTCGATGATCGAGGCGAGTGTGATCGCCTGATCCCGAGTCAATTGCAGGGTGTCGAGTCGTGCGTCCCACTCGGGTCGCCAACGCGTCTCGAACTCCGACACCATTTGCCTGACCACATCCAGGGCGGACGCTCCCACCGACACGTGATACGTGTTCGGATAGAGATATCCCTCGAGCGTCGGTTCCGTGGCTCTCACTCCTGCCACCAGGCCGCTGTCGTGCGCCGCGGCGAGGAAGTCCTGCTCCGATATCCCGAGTTGCGATTCGGCTAGCTCGGCGATCTCGGTGAGGATGAGTCCTTCGGGAACCACGAGCCGATTCTGAGCCGTACGACCGGCTACGAGAGTGCGCAACACCTCGCTTGACTTTCCCTGAAGTGGGAAGTCGTAGACACCGGCTTGAATGGATCGTTCGTATCCGACGAGCTTCGTGTACAATCGAAACCATCGCGCTGAACCGATGACACCTCGAGCGGTCAGGGAGTCGGACACCGTCGATACCGACGATCCCCGGGGAATCGTGAGGCGAACGCTCTCGCCCGATACGGAGGGCTGCGAGCAAGCCATCGACACGAGCGCCGGCAACACC
>CAYLZR010000060.1:7970-10450 GCA_964388145.1 uncultured Gemmatimonadaceae bacterium | reverse complement strand
GAACTGCAGCTCACGCATGCGCAGCGCTCCAAGCTCCGAATTTTCCGGCAGGTAGCCGCCGAGGCGCGGGCCGCCCTCTCGGAGGCCCGAGATGACGACGAGACGGTCCGGGTGGTGAGGGGCTACATCGAGGCTGAAGGTGATACCACTCGCGTCCGCAACATGTGCATCCCGGTGCGCCGGGCCTATCTGAAGAACGATCCCGTCAACATGGGCCGTATCGTCCACCTGCTTCGCGAGACGGCCCCTCCCGAGATCCAGGAACGCCTGGGCGCCTTCGAGGTGAGCTACGCTCCCATCCAGGGCGAGTTGGACAGCGCGTCGATTCTCAACGAACGGCGGATCACGCACGCCGAGATGTTCGAGAAGTGGATCGACGCGGTGGTGTTCCATGATATACCGGCCAAGCGGCAGCCATTTCTCGCCATGGCTGACGAGTTGGGAAAGGCGGTAGAGGGGATCGGCTTCTTTCTCGCCGAGCGCATCGCCCAGCATCTCGTCAATCTAGATGCTATTGTCGCGGCTTTTCTCGGCGAACCCCCGGACATGGTTCCCGACGCGCCTAGTTCACCGCACCACTAAACGCCCGGTTTGTCATGGTGACCTTGGCACCGTTCCGGTGTTCGGCTTACGACACGCCGCGAGTTGTTTCTCGAGAAACCTCTTTTCCGGTTCGCTGCAGGGGAGCTGCAGAGCACGTTTGAGGTGCTTGGCGGCGGCGTCCCACTCGTTCATGCGCGCAAAGAAATCGCCGAGGGTGGCAGGCAGAAGATAGTAGTCTTGGAGCGCTGCATGGTCTGCGATATCACGGAGCGCCATCACGCCCGCCTCGGGCCCTTCGACCATTGCCAGTGCCACCGCTCGATTGAGTCCTACGACCGGTGAAGGGTTCAAGGCAAAGAGTCGGTCGTACAGTTCGAGGACGCGTTCCCAGTCCGTTTCCTCATGACTCGCCGCTGCCGCATGAACGGCCGCGATTCCGGCTTGCAGGTGATACGTGGTCATGCTCGAGCCACCCGTAGACTTTTCCAGAGAGAGGAACCCCGCGCCGATCATCGATCGATCCCACAGCTCACGGTTCTGGTCGGCGAGCAACGCGACGGCGCCGTCGGCATCGAGCCGCGCGGGTAATCGGCTCGCTTGCAACAACATGAGCGCGAGCAACGCGTGGACTTCGGGACGTGCCGTTGCGGGATGCTCGGCGAGAATCGTGGTCAGCCTGATGGCCTCCTGGCACAGATCCGCTCGCACGAGATTGTCACCCTGGTAGGCGCCGTATCCCTCGTTGAACATGAGATAGAGCACCTCCAACCCGCTCTCGATTCGTGTCAGCAGGTCGTCGTCCGTGGGTACGTCGAATGTGATGGAATCTTTTTTCAGCATTCGCTTCGCCCGCACTAATCGTTGTTGCACCGTCGTCTTGCGAGTGAGAAATGCGCGAGCGATCTCTGCTACGCTGAAACCGCCCACGGTCTTGAGCGTGAGTGCACCGCGTCCTTCGCGTGACAGCGCCGGATGGCAGCATAGGAGTAGCATCCGAAGTTCGTCGTCCTCCGATCCCCACGAAGTCCAATCCGTTGCCGTGTCGGGAGACATTTGTTGGGTGAGCACTTGGAGTTTTTCAGCATAACGGTCCTCTCGCCGCAGCCGATCGATCGCTCGGTTCTTTGCCACCTGAACGAGCCATCCTCCGGGATTGTCGGGAATGCCGTTGGCGGGCCACGTCTGCAGCGCTTTGAGCAGCGCGTCTTGCACCACTTCTTCCGCCAACTCCAGGCTTGCCGGTCCGAGTAGGCGCGTCAGGGCGGAAACCATCTGCCCGGCTTTGCGCCGGAACAGATGGTCAACCAACCCCGAAACCGTTGACGTGGAGCCTGCCGCCACGTGACGTCAGACCTCTTCGACCTGGCGGATCTCGAGTGACGCCCCGTACTCCATGTGCGGGCAATCGCGCGCCAGCTCAACCGCCTCGTCGTAGTCGGCTGCTTCGATGAGCCAGTAGCCGCCGACGACCTCTTTCGTTTCGGAGAACGGTCCGTCGGTGATCGATATTTCGCCACCATTGCCTCGCATGACCCGCCCTTCTCCGTCGCGCAGCTTTTGGCCCAGTTTCTTTTTGCCGGCGGCTTCCAGCCGGTTGCCCCAGGCGACGTACTTCTCGATGATCCGCTGCATGTCTTCGGGGCTGACATCGGCGAAGTCCGCGGGGACATCCCGTGCGATGAGCATGAAGCTTGCCATTGGGTACTCCTCAAAAAGGGGGTGTGTTTCTTGCGTTCTCCCCTATGACGAACCGGAGAATCAGAAATCGACACGACGTGGAAACGTGACGAGTCGCGTCCGTGTCCACAACGGTGCTCGCAAACGAAGACGGCCCCGTGGACACAACCACGGGGCCGTTTCGTGAGGCGGATGCCGAAGCCTAATGCTTGTCGATGTTTGCACGCTTCGTGAAGATCTGGATGACCCCGTTGGCGGCA
>CAYLZR010000060.1:6369-7870 GCA_964388145.1 uncultured Gemmatimonadaceae bacterium | reverse complement strand
ACTTCGCCGGGGGAGTACAAACTTCCTCGTATCACGTGCATCGCCGGCGCCTCGAACGCCCGATTGGTCGACTCGACCACCTCGACCGAACTCGAATCGACCCTACCTTCGGGCGTAATGACAAATTCGACCATGACGTTGCCCTCGACACCGGCTTGACGGAGCATCACCGGGTATTGGGGTAGGGGCCCGGACATGCGTTCCGGCCGTTTGTCTACGTCCGCTTCGCCATACACGAAGCTCACCGTCGTAATCGTCCCAAGTTCCTGGTCGATTTCAACCGCGGCGGGCATTGGTGTCTCACACGCCAGCGCCACCAGCAGCGTCGCCACCGCGGCCGCGATGCCGGCGCGCGCGGTGCGGGCTCTCGGATTGGGGTGCATCATCTTGTGAATCCTCCGTGCGAGTAACGATTTGGGGTTGGACAGCGCCGCCGCCGGAAAGATCACGGCGCTGCGGTGCCGGGCGACCTCGAGCAACAGCTCACCGTACACCCGCGGATCGGCGCCGCTCTTGATGACGCGGTCGTCACAATCCAATTCCACCGCGTCGCGCAGCCGGCGCAGCTGCCACCACAGCGGCAGGTTCCACGGCACGAGCACCGCGGCAAACAATCCACCCAACAGAAGCTTGAGGTCGCCCGCGCGGATGTGCTCCTGTTCGTGTGCCAACACGAGGCGTTGGCAATCAGTTTCGAGCCGGCGTACCCAGACCGGGAGCACGATGATGCTCGGGAAGCTTCCGATGACGGCCGGTCCCAAACTCTGAGTCTGTCGCACCAATACGCCGTCCACAATTTTCACGGGACATTCGTTCGTTTCGCGGCGAACCCGCAATTGACTGGTCGTCAACACCGCGGCCAGCAGCAGCGACGCGGTAATCCACACCGTCAGGATCGTGCCGGTCAGCGCCGTGTACGTCGGCGAGGCGGCGGGCGCATTCAAGAACTGCAGCAACCACGCCGGGTCGATGATGGTTGAAGGAGTATCGAGCGCGACGGGCACCACGCCGGCGGGAGCGGCGGGCTGCAACAGCGCGTACAAAGGAATCGCGACCGATGTCACGATGGCGGCTCCCCACGCCCAGCGCGCGGGCTGTCCCGCCAAACGCAGCATCCGTTCGCAGGCGACGGCCGCCAACCCGATGAACGCGGAAATCACGATGGAGTACCACATCCAGGCAGCGATCATTGTTCCATCTCCTTGAGACGCTCATCGAGCATTTTGCGGATGCTACGGAGTTCTTCGGGCGACACGTCTTCGTCGGACACCAGACGGGTCACCAGCATTTCACGCGATCCGCGGTACACCTTGCTCAGCAACCTGCCGAGGGCGCTGTCGCCGGCGTCGTCGGGCTGGATGAGGGGATGGTACCGGAAGGCCTTGCCTTCCTGCTCGTATCGCACGAATTCCTTGGTCTTGAGGGTGCGGAAAACCGTGAGGACCGTGGAATAGGCCAGGTCGTCGGCAAGCCGGTCGCGCACCTCCCCGACCGTGGCCGA
>CAYLZR010000060.1:1760-6269 GCA_964388145.1 uncultured Gemmatimonadaceae bacterium | reverse complement strand
GACAGGCCGTTACACCGCGGTGACCAACCGGTTCCGGACGAAAGTAGGCTCGAAGACAACCACGTTTGACGTGTATTTCTCGACGTTGACACCCTCTGCCGCCCGGCTAGGTTATAGACCTTCCCCATAGGTATTCATTTAGTCGAGGGTTTCTCCCGTTTCTAGCCGGCGCCTCAGTCATGCCGAGTTGCTTGCGTCTGTTGCCCCCGATGCGCCTGACTCGGATGTAGCTAGTGTCATAGTCGATCCCCGTGCGGCAGGCGCCGCGCTCGAAGAATTCGCCAAATCGGTCGCCCTCGGACTGAGCGACACTCCTCCCTGGTTGCACTGTCGATTTCTCTACGATGACGAGGGAAGCAGACTCTTCGAGGAGATCTGCAAACAGCCGGAATACTATCTCACCGATGCCGAAGCGGAGATCCTGGAGAGGTGTGCGTCACACATCCACGATGCGACGGGTTCGGTCACCTTGATCGAGCTCGGTTCCGGAAATTCTGTCAAGACGGACTACCTGTTGTCTGCCTACGCGGCTGCGGAATCGTCCGTTCGGTACGTGCCGGTCGATGTGAGCGAGGGTATGCTCAAGCGGGCGAGAGATGCCATCGTCGCGCGTCACCCAAAGGTTACCGTCACCGGCCTCGCGGATACGTACGAACGCGCATTTCCGCTATTCAAAGAGTTTTCGCCGGCGATGGTCGTGTTTCTGGGGAGTAGCATCGGGAATTTCGACCAGCGGGAATCGGATATGTTCTGGCAGGGTGTATCGGATGCGTTGTCACCGTGCGATTTCGTATTGCTGGGTATCGACCTCGTCAAAGATGAATCGATCCTGCACGCGGCCTACAACGACGCGGCGGGCGTGACCGCGCAATTCACGAAAAACCTTTTCGCGCGAATCAATCGAGAACTCGGTGCGCAAATAGATCTCGATGCGATCGAACACGTTGCGCTGTACAATTCGTCGTGGCGGCGTATTGAGATCTACGCGCGGTTCTTGTCTCGCCAAGACGTGTATCTCCAGCCTCTCGAGCGGACGATTACCGTGCCGAAGGGCACGATGGTCATGACGGAGATCAGCCGGAAGTACGATCTCGACAAGATGAAAGACTACCTCCGCTGCTTCGGTTTCGCGGTTAAGGAAGTCTTTACAGACGACAGGCAGTGGTTCGGGCTTTTGCTGCTGCAACGTCTGCCGTAGGCAGGGAGAGCCCCCTTGTTGGTCTTTACGGGATCCCATTTCCCGTGGGCTTGTTCGTTCAGCCGATCACCCAGGCCGTGAGCGCACCAAGAGAAAATGTGGAGTCCGCGGGTTCGGTGCGCTCAGCGTCCTCTGCGATCTCTGCGGTTTCCTGAGGGAGCTGAAGGAGGTGTGCTCCGGCATTGGCGGGTGACCGTCGGAGTGGCTATGTTTCGCGCCCTGTTCTAAGGAAAGAAGCACAACACGTCACCGACGAGGTAACCCCCGATGCTCCCCCGTTGTTCGATTCGCGACATGCGCACCGCGCTGCTGACCGTCCTCTGCACCGGTATGTGGACAGTCGGCGCTGAAGCACAGACCTATCCCGAAAAGCTCTACGACGCCCTGCAATGGACCAACGTCGGACCGGCGCGTGGCGGCCGCTCGACGGCCGGAGCCGGCAGCGACGCGCGGCCGCTCGAGTATTATTTCGGCGCTACGGGAGGCGGGTTGTGGCAGACCACCGATGGCGGTACGACCTGGAGACCGGTCACCGACGGGCAGTTGACGAGTGCGTCGGTGGGGGCCGTGCAGATATGCGAGGCCAATCCCGACATCGTGTACATCGGAACGGGTGAGACTCAGCTACGCGGCAACATCCAACAGGGGGACGGAGTCTACAAGTCCACCGACGCCGGCGAGACGTGGACGCACATGGGACTAAAGGAAACGCAAAACATCTCGCGGATCCGGATTCACCCCCAAGACTGCAACACGGTGTGGGTTGCGGCTTTTGGGAAGCATTCCCGCGCGAATCCCGAGCGGGGCGTGTTCAAGTCGTCCAACGGCGGCATCACGTGGCGCAAGGTGTTGTATCGCGACGACCGCTCCGGCAGCGGCGACATCACGGTGGATCCCAACAACCCCGCCGTGATGTACGCGACGTTGTGGGAAGCGTGGCGCAAATCGTGGGGCATGTCCTCCGGCGGCCCGGGTAGCGGGTTGTTCAAGAGCGTCGATTTCGGTGAAACGTGGGAAGAGATCACACGCAACGAGGGGTTGCCCCAAGAGGGCGTGATCGGAAAGATCGGCGTTGCACTGTCGCCCGCCGCGCCGCATCGCGTCTGGGCGCTCATCGAGCACGCGGAGGGCGGAATGTTTCGCTCCGACGACGCCGGCGCGACGTGGAGTCGGATCAACGACGACCGCAACCTTCGCCAACGCGCGTTCTACTACACGCGTATATACGCCGATCCGCAAGATCCGGATATCATGTACGCCCTCAACACGGGATTGTACCGATCGCGTGACGGCGGAGAGACGTTCAGCCAGATCCGTGTGCCGCACGGCGACAACCACGATCTCTGGATCGCGGCCAGCGATCCAGATCGGATGATCAACGCCAATGACGGCGGCGCCAACGTGTCGTTCAACGGCGGGGAGACCTGGACCGCGCAGGACTATAGCACCGCGCAGTTCTACCGCGTCGCGACGACGAATCACTTCCCGTACATGATCTGTGGTGGACAGCAGGACAACAGCACGGCGTGTATTCCCAGCAAGGGATGGAATCACCTGTCTAATGACGCCGGCGGGCCGAACTTCCTCATCTCGGTGGGCGGCTGCGAGAGCGGCTACGTCGCCAACAGCGTCGCCAACCCCGACATCTTTTTCGCGGGGTGTTACGGGGGCAGCCTCAGCCGGTACAACCACGCCAACGGCGAACAGCGCCAGGTAAACGTCTGGCCCGAGAATCCCATGGGGCAATCGTCGGAAGACCTCATCGAGCGCGTGCAATGGACCTTCCCCATCGTGTTCTCCCCAATCGATCCAAACGCCCTCTATACGGGGACGCAGAAGGTCTGGAAGAGCACCACCGACGGAGCGTCGTGGGAGCAGATGAGTCCCGATCTCACCCGTGCCGACGCGGCGACCATGGGTCCTTCCGGTGGTCCGATCACCAGAGACCAAACCGGCGTCGAGACGTACGCGACGATCTTCGCGATTGCGCCGTCGTATCACGACGAAAACGTGATCTGGGTGGGGTCTGATGACGGGCTCGTACACATCACCAGAGACAGCGGCGCCAATTGGGACAACGTCACACCGAGTGACGCGCCCGATTTCGTCCGCATCAACACCATCGACGCGTCACCGAACACCCCCGGCAAGGCGTACGTGTCCGGCATCCGGTATCTCGTCGACGACGACCGAGCCCCGTACGTCTGGAAGACCGTGGATTACGGGCAGAGCTGGACCAAGATCGTGAATGGCATCCCGGGGGACGATTTCATACGCACCGTGCGTGAAGATCCGCACGCGCCCGGGAACCTCTACGCTGCGTCAGAGCGTACGGTGTATGTGTCGTGGGACGACGGCGCCAACTGGCAGCCCTTGTCGCTCAACCTGCCGGTTACCCAGGTGTCGGATTTGATCGTTGAAGAGAACGACCTCGTGATCTCGACCCACGGACGTTCGTTCTGGGTGATGTTCAACATGGCCCCGCTGCGCCAGCTCAACGAGCAAGTGGCCAGCGCCGACATGCATCTCTTCGAGCCGGTAGATCCGGTGCGCGGCGTGGATAACGGCGTGGAGGTGTACTACTACCTCGCCGAAGATGCGGAAGAATTCACGATGGAATTCCTCGACGCGGACGGACAGGTGATCCGGACATACGAAGGCGAGGAGGAGGATAGTCCGGAACCACAGGCTGGGTTCGGGTTCTTCGGAGGCGGTGGCGGAGGTGAGCCGTCGAAATTGGCCGGATCCCATCGCTTCCGTTGGAACCTCCGGTATCCGGGCTACACGGATTTCGAAGGACGTATTTTCTGGGCAGCCGGCAATAACGGACCTACCGCCATCCCGGGCCGCTATCAGGTTCGCCTGACCGCCGACGGTGAGACGCAGACGCAGGACTTCGAGATCACGATCGATCCGCGCATGGAGCACGTGACGATTGCGCAACTGCGTGAGCGTTTTGAGTTCGCACTGCGGATTCGCGATCGCGTGAGTCAGGCCAACGACGCAGTCGTCGAGATCCGGCGGATCAAGGGCGACGTGGACGATCGTCTCGAGCATACCGACGATCGGGGGATTCATGAACAGGGCAGCCAGGTCAACAGCAACTTGAGTGCGGTAGAGGCGGAGATCTATCAAGTCCGCAACGAATCGCGCCAAGACCCGCTGAATTTCCCGATCAAGCTCAACAACAAGCTCGCGGCCTTAATGGGCGTGGTCGAGCGGGGAGAGACCGCCCCGACGCAGCAGTCGTATCAGGTGTTCGATCGCCTCTCCGACCTGCTGCAAATCGAGCTGATTCGGATGAACACCAT
>CAYLZR010000060.1:0-1660 GCA_964388145.1 uncultured Gemmatimonadaceae bacterium | reverse complement strand
GTCTCACCGCATTGCCCTCCCTCACGGCCCCTAGTTAAATACCAGTCATGGCCAAAGACCTCACCATCACCGCCGAGCCACTCCAGGACGGCCGCTACGCCTTTCGGGTCAACGCACCTGTACACGCGTTGGCTCCCGGCGCGTACCGGTTTTCGTCCCGCGAGGACGCCGCCGGCATTCCGGTCGCGGAGGCCGTGCTCGCGGTGCCGGGGGTTGAGGCGGTCGTGGTCTCCGACGAGGGCGTCATGGTGGAGAAGCAGCCGTCCTCCGAGTGGTGTGATCTGGAAGCGCAGATCGAGTACGCGATCACCGCCGCGGTCTCGGCGGCCGACTCGCCAACACCCAAAGGCACGCAAGATTTGGATGACGACGCGATCTTCGACGTCGTGACTGAGATCTTCCACCGGGAGATCAATCCCTCAATCGCCAGCCACGGGGGAGCCGTCGAGCTGCTCGACGTGCAGGACGGAACCGTAGTGCTCCGGATGCAGGGCGGATGTCAGGGATGCGGGATGGCCAACGTGACGCTGCGCCAGGGCATCGAGGGCACGTTGCGGCGGACGGTACCGTCGATCCAGGGGATCGAGGACGTGACCGATCATTCGGCGGGCACCAATCCCTATTTTTCATCGGCGAAGAGCTGAGAGTTTTGGAGGAACTCCTCCGTCCCAGGTTATTGCTTCTCCTTCCCACGCATACCTACAGGGCTGACGCATTTATCGATGCGGCAAAGCGGCTTGGCTTTGACCTGACGGTCGCGTCCGAAGTGCCGAGTTCGTTCGAGGCGCAACATCCCACCGAACTCATCACGCTCAACTTTGACGATCCGGAATCGGCCGTGGCCGGTTGCAAAGCGTTTGCCGCGCAGTGCCCGCTTTCCGCCGTGATCGGTCCGGACGACGATACGGCGGTGCTCGCGGCGATGATGAGTCAGGAATTGGGACTCCACTCGAACCCGGTAGCCGCCGTGCAGGCGGCGCGCAGCAAGATCCTCCAGCGGGAGCAGCTCCGCGATGGCGGCCTTCCCGTGCCCGATTTCCGGGTTCACGAGTTGAGCGAAGATCCGGTGGACATCGCGTCGAGCGTTTCGTTCCCGTGCGTGGTGAAACCGACGTCGCTGTCGGCTAGCCGTGGCGTCATTCGCGCAAACGATCCGGAGGAATTCGTCGCGGCGCATACGAGGTTGCGCGCCATTCTCGAATCGGCGGATGTCGTCGCGGGCGAGAGCGATCGATACATCGTGGAGCGGTACGTCCCGGGTGTGGAGTTCGCGATCGAGGGGCTCATCGTGAATGGTGGACTCCACATCCTGGCGATATTCGACAAGCCCGACCCGCTCGAGGGCCCGTTCTTCGAGGAGACGATCTACGTCACACCGTCCCGTGCCGATCCTGCAGTCCAGAATAGCCTGATCGATGCAACGGGGCAGGCTGCCGGCGCGCTCGGCCTGTCGACCGGACCGGTGCACGCCGAGCTGCGCCATAACGACGAGGGACCCTGGTTGATCGAACTGGCCGCGCGCCCCATCGGCGGGAAGTGCGGCCGCGTACTTCGGTTTGGCGAGAAAGGTGAGCGGTCACTCGAGGATGTAGTCGTTGCGCACGCCGCTGGGACGCTCAACGAGGTTCCGTGCAGGGAATCTCGCGCCGCAGGGGTCATG
>CAYLZR010000059.1:0-10595 GCA_964388145.1 uncultured Gemmatimonadaceae bacterium | reverse complement strand
GAGCACAACAAACTTCCTTCGTCGATCTCGGCGCGTTCGTCGAAGCCGTCATTCATTTGAAAAGCCCTCGAGGGCACGCCGAGAGAAGCGACGGCGTGTTCATCAGCCATGTATCGTTCTCTCTGCTGGATGCGCGCCCCTTGATCGGACGCCTCTTCTCTGCCGAGGACGATCGTCCCGGTACTCCAAACACGATCTTGTTGAGTCACGCCATCTGGCAGCGCCAATTCGGATCCGATTCGACAATCGTCGGACGCACTCTCAAAATCCACGGAGAGGAAACTACTGTGATCGGCGTCATGCCTCGGGGATTTGGATTCCCGATCGCCGAACAGTTCTGGTTGCCGCTGCGCCTGGACCACAACCGCGTGCAGCGCGGCGGCGGAAGACTCGATGTGTTCGGCCGACTCAAACCCGGCGTCACCTTTGAACAGGCCGTGGTTGAATTCGACGGCATCGCCAAACGGCTCGAGTTGGAATACCCCGTCAACGCCGGCGTGCGCGCGACCCTCAAAACGTTCCGAGACGAGTACGTCGGCCAAGACTTCATGAACACGCTCGGAGTCATGTTCATCGTAGCCGTGCTAGTACTCGTCGTGGCGTGCGCCAACGTCGCAAATCTGCTCCTTGCTCGTACGAGTCGTCGCGCCACGGAAATTGCGGTTCGGACCGCCATTGGTGCATCCAGAGCCCGGATTATTCGTCAACTACTCACGGAGACGCTTCTTATTGCACTGATCGGAGCAGGCGCCGGCCTTGCCATGGCGCACCTCGCCGTCGATTGGTTCCAATCCAGCTTGATTGAAGGAGGAGCCCTCCGGTTACCGCACGGACCAGTCGCGCTGTTCTGGTGGGATTTTCGGATCGACGCTGTCCCCCTCACGTTCGTGTTGATCCTTACGCTCACCACCACGTTGGCGGCCGGCCTTCTCCCCGCCATCAAGACTTCCAGTGCCGACATCGCAGGAGTCTTGAAGGACACCTCACGGGGATCCTCCAGCTATCGTGTAGGTCGGATGACCAAGGCGCTCATCATAAGCGAGCTTGCCGTCACAACAGGGGTTCTCGTTGCCGCCGGCCTGACAGTCAAGAGTGTGTTGCAGACTATGGCGGTCGGCACAGGCCTCTCGACAGACCAGGTGATGACTGCCCGCATCGGACTCCCGGATCGGAGAATGGGCCTACACGACGCAGATTACCCCGACCTCCACGCTCGATTTCGGTTTTGGGATCAGCTTGCCGACCGACTCGCCGATCAACCCGGGGTATTGTCCGCCACCGTAACCACGAACTTGCCCGTCACGGGGTCGGGTTCCGCACAAATCGTCGTCGAAGGGATGAACGAATCAGATGAAGATTATCCGAGCGTCGCGCGTGTCGTGGTGTCGGCCAACTTCTTCGAAACGTTCGCGGTCGGAATGATTCAGGGTCGCTCGTTCGACGAGCGGGATCAGGTGGGGAGCGACCCGGTCGCGATCGTCAATCAAAGTTTTGCCGACCACTTTTTCCGCGGAACGAGTCCGCTCTTTCGACAAATCAAGATCCGTGATCCGGAGGACCAAGAGCCTTGGCTGACGATTATCGGGGTGGCCCCCGACCTCTGGATGGACGGGCCGCGGAATCGAGACCCCGAAGGCATTTACCTCCCGTTCACACAAAGTCTCGTGGGCAATCCGCAGGCCCGGCTGGGATTCTGGGGACTGACCTTCATGGACATCGCCGTGCGAGTTCGAGACGACCTGATCGACGCTCCGAGTCTCTTCAAGAGCACGGTGGCGTCGATCGACGGCAACGTCCCTGTCTCCAGCGTGCGAGCGATGGGCGACGTAATCGGGCAGCAGTTGGGGAGCTATCGTGTTTTCAGCACCTTTTTCATGGTGTGTGGCGGTGCGGCGCTGCTGCTAGCTCTGATAGGTCTGTACGGCGTTTTGGCGTTCTCCGTATCCAGCCGGACGGCTGAGATTCGCATCCGAATGGCGCTCGGCGCGGGAACGTCCCGCGTTGTTCGCTCGGTGTTGACCCAAGGGGCCCGACACATTGGCGTCGGCCTCGGTATTGGATCGCTGCTGGCACTATGGCTTTCGCGCGGTCTCAACCAAATCCTGTATCAGGTTGAGCCGTGGGACGCCGGCGTGTTTGCCGGTGTCGTGGCCCTCCTCGTCATGACCAGCTTGATCGCCTGTATCGTTCCCGCACGGCGCGCCGCTCGAATCGACCCCGCCGATGCCGTGAGATACGACTAGGGATTGAGAGGCACGACGGGCGCTGGCGTTCGGCGCCGGGAGCCCGCATTATCTGGCCCATGACACGTTTCCCCGTACTGCTCCTACTGGGCACGGTTCCGGCGTCGATATCCGGCGATCACGTCGACGGCGCCAATCATTCGTATCAAGACAATCTGCTGCAGGCTATTCTGACCGCCGAAGATGCCCGGGCCGCCACCAGCGAGGCTTTAGCCCCAATCGTACGGGGGCTCACGGCGCGTGATGCAGAAGTCAGACGGATCGCCGTCCGTGCGCTTGGAAGGATGGAGCGATCGAGTCTCGTCCCACAGATACTCCCGATGCTCTCGGATGAAGCCCCGAGGGTCAGGTCTGAGGCGGCGAACGCGTTGGGACAAGCGGTCATGAACGGGCAAGCCGCCCTGGCCGGCGGACCACTGATCGCGAGCCTGCCTACGGAAACCGATCCCGCCGTACTCGGCGCTATTCTCCGAACGCTTGGGCGTCTTCCGTACGAGTCCGGAGAGATGGTGGGCACCGTGGAACAACTGCTGGTGCGGTCTCTCGTCGGCGATAACCCACCCGTGGTGCTGCTGGGAGCGGCTCGAGGGTTGGAGTCGTTGCTCCGGCGGAACGCCCGTTCGCACGCACCCACGATGGAATCGGTGGTGCAACTACGGCGGGCCGCACGTTTGGGACGATCCACACCCTTCGACGACATTGCGACCGCGGTTCGCGTGCGCCGGCTCGCGACAGCCGCGCTCGTCGCCGCCGGCGGTGCGGATGCCGCTCTTGTCCGTGCAAGTCGCAACGATCCGGATGTGGAGGTCCGGCGACTTTCGATCATGGCGGCACGGGTACAAGACAGCCTGGACGACCGCAGCCAAATCATTCTCGTCGCGCTGCGTGATTCATCGGCCCAGGTACGATACGAAGCGCTGGGCGCTTACGGCCGGTGGTTGCAGCCGACATTCGGATGCGGGCCGGTCCAATCGGCGGCGATCGATGCGAACCCCCACGTGGCGATGCTGGCCATCGACTTGTTGGGCAACGGATGCGTGCAAGGAGAAAGCCCCCTCGGTGTTCTTCAAGGTCTCGTTGCCGAGCTACCCTCGTCGTATACGGACACGTGGCACCTTTCCGCTCACGCGCTTGTTTCGCTGGCAAAGGTTGCACCCCGAACCGCCGAGGCGGTGGTCGACGATTTTGCGCGCCATCCCGTCTGGCAACTGCGCATGTATGCTGCACGCACGGCAAGTGAGCTGAAAGCGCTCGATCAACTCCGCCAGCTCGCGTTTGATTCACACCACAACGTGCGTCAGGCGGCCATCGCAGAGCTGCAGCGCCTGTCGGTGCCCGACGCGCATTCCATTTATATCGCGGCGCTGCAAGGCGACGATTATCAACTCCTCCGCACGGCGGCAAACGGTCTCGACGCGGGCGCAGGCGCTGCCAACGCGGTGCCTGCGCTGCTCTCAGCGCTCAAACGAATCACAGAACAACAGCGTGAGACTTCTCGCGATCCACGGATGGCCATCGTCGGAGCCCTGATCCGGTTCGGGGTAGCCGTTCCGACGACGGAACTCGAGCCATATCTGCGTGACTTCGATTCCGCTGTGGCCGGACGTATCGCCGAGGCACTCACCAGCCAGACCGGCAACACCCACACTCCCAAACCGACTCTTCTCCCTCGACTTCCGCTCCCGACGCCGGATGAGACATCGGCGCTGGACGCAACGCGTGCAGTGCTTCACATGGACGGTGGCGGCGAAATCGAGTTGCGTTTGCTAGGATCCGAAGCACCGACCAACGCGGCGCGTTTCGTCCGGTTGGCGAGGTCCGGCTACTTTGACGGTCTCACTTTCCATCGAGTGGTTCCCAACTTCGTGATTCAAGGCGGGAGTCCCGGAGCGAATGAGTACGCGGGAGATGGACCTTACACGAGGGACGAACTCACCGCCCGCCCACACCTCCGCGGTACCGTGGGAATCTCCACCCGTGGTCGCGACACGGGCGATGCGCAAATCTTCGTCAACCTGGTAGACAATGTCCGGCTCGACTACAACTACACGATTTTTGCGGAGGTCAGCGCCGGCATGAATGTCGTGGACGCGGTGCTCGAAGGCGGCACCATCGAACGGATCACTTTCCACGAGCAATGAGCCGCCACAGCCGGCACGCAACTGCTCCAGATCGGAGATGACGAAGTGTCCCCACGTCTAATCACATTTGGGTTGTTCACCGCATTGCTTTCGGTGGGTTGCGGAGCCGACCAAGGGGTTACGGCGTTCGTCGGCGCGAGAATCGTCGACGGAACCGGTGCGGCGCCGATCGAAAACGGCGTGATCCTCGTTCGAGCAGGGCGCATCGTAGCCGTCGGCCCAGCCGGTTCCATCGACCTTCCAGCCGACGGTCTACAAATCGATGTAAGCGGTAAGACGATCATCCCCGGGCTGATCAACACGCACGGCCACGTCGGCGACGTCGTTGGCATGCAGACCGGTCAGTATTCGGAAGAGAACGTGTTGCGTCAGCTTGCACTCAACGCGCGATACGGCGTGACAACGGTTAACAGCCTCGGTGGAGACCAGGAACCCGGGTTACGCGTACGAAACGCGCAAAACGTGCCAACGCTCAATCGGTCCCGGCTGTACTTGGCCGGAACGGTAGTGACGGGTGACACCCCCGACGAAGCGCTTGCAATGGTTGACGAAAATGCCGCGATGGGCGTCGACTTCATCAAGATACGGGTCGATGACAACCTGGGGACGAGCACCAAGATGACGCCCGCAGTCTATCAAGCGGTCATCGACCGCGCGCACGAGCACGGCCTTCGCGTCGCGTCGCACCTCTATTATTTGGACGACGCAAAATCCCTCCTCAACGCCGGGACGAACTTCGTCGCTCACAGCGTGAGAGATCAGGCGGTCGACGAAGCCTTGATCGATCTCCTGGTCGAAAAAGACGTCTGCTACAGCCCGACACTTACACGCGAAGTTTCCACGTTCGTGTACGAGGACGAACCGAGCTTCTTCGCCGATCCGTTCTTCCTCGCGGAAGCGGATCCCGCCGTGTTGGAACAGCTCCGCGATCCGGAGCGTCAGGAAGGAGTTCGAAATAGCCGCAGTGCTCAGGCGTACAAAGGCGCGCTCGAGGTCGCCATGCACAACTTGCGACCGCTCGTCGACGGGGGTGCAACAATCGCCTTCGGCACGGACGCCGGGCCACGTGCACGATTCCAAGGATACTTCGAACACATGGAATTGACACTCATGGCGGAGGCCGGACTCACCCCAATGGAGATCCTCGTGTCCGCGACCGGAAACGCGGCGGCGTGCCTCGGCCTGGAAGATGTGGGAACACTCGAAGCGGGAAAATGGGCAGACTTCGTCGTGTTGACCGACAACCCCTTGGATGACATCAACAATTCGCGCACCATCGAATCGGTTTGGATTGCGGGGAATCGGGTGCCGGGGAGATAGGGGGTCAGGAGTCGGGGGTTGGGCTCGTGCAGGGGTGCATGTGTTTCGTGAGCCGTCAGCCGTAAGCCGCGCAACCTGTGTCCGACCAACGCAGGCCTGCCGCGATAGACCTAGCAAAGGTGGAGATCAGACTTCATGAAGATCGTTCGTGTGTTTGGAACTATTACGCTCCTCAGCGGTGGTGTAGCCGCCTCCGCCATGGCCCAGTCGGCCATTCCGACTCCGGAGTCGGTGTTGGGATCGCGTGTGGGAGCAGATTTCTTTCTCGCCACGTATGAAGAGTCGATGGCGTATTTCCAACAGCTGGCGGCGGCCAGCGATCGGATCCAATTGGTGGAGGTGGGACGAACATCCGAAGGGCGTTCCTGGTCGATCGCTCTGATCTCGGCGGCGGAGAACCTCGCAAACCTCGATCGTTACCGGGACATCGCCCTGCGGTTGACTCGACCCGACGAGCTGACCGACCAAACCGCCCGGGCGCTCGCGCAACAAGGCAAAGCCATCGTACACATCGACGGCGGTCTACACGCCACTGAAGTTGCTCACGCCCAGCACACGATTCAGCTCGCATACGATCTCGTCACGGGTGATGCCGACCCCGAGATTCGGGCCATTCTCGACAACGTGATTCTCATGCTGTGGCCGTCGATCAACCCGGACGGGCAGAGCATGGTCGCCAACTGGTACCGATCCAATCTCGGAACGCCGTACGAGGTCTCCGCCCTGCCGCGGCTCTACCAGAAATACGTCGGGCATGACAACAATCGCGATGGGTACATGTTGAACATGATCGAGTCGCGGGTCGTGACTCGAGTCCTCCGCGAATGGGAACCACAAATCTTATACAACCATCACCAAACCGCCCCCTTTCCAGCGCGAATTTGGATTCCACCCTTCGCCGAACCTATCTCCGAGTTCGTACATCCAGTCATGTGGCGTACGGTGAACCTCATCGGCATGTCGATGGCGCAGGCACTGGAGGAACGAGGCCAAGTCGGCGCCATGCACATGGGAACCGGATTCGACAACTGGTATCCCGGATTCATGGATCACGCGAACAACTTCCATAACGTTGCCGCGTTTCTCACCGAAACCGGGTTGTACCGTTACGCAACACCGCATTTCTATACGGTCAGCGACTTTCCGGCGCGATCGCGAGATCTTCGACCGCAATCACTCTACTCGAGTCCCTGGACCGGGGGTTGGTGGAGACTCCGCGACGCGGTGGACTACATGTTGACCGCGAGTATTTCGGTACTCGACATGGCCGCGAAGTACAAAACCGACCTGCTGTACAACCGTTATCAAGCTGGCCGCGACGTTGTCGCGTCGTATCGGGAAGGCCCGCCTTACGGGTACTTCATACCACAAGATCAACGCGACCCGGTTGCCGCGGTGGAGCTACTGCGGCGTCTGGCGTTCAACGGCATAGAGGTGCATCAACTGCGGCAAGACGCGTCATTCGCGGGACGCTCCATTCCGGCAAACACCTGGGTAATCCCGATGGATCAACCGAACGCAAACTTCGTCCGTCAACTCTTTGCGGTACAAGACTATCCCGACCTGCGGGAGTTTCCCGACGGACCGCCGGATCAACCCTACGATGTCGCCGGCTGGACCCTGCCGTATCAGATGAACGTGAGAGTAATTGAGGCGGCAGCACCATTGACTGATGAGTTGCGTAGCGCCATGAGTCCGGTACGGGGCGACGCGACTCCGTGGAACAGCGACGCGCTCGATGCGGCCCAATTTGATACTCCGATAGGAGTTGGTTTCAACAGCAACGCCGTCGCCGCCGGAATCGTACCGCCGGCTGGGGTTGCACGAGGTAGCGGTGCGGCCTTGGTGCTCGACGCCGCGCAAAACAACTCGTTCCGTGCCGTGAACGCCGCTTGGAGTCAGGGGGGTCAGGTACGCTTTGAGGCCGGGAGCGTTGGCGACAGCGGAGCATCGGGAACGAGCGGCCGGTATGTCATTAGCGGCTTGAATCGATCGGCGATCGACAAACTGGTGAGCGACCTCGCTCTTCAGACCAACCGGGGTCGTGCGACGGGAACGCCCATCTCCCGTCCGCGGATAGGATTATATCGTCCTTGGAACGCGAGCATAGATGAAGGCTGGACTCGCTGGCTGCTGGAACGATACGACTTCGCCTTCTCCAACGTGTACAATGCCGACGTCATCGGTGGGAATCTGCGAGAGCGGTTCGACGTCATCATCGTCGCAGACATCAGCGGCCGTCAGATCGTCGACGGATTCGCTAAGGGCAGTGTGGCACCCCGGTACGTGGGAGGAATTGGCCGGGAGGGCGTGCGTGAAATCGACGCCTTCATCCGCGCTGGCGGTACGCTCGTAACGATCAACAACAGTAGCCTGTTCGCCGTCGAGCAGCTGCACCTTCCCGTCAAGAACGTCGTGGCCGAGCTGGAGCGGAGCGACTTCTTCATGAGCGGGTCTATTGTGGAGATGCTGGTGGATGCGTCGCATCCCGTGATGACCGGCATGCCCGAACGAAGCAAGGTGTTTGTGAGACGGAGCCCTGTCTTTACGGTCACCGACGAATTCGAGGGAGCCGTGCTGGCAAAATACGCAACGGTCGGTAGTCCATTGTTATCGGGCTATCTGCTCGGCGAAGAACACGTTCAGGGGTTTGCAGCAGCCCTAGACGTACATCACGGCGATGGGCACATCGTGTTGCTGGGCATGCGACCCCAATGGCGCGGCCAGCCGTTCGGTAATTTCCCAATCCTTTTCAACGCGGCCCTCTACTCGGCCGAGGTGGCTGCGATGACACCGCCCAATCCGCATTTCTGGGAAGCGCCGAAAGAGGAGGAGGAAGAGGAGAAGACTGAGGGGATAGGTGCTAGGTTTTAGGTGTTAGGTGTTAGGAGGTTCATACCTAACACCTAACACCTAGCAACCCCTAACACCTATTATTCATACCGCAACGCAATCATCGGGTCGATCCGGGCCGCGCGGCGCGCCGGAACGTAGGTTGCGAGCAGCGCAACGCCATACAGTAACGCCGCTACACTACCAAAGGTCACCAAATCCGTCGGAGCCACGCCGTAGAGGAATCCAGCGATGGGCCGCATCACAACAGCACTCAACGCGAGCCCGATCACCACACCCACGCTCACCATCCCCATGCCCTCGCGCACCACCATGCCAACGACATTCACGCGGTCGGCACCCAGGGCAACACGGATACCTACTTCACGCGTACGCCGAGCCACCGAATAGGCCACGACGCCGTACAACCCGATGCTGGCAAGTACCGTTGCCAAAATGCCGAAGGCAGACAAAAGCGCTGCACCCAGCTTGGGTGCAAACAACATGATGCCGAGGTGCTCCCGCATGGTCCTGGCGTCGTACAAGGGGAAGTTGCTGTTGATAGCACTGACCTCGCGGCGAAACGTCTCCGTCATCGCTGCCGGATCACCATCGGTTGCGACGATCACCGACGCAAAGAGCAACGAAGACGGATTTTGCTCGAACGGCCGATACAAAAGGGGTCGCGGTGCCTCCCCCAAGCTTCGGACCTTAATGTCTCTCGCCACGCCGACGATCTCCATCACGGTTCCCGAGCCTCCGGTGCGAAGCTGCCGGCCGATGACGTCTTCGGGTCCCCAAAACCGACGCGCCATTGCCGCGCTCACGATCGCAACCTGAGGCGCATTCTCCCGATCGGATGAAGCAAATTTTCGTCCCCGGAGGATTGGGACTTGCATGACGTCGAAGAACTCCGGGCTCACGTACACATAGTCCACGTCGATCCCTTCTGTGTCGTCCACAGGTACGCTGTTGTTAACGACGATTTTCATGGTCTGCAAACTGGCCGCGAGAGGCACGCGGTCAGCCAATGCAATGCCCGAAACACCGGGATGTGACTCCAACCGCGCGGTTAGCTCTCGGATGAGTCCGCGCACATCGTCATAGGCGAACCCCGAAAATTCCACAGGCAATGTCGCGATCGCGAGGTTGGTCGTCTCAAAACCCGGGTCGATTCGTTGGGCGTTCGCAACGCCCCGCAGAAACAGTCCGGCCACAACCAACAACATCAGAGATACCGCCACCTGGCTGACGACCAGAACGTTGGTCAGGCCGAAACGACGGCGCGCTTTTCCAAACACGCGGCTCTCGTCCCGTAGCGTAGCCACGACATTGGGTCGCGACGCCCTGAGCGCAGGGACGAGTCCAAAGATCACGCCCGTGGCAACAGACAAAACAACCACGAATCCCAACACCGTGGCGTCCAAACGCAGATCGACCGCTATGGGAACGGGGATCGGTGGTTGAACCGACGTGATGAAACGCGCGGACGAATAGGCGAACACGAGACCCAACAGACCTCCCAACACGCCCAGCAGAGTGCTTTCGGTCAGTAGTTGGGAGACAAGTCGGCGACGAGTCGCACCCATCGCAAGCCGAACCGCCACCTCTTTACGACGCGACGATGCACGGACGAGGAGAAGGTTGGCCAAGTTCGTGCAGGCAACCAGCAGCACGAGACCGACCACCGCCATCAGGAGACCCGCAACCGGATAGAGAGCTGCGTCGATGAACGGATGCAACCGGACGTCGTTTGCTTGCATCGTTATCACATTGCGATTTTTGTTGCTCTCGGGATACTCTTCGGCCAACCGGCGGCCGAACGCGTCCATCGCGAACCCTGCCTGTTCTGCCGTCACGCCCTCCGCGAGACGCGCTGTGACCGACAGACGGCGCTGTCCACGTTCGCTCCGTGCGTCCTTTTGGGCTGGTTCGATCAGGGCCGCCGTTCCCAACGGGATCCAAAAGTCAGTCGTAATTCCAACCATCGTGCCCGTGAATGCTTTGGGACCGACTCCGACTATCGTTACCGGCCGGCCATTCAACCGCACGGTAGCGC